>NZ_JAVREQ010000041.1:0-29550 GCF_031845485.1 Streptomyces hazeniae
GGGGACGGGGGTGTGGTCGCTCCGCCCGTCCGGGCGTTGGTCGGCGTCCGGACGGGCGGAGCGTGAGGGGGGAGGTCGCCGCTCAGGGTGGTCGGCCCTGGGCGGCGACCTTCGGGGCGTCACGCGGTTCGGTCTACCGCACCGGTTCCTGTGCGGTCCCGGCAGTACAGGACCTTGCCACCCCGGGCCGCCCTAGTGAACTGTTAAGCATGGCAGGTCCCTGCCACCGAGGGCGTTCTCAAGGCCCGCGGAGTTGCAGCACGTTGCCACTTTCGGACGGTTCGCGCACGTCGCCGCGGGTGCGGCGGGGCCCGTCCCTGCTCCGCCCGCACGGCGAGGCGCCGCCCACCCCGGGGGTGAACGGCGCCTCGGTACGGACCTGTTGGGTACCCGTTAACCAGTGTTGCGCAGCCCGGCCGCGACACCGTTGACGGTGAGCAGCAGGGCACGGCTCAGGTCGGGGTCGGGCTCCTCCTCCCGTTCGGCGGCCTGCCGTTGACGGTCCAGCAGGGCGACCTGGAGGTAGGAGATCGGGTCGAGGTAGGCGTCGCGGATCTGGAAGGTCTGCCGGAGTACGGGATTGGCGTCGAGCAGCTTGTCCTCGCCGGTGATGCGGAGCACCTCGGTGACGGTGAGGGCGTGCTCGGCCTCGATGGTGGCGAAGACGTGCCGCAGCTCGCCGGGGACGAGGGTGTCGACGTAGTGGCGGGCGATCCGCAGGTCGGTCTTGGCGAGCGTCATCTCGACGTTGGAGAGGAAGTTGCGGAAGAAGTGCCAGTGCGCGTAGGCCTCGTCGAGCACGGCGTCGAGGCCGGCCTCCCGAGCGGCGCGCAGGCCGGTGCCGACGCCGTACCAGCCGGGCACGATCTGCCGGGACTGCGTCCAGCCGAAGACCCACGGGATGGCACGGAGGCCCTCGAGTCCCTTGCCGCTGTCGGGGCGGCGGGAGGGGCGGGAGCCGAGGTGGAGTTCGGCGAGCTGGTCGACGGGGGTGGACGCGAAGAAGTACGCGGGCAGGTCGGGGTCCTGCACCAGGGCGCGGTACGCGGTGTGGGCGGCGTCGGAGACGGTGTCCATGGCGGCGTCCCAGCGGGCCAGGGCCTCGTCGGACTGGCGCGGCGCGGTGTGCAGCGCGGAGGCCTGGAGAGTGGCCGCGACGGTCAGTTCGAGGTTCTCGCGGGCCAGGGACGGCACCAGGTACTTGTCGGAGATGACCTCTCCCTGTTCGGTGACCTTGATCTCGCCCTCGAGGGTGCCCCAGGGCTGGGCGAGGATCGCGTCGTGGGTGGGGCCGCCGCCGCGGCCGACGGTGCCGCCGCGTCCGTGGAAGAGGCGGAGGCGCACACCGTGGCGGTGGGCGACGTCGCGGAGCCGGCGCTGAGCGCGGTGGATCTCCCACTGGGAGGTGGTGATGCCGCCGAACTTGGAGGAGTCGGAGTAGCCGAGCATGACCTCCTGCCGGTCGCCTCGCAGGGCGACGAGCCGCCGGTAGGAGGGGTCGGACAGCATGGCGTCGAGCAGTTCGTCGGCGATCTTCAGCTCGTCCGTGGTCTCCAGCAGCGGGACGATGCCGATGCGGGCCCAGCCGGCGTGCAGGTCGATCAGCCCGGCCTCGCGGGCGAGGACGGCGGCGGCGAAGACGTCGTCGGCGCCCTGGCACATGGAGAGGATGTAGGACTCGACGACCTCGGGCCCGAAGGTGTCCAGGGCGCGGCGGACGGTCTGGAAGACGCCGAGGGTGCGGGCGCCCGCGTCGTCCAGCGGGGCGGGGCTGGGGGCCAGGGGGCGGCGTGAACGAAGCTCCTTGGCGAGCAGCTTCTGCCGGTAGTCGCGGGGCATGTCGAGGTAGCGCCAGGACTCCTCGCCGAGCCGGTCGAAGAGCTGGCCGAGGGCCTGGTGGTGGGCTTCGGCGTGTTCGCGGACGTCCATGGTGGCGAGCTGGAGGCCGAACGCGGCGAGGGTGCGCAGCAGCCGTTCGAGGTGGCCGTCGGCGACGAGGCCGCCCTTGTGTGCGCGCAGCGAGGTCTGGAGCAGGGTGAGGTCGGCGAGGAGTTCGCCGGTGCCCAGGTAGTCGCGGCCGGGGGCGTGCGGGGCGTCGGCGGCGAGCCGGTCGCGGGTGTTGAGGAGCTTCTGCCGGATGCAGGTGGCCTTGAGCCGGTAGGGCTCCTCGGCGTTGAGCCGCTTGTAGCGGGGGCTGATCTCGGGGAGCCGTTCGAGGTCGGCTTGCAGGGAGTCGAGCAGTTCGTCGGTGGCGCCGCTGTTGCGGACCGAGTTGGAGAGCGCGCCGCGGAGTTCGTCGACGTGCAGCAGAGCGTCGGTGATGCCGTGCTCGTGCTGGAGCAGCAGCACGTCCCAGGTGACCTGGGGGGTGACGTTGGGGTTGCCGTCGCGGTCGCCGCCGATCCAGGTGCCGAAGGTCAGCGGGCGGCTTCCGGGCGGCAGCGGCGCGCCGGCGCGTTCGAGTTCTGCGGACAGGTCCTCGAGGACGTCGCCGACGGCACCGGAGTGCAGTTCGTCGAGGTAGTAGACGGCGTTGCGGGCCTCGTCGGCGGGCTCGGGGCGTGCGACGCGCAGCTCGTCGGTCTGCCAGACCAGGTCGATGTTCTCGGCGAGGCGCAGGTCGGTGCGGCGGCGGTCGTTCTCGTCGGCGTCGAGCAGTTCGGCGATCTTGCGGAGCTTGGTGAGGACGGACCGGCGGGCGGCTTCGGTGGGGTGGGCGGTGAAGACGGGCCGGACGCCGAGGTTGCGGGCGGTCTCCCGCAGGTGCTGCGCGTCGGCGTCCTTGAGCATGTCGGCGGTGCGGGAGAGCAGGCCGCCCTCCGCCGCGCGGCGGGCCCGCAGCTCCCTGCCGCGGTGCACCTGCTCGGTGACGTTGGCGAGGTGGAAGTAGATGGAGAAGGCGCGCACGAGCTTGGTGGCGGTCTCCAGGTCGGTGCGTCCCAGGAGGGCGGCGGCGGCCTCGCCGTCACTGCGGGTGAGGGCGCGGACCCGCTCGACGAGATCGAGCAGCTCGGCCCCTTCTTGGCGTACGAGGGTCTCGCCGAGCAGGTCGCCGAGGCGCCGGATGTCGGCACGCAGGGCTGTGTTGTCGGCGTTGTCGGCGTTGTCGAGGCTGCCGGGGTTGCCGGGGTTGTCGGTCTCCTCCGGCCGGCTGATGGTGTCGCCGGCGGTGTCGCTGTCGGCACTGCTCACGGGTGCGGGCTCCTTGGCAAGCGGGTGGGCTTTCCGGTGTGCTTCCGGCTGGTCACGGACCGCGCTGTCCGACGCCGTACAGGATAGGCCGCCGGGCGCGGGGGCCTGGCGGGTGTCCGGGTGCCGGTCACGCTGGGTGGGCACACCGGCCCTGTTGCCCCGTCGCTGAGGGCTGCCATACTTACGACGCCGTAGGTTACGGTTCCGTAGCCTGCTGGGGCGTGTGGTGAAGGCGGCGTCGTCCCCCGCCGGGGCCCCGGACCGCCACTCCCCGCACGCTCTCCGACCCCCGCCCCCGCTCCCCGAGGGACAGCACCATGACTCCTGGCCCGGACGTACTCGAAAAGGATTCGAGCTCTCGAACGGCTTCCCCCACCGCGCCCGCCGAGCTCGCCACGCTGGGTGGCGAGCAGCGGCGGTCGCTCGAACAGGTCGCCCTGCTGGCCTTCATCGTCCTTCCCTTCCTCGCGCTGCTCGCGGCGGTGCCGCTGGCCTGGGGCTGGGGTGTGAGCTGGCTGGATCTGGGGCTGCTCGTGGCCATGTACTACATCGGTTGCCACGGCATCACGATCGGTTTCCACCGCTACTTCACGCACGGCTCGTTCAAGGCGAAGCGGCCGCTGCGGATCGCGCTCGCGGTGATGGGCTCGCTCGCCGTGGAGGGCCCGCTGGTGCGCTGGGTGGCCGACCACCGCAAGCACCACAAGTTCTCCGACGCCGAGGGCGACCCGCACTCCCCGTGGCGGTACGGCGAGACCGTGCCGGCACTGATGAAGGGGCTGTGGTGGGCCCACGTGGGCTGGATGTTCGACGAGGAGCAGACGTCCCAGCAGAAGTACGCCCCGGACCTGGTCAGGGACCCCGCCATCCGGGCGATCTCGCGGCAGTTCGTGCTGTGGACGACGGTGTCGCTGCTGCTGCCGCCGCTGATCGGGGGTCTGGCCACGTGGTCCTGGCAGGGCGCGCTGACCGCCTTCTTCTGGGGTTCACTCGTACGAGTGGCACTGCTGCACCACGTCACGTGGTCGATCAACTCGATCTGCCACGCGGTCGGCAAGCGGCCGTTCAAGTCCCGGGACAAGTCGGGCAACGTGTGGTGGCTGGCGGTCCTGTCGTGCGGCGAGTCGTGGCACAACCTGCACCACGCCGACCCGACGTGCGCACGTCACGGCGTGCTGCGCGGGCAGCTGGACTCCAGCGCGCGGATCATCCGCTGGTTCGAACAGCTGGGCTGGGCGTACGACGTGCGTTGGCCCAAGCGGGACCGAATCGACTCCCGCCGCCAGGAGCGTGCCGCCGAAGCGGCATGATGGTGTCCGTGCCGACCGACGACCGCGCGAACCACGTCAGCCCGCAGGACATATCCCCCAAGCCGGGCGCGGCTCCGACCTCCCGGCGGGCCCGCAGACGCATGACGGGCAAGGAGCGCCGGGAGCAGTTGCTCGACATCGGCCGCTCCCTGTTCGCCGAACGCGGGTTCGAAGCGACGTCGGTGGAGGAGATCGCGCACAAGGCGGGGGTGTCCAAGCCGGTCGTCTACGAGCACTTCGGCGGCAAGGAGGGCCTGTACGCGGTGGTCGTGGACCGCGAGATGCGGCAGCTCCTCGACATGGTGACGGGCGCGCTGACCGGCGGCCACCCGCGGGAGCTGCTGGAGCAGGCGGCGTTCGCGCTGCTGGACTACATCGAGCAGTACACCGACGGCTTCCGCATCCTGGTGCGCGACTCGCCCGTCGCGCAGTCCACCGGCACCTTCGCCTCGCTGATCAGCGACATCGCCACCCAGGTCGAGGACATCCTGGGCCGCGAGTTCAAGATGCGCGGCTTCGACCCGAAGCTGTCGCCGCTGTACGCGCAGGCCCTGGTGGGCATGGTGGCGCTCACCGGGCAGTGGTGGCTGAACGTCCGCAAGCCGAAGAAGGCCGAGGTCGCCGCCCACCTGGTCAACCTCGCCTGGCACGGCCTGCACGGCATGGAGCAGAAGCCCCGCCTCATCGGCCACCGCAAGTCCTGAGTGACCGCCCGCAACCGCGCGAAGCCCGCCCGGCGGAGCCCGCCGCCGGGCGGAGGCGCGGGGGGGGTCAGGTGCCTGCGGCGTGCGGCGTCATCTCGACGCGCAGGTCGAGTTGCAGCGCCCCGGCCAGGCGGTCCAGGACCGGCAGGCTGGGCACCGTCCCACCGGCTTCGAACCGGGCCACCGCCGACTGCGTCATGTGAGCGCGCCGCCCGACCTCCTCCTGCGACAGACCGAGCTCGATCCGACGCGTGCGCACGGCGACTCCGAGCTCGTAGCGCAGCCGGGTTGCGGCGTACTCCTCCCTGATCTCGGCCGTGACCGGACGCGTTCGCCGCGCCTCCGCCAGCCCCGCACGTCGTGTCTCTCCGGTCACCGGACCTCCTCCTCGGCCGTGGGCTGCTCAGCCTGGCAGCGCTTGAGCGCCTGCCGCGCTCGCTCGATCTCGGCGAACTCACGCATCCGGGTCTTGGGGAACACCGTGAGTATCACGATGGGTCGGTGAGGGGCGATCCAGTACGTGATTCGCACCCGCCGGCCGCCGCAGTAGAAGCGCAGTTCGCGGAGCTTCCCGTCGAGCTGCCGGGTGTACGGCTCGCCCAGGTGCACGCCGCGCTCCTCCAGCAGATCCAGGTGGAACCACGCTTGCGCCCACCGCTTGTCGTCCAGCCCGTCCAGCCACGCTTCGACCTCCGGCTCGAGTTCGACGGTACCCCATTCCATAGCACGAACGCTATGGGAGGCGCCTGCCCCGGAGAGCGCTTACGGGGCTCTACTCACTCTTTCGAGGTCGCGGCGGACGCGTCGAAGGTTCGGCGGTCAGGTGTCTTCGAGGAACTCGAGGCGGTTGCCGAAGGGGTCCGTGGTGTGGAAGCGGCGGCGGCCGGGGATCGCGTCGTCCCAGGTCACCGGGGCGCCGTACGCCGTCAGCCGCGCGGCGAGGGCATCGAGGCCGCGGATCCGGATGCCAGGATGGGCCGTGCGGGCGGGGAGGAAGCCCTGCTCGACGCCGAGGTGCAGTTCGACGGCGCCGCTCCGGAACCAGCAGCCGCCTCGCGCGGCGAGGCCGGCGGGCTTGGACTTCTCGGTCATGCCGAGGACGCCGGCGTAGTACGCGCGTGCCGCCTCCTCGCCGCCCGGCGGGAGGGCGAGCTGCACGTGGTCGAGTGCGTCCAGGGCAAAGCCGGTCATCGGCGGACCGCCACGACGAAGACGCGGCGGAAGGGGAAGAGGGTGCCGTGCGGGGTGGGCGGGTAGGCGGCGCGAAGCGCGGCGGCGTACTCGGCGAGGAAGGCGTCGCGCGCCTGCGGGTCGTCGGCGAGCCCGCCGAGCACCGGCCGCAGTGCGGTGCCCTTCGTCCATTCCAGCACCGCGTCCTCGCCGTGCAGGATCTGCACGTACGTGGTCTCCCAGGCGTCGACCTCGCAGCCGAGTGGCGCCAGGGCGGCGGCGTATGCGGCGGGCTGCAGGACCGCGTCGGTGCGTGCGGGAGCGCCGAGGCGGTCGCGCCAGCGCGGGGTGTTGCGCAGTTCGTGCAGCAGGACGTGGCTGGGGGCGTCGAAGTTGCCGGGGACCTGGAAGGCCAGCGTGCCGCCGGGGACGAGGGCGTCGACGTAGGCGGGGAGGGCTTCGGGGTGGCCCGGCCACCACTGGAGGGCGGCGTTGGAGAAGAGCACGTCGTGCGGCTGGGTGGGGCGCCAGTCGGCGAGGTCGGCGTGGACGAAACCGAGCGTGCCGCCGCCCGCGGTCGGGCCGGCGTAGGCCGCCGCTCGCGCCAGCATGGCGGGCGAGCTGTCGTAGCCGGTGATGTGCGCGGCGGGCCACCGCTCGGCGAGGAGTGCGGTCGGCGCGCCCGGGCCGCAGCCGAGGTCGGCGACGCGCGGAGCGTCGGCGCGCCTCGGCGGAGGGTCGGGCACACGGGCGAGGAGGTCCCGCAGCGGGCGGGTGCGGTGGTCCGCGTAGCGGGCGTACTGCGCGGGGTCCCAGTCCGGGACGTCTCGGGCTTCCTGGGCGTCCGGCGTCTCCATGAGGCGATCATCCACCCCAACTATCTCGACGTCAAGAGACTTCATGTCGACAGAACTATTACACTGATCTCCATGGAGGACGAGGTCGACCGACTGGTTTCAGCATGGCGCCGGGAGCGCCCGGACCTCGACGTGGAACCGCTGGAGGTGCTCAGCCGCGTCAGTAGGCTCGCCCGCCACCTGGACCGGGCACGGCGGATCGCGTTCGCGGAACACGGCCTGGAGCCGTGGGAGTTCGACGTGCTGACGGCGCTGCGACGCGCGGGCACGCCCTACCAGCTGTCCCCCGGCCAGCTGCTCACCCAGACACTGGTCACGTCCGGCACCATGACCAACCGCATCGACCGGCTCGCCAAGAAGGGCCTCGTCGAGCGGCTGCCCGACCCCAGCGACCGGCGCGGGGTCCTGGTGCGCCTGACCGCCGACGGCCGCCACCGCGCGGACAGCGCGCTGGCCGGCCTGCTGGACCAGGAGCGGGCGATCCTGGTGGAGCTGTCCCACACCCAGCGCGGCGAACTCGCCGACCTCCTCCGCCAGCTCACCGCCCCCTTCGACAACACGCCGATCTGAGCCACGCTCCCCGGCAGCGGCCCGGCGGGCACCGCGCCGCCGGGTGCCGTCAGGAGTCCGCCGCCCCCGGGCCGGCCGGCGGCACGCCGGCGCGGCGTGCCAGGGCGACGGCGGCGAGAGTGGAGTGGACGCCCAGCTTGCCCAGCACGTTCTGCATGTGGGTGCGCACCGTGTGCGGGGAGAGGTAGAGCCGTTCGGCCACGGCCTTGCGGCCCAGCCCGGCCACCATGCACCGCAGCACCTCGTACTCACGGGGCGTCAGCGCGTGGACCAGTCGTTCGCTCTCCGAGCGGTGCTCGCGCGACGCGGTCAGCTCCTCCAGCACGCCGGTGAGGAGCAGCGGCGGCAGATGCGTCTCCCCCTTGAGCACGCCGCGCACCACGTGCAGCAGGCGGCTCAGCGGACTGTCCTTGGCCACCCAGCCGCAGGCGCCCGCCTGGAGGGCGGCGGCGGCCACGGCGGGATCGTCGCGTTCGGCGAGGACGACCGCGCGCAGCCCGGGGTGGGCGGTGCGCATCCGGGCCAGCAGCGTCAGGCCGCCCGCGCCCGCGGCGGCGGAGCCCGGTCCGGCGCCGGGCGACCCGTCCCGGCCGCCGGCGAGCTGACCGGGCGTGAGTTCGCTGCGCGGCGACGGGATCGCCAGCGGCGGCGACGCGGCCCCGGAGGGGCCGGGCGGTGGCGGGGCGGCGGACGACGGCTCGTCAGCGGGCGGGGCGGGTCCGGGGCCGCTCAGGTGCGCGTCGACCAGCAGCACGGCGAAACGGCGCCCTTCGGCCGCGCCGCGCTCGAGAGTGTGTACGGCTGCCGCGCCGCTGCCCACCGCGGTCACCTCGACGTCCTGCTCGGCGGCCAGCGCAGCGGCCAAGGACTCGGCGAAGATCCGGTGATCGTCGACCACCAGGACACGGATCCGTTGCATGTGTCGCCCCCATGACGGTGCGGACGCGTCACCCGGTACGCGGACACGGCGACACCCCGGCCGCCGCCGGTCTCACGTACCGCCGCTCTCCCGTGCCCGGGTGACGCCCCCGGTTGTCTCGCCCCCTGACGAACGCACCCGCCGACCCCCACCGGCGCGGTGCACAAGGGTCCACCCTACGGCGGGGAGCCGGAGAGGGAAGGGAAACCGCGAAACTGGCCGGTTCCCCGCACTCTGCCGCGACCGGCCGGCCCGCCGGGGCCCGGCACCGCGCGCACCACGTCCCTCACACGGCGCCGGGGCACGTCACGCCCCTCACGCCACCCCTTCGCGCGCCCTTGCGCCGCGCCCCTCCGCGCGCCTCTCACACGAAGCCGCGCACCCGGTGCTGCATCACCCGGTACGGCCAGCCCTGCGCGGTGTTCCACTGGCTGACGGCCAGGTGGAGGTCGGTGAGCGTCGACCCGGGGATGACGTAGCCGCCATAGAGCTGGGCCACGTGCGCGTCGTCCTCCTGGCCCCACTGACCGCCCCACACCAGGGTGCGGCGGTGCGCGGTGTGGAGGTTGGAGGTCGGGTAGTCCATGAGGATGCCGTCGATGCGGTAGTCGCCGGCGTTGAACCAGGTGAGCAGCCACTTGCCGCCCAGCGGACGCAGGCACAGCTCGCCGAACCGGCCCTCCAGCACCGGCGTCGGCGCATGGCCCCACGCCCACACGCCGTCCCGCCAGCCCCACGGCTCGTACGCCGCGAGGTCGGTGAGGCGGTCCTCCCGCACCCGGTGCAGGATCAGCGGCTTGTCGCGCTGGAAGCCCGTCGAGAAGACGTACACGTAGCCGTCGTTCCCCCGGCCCCAGGTCAGCAGCTGGAACAGTCCCCCGGCGTGGTTCGCGGGGAACTTCGCGCCGGTGTGCTGCCAGCTCGCGCCGGAGTCGTCGGAGCGCCAGATCTCCGTCCACACGACGTTGCCGAGGCCCTTGTTGACCATGGCGTGCAGGTACATGGTGCCGCCGATGGTGATCACGTCAGAGGGCAGCACCGTGGAGAACACCGGGTTGTTGTGCTCGTAGAACCACAGCTGTTCGGCGGCGGCGCCTCCGTGGGCGCCGGACCAGGTCACCCCGGCGTCGAGGTCGGTGGTCTCCGACCACAGCGCGACGGGCGAGCGCCACCAGCCGCCGCCGACGCGGGCCTGCTCGAAGGTGTCGCCGAAGACGAACAGCGTCCGTCCGTCGGGTGTCCGCGCCGGGATGCCGAGGTCGGTGGCCTCCATCCGGAACCGGGTGGTCAGACCCGGGCCGGTCAGATCCTTGATCTTCGTGACCTGCAACGCCCGGGTGTCGGCGGCCTGGGCGCCGCCCGCCGTGCCGAGTGCCGCCGCGCCGCCGAGGGCCGCCCCGGCGGTCGCGCGGAGGAACGCCTTGCGGCTCAGCCCGCGCCGTCCTTCCGAGCCGTCGCCTCTGCCGCCGGTACTCCGTCGTGCCGAACCGTCGCTCACCATGTGTCCTCCCGTGTGGGGCCGGTCGTCCCCGGGAGCTTCCAGCAGAGCCCGGACGCCGTCAACGGGCCGCGCACGCCGACACCTTCGGCCGAGGGGAACCCCCCGACCGGCCGCACGGCACCACCGCCGGGGCGTACGGCCGGGCGTGCACGTCCCGGCTACGACGGCACGCGGTGGGCGCCCGCGGACGGGACCGCGTCGAAGAGGCGGGGGGAGCGGTGGCCCGCGGCGGCGAACGCCTCCGTCACCGCGTCGCCGACCTTGGCGGTCAGCGCCTCGTCGAGCAGCACGATCGCGGAGCCGCCGAAGCCGCCGCCGGTCATCCGTGCGCCCAGCGCGCCCGCCTCCAGGGCGGTGTCGACGGCCAGGTCGAGTTCGGGGCAGGAGACGGCGAAGTCGTCGCGCAGCGAGGCGTGTCCGGCGGTGAGGACCGGTCCGACGGCGCGGACGTCCCCTGCGTCGAGCAGCGCGATCGTCTCCTCGACCCGCCGGTTCTCGGTGACGACGTGCCGCACCAGGCGCCGCAGGGTGGGCTCGTCGCCCAGGCGGGCAGTCGCCGCGTCCAGCTCCTCGACGGTCACGTCGCGCAGCGCGGACACGCCGAGCCGGCGGGCGCCCTCCTCGCAGCCGGACCGGCGTTCGGCATAGGCGCCGTCGCCCAGGGAGTGCTGCACCCGGGTGTCGACGACCAGCAGCCGCAGCCGGTGTGCGGCCAGGTCGAGGGGGACCTGGCGGCGGGTGAGGTCGCGGGTGTCCAGGTGCAGGGCGTGGCCCTCGGTGCAGCAGGCGGAGGCCATCTGGTCCATGATCCCGCACGGCACGCCCACGTAGGCGTTCTCCGCGCGGCGGCAGAGTCCGGCGAGGCGCGCGGGGTCGAGTCCGAGGCCGTACAGGTCGTTCAGCGCGAGGCCGGTGGCGACCTCCAGGGCGGCGGAGGAGGACAGCCCGGCGCCGGTCGGCACGGTGGAGTCGACGTGCAGGTCGGCTCCGCCCACCGGGTGGCCGGCCTCGCGCAGCGCCCAGACGACCCCGGCGGGGTAGGCGGCCCAGCCGTCGGCGCCGGCCGGGTCGAGCGTGTCGAGGCGCAGTTCGACCGGAGCCGCAGCGCCGCCGGTCTGCGCGGAGTGCAGCCGCAGCACGCCGTCGTTCCGGCGTACCGCGGCGACCCGCGTGGTGTGCGGGAGGGCCAGCGGCAGCACGAAGCCGTCGTTGTAGTCGGTGTGTTCGCCGATCAGGTTGACCCGGCCGGGCGCCGCCCACACGCCGTCCGGCGCGCCCCCGTACACCTCGCGGAAGGTCATCCCTCTCCCCGGCTCAGTCGGTCCCGGCGGCGTGCCGGGTGAAGTCCCAGGCGTCCTGGACGATGCCGGCCAGGTCGGCGCGCGAGGGCTGCCAGCCGAGCAGGCGCCGGGCGCGTTCGGCGGAGGCGACGAGGACGGCGGGGTCGCCGCCGCGGCGGTCCGCGACGACCTCCGGCACGGGGTGGCCGGTGACCTTGCGGACGGTCTCGATCACTTCGCGGACGGAGAAGCCGTTGCCGTTGCCGAGGTTGCAGACCAGGTGCTCCCCGGGCGCGGCCTTCGACAGCGCGAGCAGGTGGGCGTCGGCGAGGTCGGCGACGTGGATGTAGTCGCGGATGCAGGTGCCGTCGGGGGTGGGGTAGTCGTCGCCGAAGACGTTGATGTGCTCGCGGCGGCCCTGGGCGACCTGGAGGACGAGCGGGATGAGGTGTGACTCGGGGTCGTGCCGCTCGCCGTAGACGTGCCCGTCGGGGGCGGCGTACGCGCCGGCGACGTTGAAGTAGCGCAGCGAGGCGGCGGCCAGGCCGTGCGCACGGCACTCGCCGGTGATCATGTGGTCGACGGCGAGCTTGGTGGCGCCGTACGGGCTGGTCGGCGCGGTGGGGTCGTCCTCGGTGATCGGGGAACCGGCCGGTTCGCCGTAGGTGGCGGCCGTGGACGAGAACACCAGGCGGCGGACGCCGTGCTCGCGCATGGCGGCGAGGAGTTCGATGCTGCCGCCGAGGTTGTTGCGCCAGTACTTCTCGGGGTCCGCGACGGACTCGCCGACCTGCGAGCAGGCGGCGAAGTGCAGCACGCCGTCGTAGGAGGGATCGAGGTGGCGGGCGGCGTCCTGCACGCGCCCCTCGACGAAGTCGGCGCCCTGCGGGACGCCGGCCCGGAAGCCGGTGGAGAGGTCGTCCAGCACGGTGACCGTGTGGCCCGCTTCCAGCAGGTGTGCGGCGACGACGCTGCCCACGTATCCCGCGCCGCCTGTCACCAGGTACTTCACTCGTTCCCTACCTCTCGCAGTCGCTGAGCCGCGGTCTCCGGCGGCACATCGTTGATGAACACGTTCATGCCGGATTCGGAACCCGCGAGGAACTTCAGCTTGCCCGAAGTACGGCGAATGGTGAAAAGCTCGAGGTGGAGGGCGAAGTCGTGGCGCCCGGGAGCGGTGCGCGGGGCCTGGTGCCAGGCGGAGATGTACGGGGTGGGCGGCTCGCCGGGGCCGAAGATCCGGTCGAAGCGGCGCAGCACGTCGAGGTAGAGGTGCGGGAACTCGGCGCGGGCCCCTTCGTCCAGCGCGGTCAGGTCGGCGACCCGGCACCGGGGGTAGAGGTGCACCTCGTACGGCCAGTGGGCGGCGTGCGGGACGAAGGCCGTCCAGTGCTCGCCCTCGGCGACGACGCGGCTCTTGTCGGCGCGTTCGGCGGCGACCACGTCGTCGAAGAGGTTGCGGCCGGTGCGTTCGCGGTGGGCGGTGGCCGTGTGCAGCATGCGGGCGGTGCGCGGCGTGGTGAACGGATAGGCGTAGATCTGCCCGTGGGGGTGGCCGAGGGTGACGCCGATCTCGCGGCCGCGGTTCTCGAAGCAGAAGACCTGTTCGACGCCGGGCAGGCGGGAGAGCGCGGCGGTGCGGTCGGTCCAGGCGTCGAGGACGAGGCGGGCCCGTGCGGGCGTGAGGTCGGCGAAGGACGCGTCGTGGTCGGCGGTGAAGCAGACGACCTCGCAGCGTCCGGCGCCGGGGCGGTGGCCGAAGAGGCCGTCCGGCTCCTGGGCGGAGAGGGGGCCGGGGCCGCCGGCGAAGGAGGGGAAGCGGTTCTCGAAGACGGCGACCTGGTAGTCCGCCTCGGGGATCTCGGTACGGCGGCCCTCGCGGGAGGGGCACAGCGGGCACTCGTCGGCCGGCGGGTGGTACGTGCGCCCCTGGCGGTGGGCGGTGACGGCGACCCACTCGTCGAGCAGCGGGTCGTGCCGGATCTCGGAGGCCGTGGCGGTGGGGTCGAGGGGGCGCCGGTCGACGGCGTCGTGGCGCCTGCCGTCCCCCGTGTCGAAGTAGAGGATCTCCCGGCCGTCGGCGAGCCGCCTGGTGGTCTTCTGCACGGGCCCTCACTCCGGAGATCAACAGAATCGAACAGTAATCATCATAGCCAGGGGCCTCAGCGAACGGAAGCGCTGACGTGCACCGCGACACCACTTCTCGCACATACTGCACAAGACATGCTGCGCGCGCCGACCGCCCACCGCGAGCGCTCATCATTTTTAAACAAAGCTGACCAACAGATCCCTTCAAGCACGGACGGAATCCGAGTACGTTCACGACGCAACCACCACGACGGAAGCGAGTGACCCCCCATGGAACATCTCGCCGAAGGACTTCGGCTCCCTGTCAACGCGCTCGACTACACCCTGCTGGGCATCTACTTCGTCGTCGTCCTCGGCATCGGCTTCGCCGCCCGCCGCAGCGTGAAGACGTCACTGGACTTCTTCCTCTCCGGCCGCTCGCTGCCGGCCTGGATCACCGGCCTCGCCTTCGTCGCCGCCAACCTCGGGGCCACCGAGATCCTCGGCATGGCCGCCAACGGCGCGCAGTACGGCGTGTACACCGTCCACTGGTACTGGGTCGGCGCCATCCCCGCGATGGTGTTCCTGGGCCTGGTGATGATGCCGTTCTACTACGGCTCCAAGGTCCGCTCGGTGCCCGAGTTCCTGCTGCACCGCTTCGGGCCGTCCTCACACCTGCTCAGCTCGGTCATCTTCGCCGTCGCCTCGCTGCTCATCGCCGGGGTCAACCTGTACGCCCTCGCGATCGTGCTGGAGGCCCTGCTGGGCTGGCCGCAGTGGCTGGCCATCGTCGTCTCCGGCTTCTTCGTGCTCGCCTACATCACCCTCGGCGGTCTCTCCTCGGCCATCTACAACGAGGTGCTCCAGTTCTTCGTCATCCTGGCGGCGCTGATCCCGCTCACCGTCGTCGGCCTGCAGCGGGTCGGCGGCTGGAACGGGCTGACCGACAAGCTCACCGGCTCCCAGGGACCGGAGTTCGTCACCGCCTGGGAGGGCACCGGCATCGGCACGGACAACCCGCTGGGCGCCAACTGGCTGACCATCGTGCTCGGCCTCGGCTTCGTGCTCAGCTTCGGCTACTGGACGACCAACTTCGCCGAGGTGCAGCGCGCGCTGTCCGCGAAGAACCTCTCCGCCGCGAAGCGGACCCCGCTGATCGCCGCCTTCCCCAAGATCCTCATCCCGATGGTCGTGGTGGTGCCCGGCCTGATCGCCCTGGTCCTGGAGCCGGGCATCGGCCGCACCACGGAAGGACTCCAGTACAACGACGCGATCCCGGTCCTGATGCGCGACCTGTTGCCGAACGGCGTGCTGGGCATCGCCATCACCGGGCTGATCGCCGCCTTCATGGCCGGCATGGCGGCGAACATCTCCTCCTTCAACACCGTCTTCACCAACGACATCTGGGGCGCCTACCTGAAGAAGGACCGGCCGGACGAGCACTACGTCTCCGTGGCCCGCTGGGTGACCGTCGTCGGGGTGCTGATCGGCATGGGGACGGCGTTCATCGCCTCCAGCTTCAGCAACATCATGAACTACCTGCAGACGCTCTTCTCGTTCTTCAACGTGCCGCTGTTCGCGGTGTTCATCATCGGCATGTTCTGGAAGCGCACCACACCCGCCGCCGGCTTCTGGGGGCTGCTCGGCGGCACCGTCGCGGCGATGGTCAACTACTTCTGGTTCTACCAGCAGGGCATCATCGACTTCCCCAGCGACCAGGGAGCCAACTTCGTCTCCGCGATCGTCGCGTTCGTCGTCGGCGGCGTGATCATGACGGTGCTCACCATGGTCACCAGGCCGAAGCCGGTGGAGGAACTGGCCGGACTGGTCTACGGAACGGTCTCCCCGGGCATGCAGGAACCGCCTGCGGAGGGCGACCAGGCGTGGTACCGCAAGCCCGCGCTGCTCGGCTGGGGTGCGATCCTCCTCGCCGCAGCCGCCTACATCCCCTTCTCCCTCTGACCCCGCCCGCGCGACGAAGGACGGAACTCCTGTGACCGACAACGCGAAGGACCCCGGCGGGCGCCGGCACCCGCACGAGCACGCACACGAGCGCGAGCACTACGACCCGGCGGCGTACGCCCGGCAGATGGAGGACCTGGAACGACGCTCCAGCTCCGCCGCCCGCCTCTTCGACGTACGCCGCATCATCGGCGGCCTGTTCGTCGTCTACGGCCTCATCGTCACGGTCGCCGGCGTCACCGCCTCCGAGGCCGACCTCGAGAAGGCCCAGGGCATCAACATCAACCTCTGGACGGGGATCGGGATGCTCGCGCTCGGCGTCTTCTTCCTGCTCTGGCTCCGGCTGAGCCCTGCCGTGCCGCCCCCCGCACCGCCCGGGCCCGGCGAAGCGGACCCGGCAGCCCCGGACCCCGCAGCTCCGGACCCCGGCGCTCCCCGGAGCTGACCCCGGCGGCGGTGGGCCGGCCGCGGACGGGCGGGTCCCGTCGGGCGTCACTCCTCGGCGGGGAGTGACCCGTTCGCGGCCCGGTCCAGCAGCCCGGTACGTGCCGCCAGCGCGGCCGCCTCCAGCCGGGAGGTCACGGCCAGCTTGCGCAGCACCCGCTGCACGTGGGTGCGTGCGGTACTGGTGGCGATCCCCATGCCCGCGGCGATCAGCCGGGTGTCCTCGCCCTCGGCCACGCGCACCAGTACCGCCGCCTCGCGCGGGGTGAGCAGGCGCAGCAGCCGCGCGGCCTCGTCGTCCGCCTCCGCCGGCGGGTGCAGCAGTTCGGCGAACGCCCGCTGGAGCAGCTGCGGCGCCACGGCCGCCTCGCCCGCCCGGGCCTTGGCCATGGCCCGTTCGACGCCTTCGATCCGCTCGTCCTGCCGGACGTAGCCGGACGCGCCCGCGGCGAACGCCGCGGCGATGCCGCGCGGGCAGAGCACCGGCCCGAGCACCACCACGCCGGTCTGCGGCCGCGCGGAGCGGATACGTTTCACCGGATCGAACGCCCCCGGTGCGGACGGCGCCGCCGTGCCCAGCAGGCACACCTCCGGCGCCCGCGCGACGACCAGCTCGGCGGTCCCGGCGCCGGGTGCCGCCGCGGCGAGCACCCGGTGCCCGCGCAGTCGCAGCGCCGTGGCCAGCGCTTCCGCCAGCAGCCGCTTCTCGTCCACCACGACGACCCGCACACCCATCGAGCTCCCCCGTCACCACCCCGGTGCCGTGCTCATGGACACGCGCCGGCCCCGGACACATGTGCACGAAAGCTACACGGTCCGGGGCCGGTTCGCCCGATCCTGCGGGAAATCGGGCCGGTGGAGGATCAGTCGACGCCGAAGACCGCCGCCAGCGGCTTGTCGCCGTCGTCACGCTCGGAGAGCAGGTCGGTCTGCAGGTGCAGCCGGCCGTACGCGAACAGCGCCCGGTCCAGCAGCCGGTAGGCGACGAACTGCTCCTCCATGTGCGTCTGCTGGAGCTTGAGCCAGCTCGTCTGCTTGCCGTTCTCCGGGTCGATCGCGACGATCTCCCCACCCTGCTCGTAGCTGGGCAGGCGGTAGCCGATCAGCTTGCCCTCGTCGTAGCGCAGCGGCGTCATGGCGCGCTTCTCACCCGCGGCCGACTTCCACTTGGTCGTGCCGGTCTTGATGTCGAACTTCATGATCTCGTTCGTCCGGCCGTAGTCCGCGCTCGACTCGTGCATCTGCGTGCGCATGTAGACGGCGTCGTCGGTCGCGACGATGCCGCGGCAGCCCTCGGCGGACAGGTCGCAGTCGACCTCGTAGCGGCTGCCGAGGGAGATCTTCGCCATCAGCTTCATGTCGTCCGAGACGGTCATGATGTCGGTCGGCGACGGGCCGCCGGCGCCGACCACGAGGACCAGCGGGTCGGTGGAGGCCACCGACACCGTGCGGACGCTGCCCGGAACCTTGAACTCGCTCTGCGCCTTGCCGGTCTTCGGGTCCAGCGTCTGCACGAGGTACTGCGGCTTGGTGTAGCTGCCGCACTCGACCAGCGCGATCAGCTTCGCGCCGCCCGCGTAGCCGTCGTCACGGCACTCGCCGCCGAACTCGCCGGCCCAGATGGGTTCGCCGCCCGCCAGCGGGTAGCCGACGGAACCGCCGATCCAGGCCGCCGCCACGGTGCCCTGGCTGATGGTGACGCTGCCACCGAGGCTGTTGACGTTGGCGTCGTTGGGCATGGTCTTCTGCCACACCTTCTTGCCGGCGGCCAGGTCGAGGACGGCCATCTGGTTGCACCGCGCCTTGCTGGAGCGGGTCTCGCGGGTGACGACGGCGGTCTTGCCGTCCTCGGTCTGCTGGAGCGCGGCCGCACACACCTGTCCGTCGAGCGGGATCTTCCACGCCTCGGAGCCGTCGGAGGCGTTGAGGCCGAGGATGGCGTTGACCGAGGTCTTGACGAAGATGTCCTCGGTCGCCCACATGCCGGGGACCGAGGTGATGTCGCCGACCTTCGGGGCGTCCACGCTGAACAGCAGCTCGCCCTCGGTGCCGGACGGCTGGTGGCCGTCGCCGACGTTGCCGTCGCCACCGGTGGACCCGCCGCTGTCGCCGCCGGTGGTGCCCTGCGTGGTGCCGCGGGTGTCCCCCTGCGGGTCGGGGTCGCCGCCGGAGTCCTTGGTGAGGAACCAGACGCCGACACCCACGATCAGCAGCGTGGCCACGGCCGCCGCGATGATCGCGACGGTCTTGTTGCTGTCACGGCCGGGCGCCGGACCGCCCGGCGCCGCGCCGCGCGGCAGGGTCTGGGCCATGCCGGGGTGCCCGTACGGTCCGGGCTGACCGGGCTGGCCGTACGGACCGGGCTGGCCGTAGGGACCGGGCGCGGCGTACGGGCCGGGCTGGCCGTACGGGCCGGGCTGACCGGGCTGCCCGAAGCCGCCGGGCTGCGGGCCGTACCCGCCGGGGGCACCCGGGGCTCCGGGAGCGGCGCCGGGGGCGCCGGGGGCGCCGGGTGCGCCGGGGTAGCCGTAGCCCTGTGTCGGCTGCTGCGACACGTCGCCCGGAGCGGCCGGCCCCGGGTAGCCGTAGCCGCCGCCCTGCGGGGGCTGTTGCGGGTAGCCGTAGCCCCCGGCGGCGGGCTGCTGCGGCGACTCCTTGTCGAGGGAGGGCTTGTCCGCGGCCGGGCTCTCTGCGCGCGGGGCCTTCGACTCACCGGACTCGTCTCCGGGCTGGGGCGGCTGGCTGGGGGGAGGAGGGGGCGGCTGAGACATGCGGTGTCCTCGCGGAACGGGCAGACCGTCGTGCCCGGCATCCCGAACCCCCCGTAGGGCCGAGCGAATCGGACATCGAGCCCGCCATGACTGACTGGTGAGTGAGGTTCTTTCTACCACCGGACGCCGCGCGGGAGCGTTCCGGTTCCGTCACGGCCTCGGGACGGATCTGTCAAGCGCGGCGCGCCGTCCCCCCGTGACCGGCCGCTCCGGTCCTACTCGCCTTCGGCGAGTTCCAGCCAGCGGGTCTCCAAGTCGTCGCGCTCGGAGGCCAGTTCGCGCAAGCGGGCGTCCAGGCCGGCGACGCGCTCGAAGTCCGTGGCGTGCTCGGCGATCTCGCCGTGCAGCGTGGACTCCTCGGCGCCGACCTTGTCCAGCCGCCGCTCGATGCGCTGGAGTTCCTTCTGCGCGGCGCGGGACAGGGCAGCCGGTTTCGCGGCGGCCTGCCCTGCCTGCCCGGCCTGCCCCGGTTGCCCGTTCTGTCCGGCCGGACGGGTCGCCGCCTGCGCGGCGGGCCCGGCGGCCGTCTGCGCGCGCACCCGGGCCCGCCGCTCCAGGTACTCGTCGACGCCGCGCGGCAGCATCCGCAACGTCCCGTCCCCCAGCAGCGCGTGGACGCGGTCGGTGGTGCGTTCCAGGAAGTAGCGGTCGTGGGAGATGACGACGAGGGAGCCCGCCCAGCCGTCGAGCAGGTCCTCGAGCTGGGTCAGCGTCTCGATGTCCAGGTCGTTGGTGGGCTCGTCGAGGAAGAGGACGTTGGGCTCGTCCATCAGCAGCCGCAGGATCTGCAGCCGGCGGCGCTCGCCGCCGGACAGGTCGCCGACCGGCGTCCACTGCTTCTCCTTCACGAAGCCGAACTTCTCGCAGAGCTGCGACGCGGTCATCTCCCGCCCCTTGCCCAGCTCCACGCGGGAGCGCACCCGCTCCACCGCCTCCAGCACGCGCCAGTTCGGGTCGACCTCGGCCACCTCCTGCGAGAGGTAGGCCAGTTTGACCGTCCTGCCGACCTTGACGCGTCCCGCGGCGGGCTGCTTCTCGCCGCCGCTGCGCGCGGCCTCCTCCATCGCCCGCAGCAGCGAGGTCTTGCCGGCGCCGTTGACGCCGACCAGCCCGATGCGGTCGCCCGGCCCCAGCTGCCAGGTCAGGTGCCGCAGCAGCACCTTCGGCCCGGCCTGCACGGTGACGTCCTCCAGGTCCAGGACGGTCTTCCCGAGCCGGGAGTTGGCGAACCGCATCAGCTCCGCGTCGTTCCGGGGCGGCGGCACGTCGGCGATCAGCGCGTTCGCCGCCTCGATGCGGAACCGCGGCTTGCTGGTGCGGGCGGGGGCGCCGCGCCGGAGCCAGGCCAGTTCCTTCCGCATCAGGTTCTGCCGCTTGGCCTCCTCGGTCGCGGCGATGCGTTCCCGCTCGGCGCGGGCGAACACGTAGTCGCTGTACCCGCCGTCGTACTCGTGCACGCTGCCGCGCTGCACGTCCCACATGCGGGTGCACACCTGGTCCAGGAACCAGCGGTCGTGGGTGACGCACACCAGCGCCGAGCGCCGCGCCCGCAGGTGCCCGGCCAGCCAGGAGATGCCCTCGACGTCCAGGTGGTTGGTCGGCTCGTCGAGCACGATCAGGTCCTGCTCGGCGATCAGCAGCTGCGCGAGCGCGATGCGGCGGCGCTCCCCGCCGGAGAGCGGGCCGATCACGGTTTCCAGCCCGTCCGGGAAGCCCGGCAGGTCCAGCCCGCCGAACAGACCGGTGAGCACGTCGCGGATCTTCGCGTTCCCGGCCCACTCGTGGTCGGCCATGTCGCCCAGCACCTCGTGGCGGACGGTGGCGGCCGGGTCGAGGGAGTCGTGCTGGGTGAGCACCCCGAGGCGCAGCCCGCCCGCGTGCGTGACGCGCCCGTCGTCGGGGGACTCCTGCCGGGCGAGGATGCGAATGAGGGTGGTCTTGCCGTCCCCGTTCCGCCCGACGACGCCGATGCGGTCGCCCTCGCTGACGCCGAGCGAGAGGCCGTCCAGCAGGGCACGGGTGCCGTACACCTTGCCGACGGCTTCCAGGTTGACGAGGTTGACTGCCATCTCACTCCTGCGACGCGTTCCGGGACGGCGTCCCAGCCTAGACGCCCCGTTGCCGTGCCCCTGCCGCCCCCGGCGACCGGGAGATTCGTCAGGCGGGGGCCTGCCGGGTCTCGGCGACGTCGGCGAGGTCGGCCCCGGCGTGGGCGATCAGCGCCCCCGGGTCGATCGGGAAGACGGTGTGCGGCGTCCCCGCCGCCGCCCACACGGTGGTGTGCGCGAGCAGCCCGCGGTCGGCGAGCACGCGCAGCGGCGTGACGTGGCCGAACGGCGGCACCCCGCCGATGGCGTAGCCGGTGGCCCGGCGGACGGCGTCGGCGTTCGCCCGGCCGACCGTGCCCGCGCCGAGCCGTTCCCGCACCCGGGCGAGGTCGACGCGGGTCGCGCCGTCCATCAGCACGAGCACGGGTTTGCCGTCGGCCTCGAAGACGAGCGACTTCACGATCTGGCTCAGCTCGCAGCCGACCGCAGCCGCGGCGTCGGCGGCGGTCCGGGTGCCGTCGGGAAAGGCGCGGACCTCGACGGCGTCGAGGCCCAGTGCGGCGAGTGCGGCGGCGAAGCGCGGGTGCGCGGCGGACGGAGCGGTCATCCGTCCACGCTAACGCGGCACGGGCCGGGAACGGCACGGCACCGGTCGGGCCCGCGTACTCGCCGCCGTGGCCGACGGCGGGTACGACCGCCGCGGCGGCGATGTCCCCGGAGTACGCCGTGAACCACGCGTCCGGCTTCTTCTGGCCCATGACCTCGGCCGAGCCGGTCTTCGCGCCGAAGTCGCCGCTCATGCCGGCCATGGGGGCCGCCGCGGTGCCGCTCACCGCGGTGAGGTTCATCATCTGCCGCAGGCCGCTCGCGGTCTCCGGTTTCATCGTCTGCGGGGCGCCGGTCAGCGTGCGGCCGTCGATCTCCGGGGAGACGATGTACGGCTGCTTGAAGACGCCGGTCTTCACGGTCGCCGAGACGGACGCCATGTTCAGCGGGTTCATCCGCACGCCGCCCTGCCCGATGAGGGAGGCGCCCATCTGCGCGGCGCTCTGCACCGGGACGCGGCCGTCCATGGTGGAGGTGCCGACCTGCCAGGTGAGGCCGAGCCCGAAGACGTCGCGGGCGTAGTTCGTCAGCGAGTCGTTCTGCAGTTCCGGGGCCTGGCTGATGAACGCGGTGTTGCAGGAGCGGGCGAAGCTCTGCGCGAAGGTGCCGCCCTTGATCTCGAAGTGGTCGTCGTTGTGGAAGGGCCAGTCGCCGTACTCGAACTCCTTCGGGCACGGGTGCGCCGCGTTCGGCGAGGCGAGGCCCTTGTCCATGAGCATGCCGGCGGTGACGACCTTCATCGTGGAGCCGGGGGCGTAGAGGCCCTGGAAGGCGATGTTGAAGCCGGGCGCGGGGGTGTGGGCGACGGCCAGGATCTCGCCGGTGCTGGGCTTCACGGCGACGACGGCGGCCTTGTTCTTGCCGGCGATCGCGGACTCGGCGGCCTGCTGCACGCCGAGGTCGATCGTGGTCCGGAGGGTGCCCTCCTCCCCTTCGGAGAGGGTGAGGAGGGTGGTGCCGGTCTCCTCGCCCTTCGCGTCGAGGATGCGGGTCTCGATGCCGGGCTCCCCGCCCGCCTTGTCGCCGTAGCGCTTGCGCAGGTCGGCGAGGATGCCGCCCAGCGCCGGATGGTCGTCCTTGGTGAGCTCGGTGCCGTTGCGGTCGACGGCCTTGATCGGCGGGGTGCCCGCCTCGCCGGTCTCGATGCTCTGGCCGTCCTTCAACTCGGGGTGCAGGACGGACGGTTCCCAGTGGACGAGTGCGTCGCCGGTCTTCTTGTCCCGTACGACGCTCACGGCACCGTCGTAGGACCAGTCGGCGGTGGTCTCCTCGTGGACGATCTTCGCCTCGGCCGCGAAGGCGACCTCGCGCTGCTTCGGCTTCTGCGGGGTGAACGCGATCTCGTCGACGGCTGCGTCCTCGCGGAACGCGGTGAGCGCCTTCAGCGCGGTGGTCTGGTCGTCGGTGAGGGCGGCGGCCTGCCGCTCCTTGCCGGCGGCCCAGGCGTCCAGGAAGTCGCCCGCCACCGTGCGGACTTCCTCCGCGGTCGGCGGCCCGGTCTCGGCGGTCTCCGGCTGCTTCCCGTCCGCGGTCGTCGTCCCCACGCCGCCGCGGCCCGCCTCGTCGTCGCCGACCAGTGCGTACACGCCGAAACCGGTGGCGCCGATGACGACGGCGGCCACGGAGCCGATGACCGCCATGCGCTGTCTGTCCCGCGCCTGTTCCCTGTGACCCATCCGGATAGTGCCCCTCCACCCCGCCCCGGCCGACGCGGCCGGGGACCTTGTCCGAGGCACCCTACGGCACGAACCTTGACGGACCGGGCGCCCACATCACTCTTTCGCGTATCGAATCGGTGTATCGGCGCGGCGGTTCGCGACGGTCAGATCCAGGTGTCCAGCCACATGCGCTGCCGCCAGGCGTCGAGCGGGATCGTCTCGCCGGTGTACACGGGCCAGAAATAGATGAAGTTCCACACGACGAGCAGCACCAGCACTCCGGAGGCGACGACGCCGACCAGGCGGCGGCGTTCGGTGACACCGGGCGGACCGGCGAGCGCCCCGAGCATCATGGTGACCGCGAGGCAGAGGAACGGCACGAAGACGACGGCGTAGAAGTAGAAGATGGTGCGTTCCTGGTACTGGAACCACGGCAGGTAGCCGGCGGCGATGCCGCACAGGATCGCGCCGGCGCGCCAGTCGCGGCGCAGCAGCCAGCGGTAGAGCACGTACAGCACGGCGGCGCAGCCGGCCCACCACAGCAACGGCGTGCCCAGGGCGAGCACTTCGCGGGCGCAGCCGTCCGCCGCCGTGCACCCGGCCTCGCCCTTGTCGGGCGACTCGTAGAAGTAGGAGACCGGGCGCCCCAGGACCAGCCAGCTCCACGGGTTGGACTCGTAGGTGTGGCCGTCGGTGAGACCGACGTGGAAGTCGTAGACCTGCGTCTCGTAGTGCCACAGGCTCCGCACCGCGTCGGGCAGCCAGGTCGCTCCCTGGCCTGCGCCCTCGGTGCGCGCCCAGTCGCGGTGGTAGCCGCGGTCGGTGGCGAACCAGCCGGTCCACGAGGCGACGTAGGTGAGCAGGGCGACCGGAACGGTGGAGAGGAAGGCGGGCAGGGCGTCGCGGCGGAGCATCGCGGTGAACGGCCGTCCGGCGCCGGCCGCGCGGCGGGAGCCCATGTCCCACAGCACGGCGAGCACGCCGAACGCGGCGAGCACCACCAGGCCGTTCCACTTGGTGGCGAAGGCCAGTCCGAGGCACACTCCGGCGGCGATGCGCCACGGCCGCACGCCGAGTTTCACGCGCTCCGCGAGGTACGCGTCCGGGGACGCCCCGCCCTCCCGGTCGGGGTCGGGCGGGAGGGCGGCCGCCAGGCGGGCGCGCGCCGTGTCCCGGTCCACGAGCAGGCAGCCGAACGCGGCGAGGACCCAGAACATCAGCACCAGGTCCAGCAGCGCGGTGCGGCTCATCACGAAGTGCAGGCCGTCCACGGCCAGCAGGCCCCCGGCCAGGCAGCCCAGCGCCGTGGAGCGGAACAGCCGGCGGCCGATGCGGCAGAGCATCAGCACCGAGAGGGTGCCGAGCACGGCGGTCATGAACCGCCAGCCGAACGGGTTCAGCCCCCACATCACCTCGCCGAGCCCGATGATCCACTTCCCGACCGGGGGGTGGACGACGTAGGAGGGGTCGGAGGAGAGCCCGACGTCGCCGGCTCCGGAGAGGATGCGCTCGTTGGCGCCGTCCTCCCACGTCCCCTCGTAGCCGAACTGCCAGAGGGACCAGGCGTCCTTGGCGTAGTAGGTCTCGTCGAATATCACCGCGTGCGGCGACCCGAGCTGCCAGAACCGCAGCAGTCCGGCGACCAGGGCGACGAGCAGCGGCCCGCCCCAGGCCGACCAGACGGCCAGCCGCTCCGCCGCGCGCGGGGAGAAGCCGAAGAGGGCCGCGGGCCTGCGGGAGGGACGGGGGTAGGGCGGTACGAGCCGCTCGCGCAGCCCGGCGCGCGGCGCGGGGCGGTAGCCGAAGCGGCGCAGCCGCGCCTGCCGCCCGGGCGGCGCGGGGGGCGGGGCGGTCTCGTGCGCTGCCTCGGTGGCGGTCTCCTGGGTCGTCACAGCGCTCATCGTAAGGAACGCGCCCCCGCCCCCGCGGCGCGGCAAGCCGACTCTTCCCCTTCCCCCTTCCGTCCGGCACCGCGTGGCGGGCGGGCCGCGAGTTGCCCGGGGCGCGGTCCGGCGGCGAGACTCGCGCGCATGACCTCCACCGGAACCCTCGTCCTCGCCGGCACGCCCATCGGCGACACCGCCGACGCCCCGCCGCGGCTGGCCGCCGAGCTCGCGGCCGCGGACGTCGTCGCGGCGGAGGACACCCGGCGGCTGCGCCGGCTCACGCAGGCGCTGGACGTGCAGGTCGGCGGTCGGGTGGTGTCCTACTTCGAGGGGAACGAGTCCGCCCGGACGCCGGAGCTGGTGGAGGCCCTGGCGGGCGGGGCGCGGGTGCTGCTGGTGACCGACGCGGGCATGCCGTCGGTGTCGGATCCGGGGTACCGGCTGGTGGGGGCCGCCGTGGAGCGGGGCGTGCGGGTCACCGCCGTGCCGGGGCCGTCGGCGGTGCTGACGGCGCTCGCGCTGTCCGGCCTGCCGGTGGACCGTTTCTGCTTCGAGGGCTTCCTGCCCCGCAAGCGCGGGGAACGCCTGACCCGGCTGCGGGAGGCCGAGCGGGAGCGGCGCACTCTGGTGTACTTCGAAGCCCCGCACCGCCTGCACGACGCGCTGACGGCGATGGCGGAGGTCTTCGGCGCCGGCCGCCGGGCGGCGGTGTGCCGGGAGCTGACCAAGACCTACGAGGAGGTCCGGCGCGGTCCGCTCGCGGAGCTGACCGCGTGGGCGGCCGAGGGCGTGCGCGGCGAGATCACCGTCGTCGTCGAGGGCGCGGCGCCGCCCGGACCGGAGGACCTGGACGGCGCGGAGCTGGCCCGCCGTGTGGCGGTGCGCGAGGAGGCCGGGGAGCGTCGCAAGGAGGCGATCGCGGCGGTCGCGCAGGGCGCGGGCGTGCCCAAGCGGGAGGTCTTCGACGCGGTGGTCGCGGCGAAGCAGGCCGGCTCCGGCGGGCACTGACCGCGCACGCTCCGTACACCTCGCTCCTCATGTCACACCACCCGGTAAAGCGTTAACCTGAAAAGCAAAACCTCGCCCAGGAAAGAGGCGGTTTCTCCGCTCCGGGCCCAACTCAGGGCCAATTGTCCTCAACGCTTCCCACAAGACTGCTGCGTTTCTTCCGGCACGGGAGTCCACTGGCCGTGGGCTCTTTCGCCCGGGAAGAAGGGAGCTTCGATGACGGAGACCGGCGGCACAGGAGCATCCGGAACGACGGTGCACGAGGCGTACAGCTTCGCCTGCATGAACTGCGGCTACGGCTGGGAGCAGACGTACGACATCGAGCACCGCACGGGGCCGGACGGCAAGCCGTTGATCACCTACTGGGCGGACGGCCGGCGCGTACCCTCCCCGCTCACCCACCCGACCTGCCCCAACTGCGAGGGCCACAAGCTGCGGATCATGCGCTCCGGACGGGTGGCCACGGCCGTGGACGCCTGGCAGCACCACTGACGCCCCGGCCAGGGCGGGGACCTATCATCGCGGCATGCCCGCTCCCGCCCATCCCGCACCGCCGCTGCCGGAACCGCTCCGCGTGCCGGTGGCCGACTCGCACACCCACCTCGACATGCAGGACGGCACCGTCGGGGACGCCCTCGCCAAGGCCGCCTCGGTGGGGGTGACGACCGTCGTGCAGATCGGCTGCGACGTGGAGCGGGCGGGCTGGGCGGCGGAGGTCGCCGCAGCCCACCCCTCCGTGCACGCGGCGGTCGCGCTGCACCCCAACGAGGCGCCGCGGCTGGCCGAGGAGGGCGGCCCGCAGGCGCTGGACGCCGCACTGGCGGAGATCGAGAAGCTGGCGGCGCTGCCGCAGGTGCTCGCCGTGGGCGAGACGGGCCTGGACTACTTCCGCACCGGCGAGGCCGGCATCGCCGAGCAGCAGCGTTCCTTTCGCGCGCACATCGCCCTCGCCAAGCGACTGGGCAAGGCCCTGGTCATCCACGACCGGGAGGCGCACGACGACGTCGTCCGCATCCTGCGCGAGGAGGGCGCGCCGGAGCGCACCGTCTTCCACTGCTTCTCCGGCGGCCCCGACCTGGCCCGGACCTGCGCCGAGCACGGCTGGTTCCTCTCCTTCGCCGGCAACGTCACCTTCAAGAACGCCCAGCCGCTGCGGGACGCCCTGTCCGCCGCGCCGCCGGAACTGCTGCTGGTGGAGACCGACGCACCGTTCCTCACCCCCGCGCCGTACCGGGGCCGCCCCAACGCGCCCTACCTCGTCCCGGTCACGCTCCGTGCGATGGCCGAGGTCAAGGACCTGTCCGAGGACGAGCTGGCCGGTCACGTGGCGGCGAACACGGCGCGCGCGTTCGGCTACGAACCGCGCCCGTAGACTGCTGCGGTGAGCTCCGCCCCCGATCCCCTCCTCTCCCCCGCCGACGTCCGCGAACTCGCCGCCGCGCTGGGGGTGCGTCCCACCAAGCAGCGCGGGCAGAACTTCGTCATCGACGCCAACACCGTCCGGCGGATCATCCGTACCGCGCAGGTCCTCCCGGACGACGTCGTGGTGGAGATCGGCCCCGGGCTCGGCTCGCTCACCCTGGGCCTGCTGGAGACCGCGCACCGCGTCACGGCCGTCGAGATCGACGACGTGCTGGCCGCCGCCCTCCCCGCCACGGTCGAGGCGCGTCTGCCGTCCCGCGCGGACCGCTTCACCCTCGTCCATTCCGACGCCCTCCACGTCACCGACCTGCCCGGCCCTCCGCCCACCGCGCTGGTCGCCAACCTGCCCTACAACGTGGCCGTACCGGTCCTCCTGCACATGCTCGCGGGCTTCCCCAGCATCGAACGCACCCTGGTCATGGTGCAGTCCGAGGTAGCCGACCGGCTGGCGGCACCACCCGGCTCCAAGGTGTACGGCGTGCCGTCGGTGAAGGCCGCCTGGTACTGCGAGGTGAAGCGCGCCGGCGCGATCGGCCGCAACGTCTTCTGGCCCGCGCCCAACGTCGACTCCGGGCTGGTCTCCCTCGTCCGCCGCGACCCGCCCGCCACCACCGCCTCCCGCACCGAGGTCTTCACCGTGGTGGACGCCGCCTTCGCGCAGCGCCGCAAGACGCTGCGCGCCGCCCTCTCCGGCTGGGCCGGCTCCGGCGCGGCCGCCGAAGAGGCACTGACCGCGGCGGGCGTCTCCCCGAAGGCCCGCGGCGAGTCCCTGACCGTCGAGGAGTTCGCCGCCATCGCCGAACACCGGCCGTCCCCCACCCAGAAGGAAGAGGCCGCGTGACCGTCACCGTCCGGGTCCCCGCGAAGGTCAACGTGCAGCTCGCGGTGGGACCGCCCCGCGCCGACGGCTTCCACGACCTGGCCAACGTCTTCCTCGCCGTCGGCCTCCACGACGAGGTGACGGCGACGCCCGCCGACACGTTCCGCCTCACCTGCACCGGCCCCGACGCCGACGCCGTGCCCCTCGACCCGACGAACCTCGCCGCCCGCGCCGCCGACGCCCTCGCCGCCCACCACGGCATCGCCACCCCCGGCGTCCACCTGCACCTCGCCAAGGACATCCCGGTCGCCGGAGGCATGGCCGGCGGCAGCGCCGACGCCGCCGGCGCCCTGCTCGCCTGCGACACCCTGTGGAACCTCCGCACCCCCCACCCGGACCTCCTCAGCCTCTGCGCCGACCTGGGCTCCGACGTCCCGTTCAGCCTGCTCGGCGGCGCCGCGCTGGGCCGCGGCCGCGGCGAACTGCTGACCCCCCTGGACGTCGGCGGCACCTTCCACTGGGTGTTCGCCGTGGCGGACGGCGGCCTGTCCACGCCTGCCGTCTACCGCGAGTGCGACCGCCTGCGCGGCACCGCGGACGTCCCCGAACCACAGGCGTCCCCCGCCCTCCTCACCGCCCTCCGCAAGGGCGACCCGCACGCCCTCGCCGGCGCCCTGGCCAACGACCTCCAGGCCGCCGCCCTCTCCCTCCGGCCCTCCCTCGCGGACACCCTGGAGGCCGGAAAGAGCGCCGGAGCCCTCGCCGGCCTGGTCTCCGGCTCGGGCCCCACCTGCGCCTTCCTCACCGAGGACGCCGCCACGGCGGAGACCGTCGCCGACGCCCTGCGCCGCTCCGGCACCTGCCGCACCGCCCGCCCCACCACCTCCCCCACCCCCGGCGCCACCCTCCTCTGACCCGCACCCCTCACCTCCCCCAGGGGCACGGGGGTGGGCCCAAGGCAACGGCAGGAGGCGCGGACGAAGGGCAAGACCGACACCCCCGGAAACCCCCGCCCGTGTTCGCCGGGCACCCCTTGCAACCTCACCTCCCCCAGGGGCACGGGGGTGGGCCGAGGGAACCGAGACGTGAGGAGGCGCGGACGAAGGGCAGGACCGACGCCCCCAGCAACCCCCGCCCGTGTTTACCGGGCACCCCTTGCAACCTCACCTCCCCCAGGGGCACGGGGGTGGGCCGGGGGCGGCGGCGTGGGACGTGAGGGGGCGTGGGCGGAGGGCAGGGCCGATGCGCCCGGAAACACTTGCCCGTGATTTGTGGGCCGCGAAATACGAGTCGTGCCCACCGTTCACCGAGAACGCGGCCCGTAAATCATGGGTTTCCGGGTCGTCGGCCCGGAC
>NZ_JAVREQ010000042.1:0-23633 GCF_031845485.1 Streptomyces hazeniae
CGCCCGATGGGGCACCCTGGTCGCGAGGAGCTGGGACGCGACCGTCGCCGCGACGCTCGCCGACATCCGGCGTGAAGCCGAACACCGCGCCCGCCGGTAGGAACACCGCTCCCCCGCGCGGTCGGCTGCAGCCCGGCGCACCGGCCGGTACGCCTGCGGCTCACAGCACGCGGGCTATGCGAGGGTGCCGAGCCATGTGGTGATCAAATACAGGGCGCCGTAGGTCGCGGCGGCAACGGCCAGGGCCGCGAGCAGCCGTCGGCGCCCACGCCGTAGTCCGGCCACGGTGCACTGATTGCGGCGCCGCAGGGCGACCCAAGCCAGGACTGTGAGAACGGCGAGGCCAGCGAGGCGGAACCACCAGGCGTAGTCGTCACAGAGTGTGGTGGCCCAGGCGAAGGCGGTCGTGGCGCTCACGATGCCCAGCAGGGCAAGGAGCGTGGGACCGACACAGCAGGAGATGCCCACCAGTCCCCCGATTACACCCATGCGCCACACCGGCAGCCGCTCCGGGACAGATCCGGGCCGAGCATGCCACGTACCCCCGAACCAGGCCGACAACAGCCGCGGGCTTCCTTGACGGCCCTGATTCGGCCTTCCCGACGTCGCGCGCGGCCATGCTCGGAAGATGCCGCCCGGACGCCCCCATCCCCCTCGGGCGCCGGGCGGCGACCCTTCGTCTCCCAGCAGCGGAGCGGTCGCCCAAACCTCGCATGATCCAGCGCCGGAACTGAATACCTGCCCTGAAACGGCGCAGCAGCATAGTTGTACGGGCCCGGTTAGCCGAACCGTGCATTCTCCGGACCATTGAACCTTCCAACACCGCCCGACCCCTCGTGTGGAAGGACTCTTCGTGGCCGAGCCGCATCTGCCGCCCAGCACCCTCGTGCATGCACCGACGAGCGACCCGCTCACCCCCAAACGGGACATCACCCACGCCCACTTCCGGGCCGGGGACCAGGTCGTGGTCGTCAAGGGCGTCGCCGGCAGCGCGCTGTGGGGGGATGTGATGCGGGTGGTCGCGCCGTCGTGGCACACGCCCACCGACGAGGACGGCTGGCGGTTGCGCGATCCCGACGGCGGAGCGCAGACCTTCCTCACCGCCCACCCCCGCTACCTCGCTCACCTGGCCCCCGGCTGCCCGGACTGCCTGATCCACCTGCGCGCCATGGAGGACCACCTGCTGCCCAAGCACGCCTCCCGCGACGCGCTCGTCGACTGCGGTTGGTACACCATCACCGCGTTCGGCCAGCTCGTGCACATCGCCGACACCCGGGCCGGCCGGTGACTCACACGCCCTTCAGGCCGCAGCAGGCCGTTCCCCACGACGATGACCGTAGGAGATCCGCCCCCTTCCTCCTGCCAGAACACCTCTTGACCATCCGACGCGACTCGAACTCGGGCGAGGTCCTCGCCCGCGGCGGCGACCCCCAGGCTCACAGCATGCTGCAGCGCTGCGGCTTCGTTCCCGTCGTCCGCGTCCACGAGACCTACCACCGTGCCCCCACCCGCCTCGACCAGGCTGAGGCGACCGCCCTCGCCGGTGAGGCTGTTGGGCGCCTGCGGGCCGTGGGCTACCACGTCGACTGCGACGAGCCCTTCGACACCGAAGCCCGCCCTACCCACTATCTGTCGCTCGGCGCCCAGGTCGCCCAGCTCGCCGACCGCATCCGCGAAGCGACAACCACCGATGAGGCCGCCGCAGTGCTCACCGAGCTGACCGCCTCCCACGACAGCATCCTGGCGGGCGTGGCGGCCGTCCTCACCGCCGCAGCCGACTTCCACGACGAGCTCGGCGACCCGGCAGACCCCTACATCGCCCGGCGCCTGCGCTACCTGGCCAAGGAACGTCTCGACACGATCCGCGCCGACCTTGGCCACACCCGCGACATGCTCGCCGACCGGACCACCCCGCACCACGCCCGCAGCACCTGCACGGGAGAGGTTCCCGCGACTGAGCGCGAAGCCTCCGCGGTATGCGCCTGCCCGCCACCACCCGGTGTCAGAAGGACGGGTGGCCCGCGCTGCTGAAGGCGCGCCATCTTCACGAAGGAATCCATGTACGACGACGAAGACTCACGGCGCCTCGATGCGTTCGCCCGGCGCCTGGCCGGTGAACTGCCCGGCGCCTGGCAGTGCGCCGCCTACCGTGCGCCGGAGCATGAGGCCGAACTCGCTGAACTGCACGACGAGGTGTGGGACACCGGTCTGATCGCCGACTCCCTCGCCACCCACGCACTGGAACAGGCAGTCGTCCTGACGGGCGAGGGGGTGCAGCTGGTCGTCCTCGACCGGCGCGACGGCCCGCAGAGCGGCTTCCTCGTTGCCTCGCTCATCCCTCGGGGGCTGCCCATGCGGGCCTTTCGCGAGGTGAGGGAGCCGAGGGGCGTCTCGCTGAGTGTGGACTCCGTGGCCGGCGCGGGGCTGGTCGATGAGCTGCTGCTGCGCTACGACGCCGCGCTCGCGCAGGTCCGCCGCAACGCCACCGCTCTGGCCCGCGACGCCTCCTGGGCCGGATCGCCCCGGCCGGACCGTGTGGTCCTCAACTGGCAGCCCGACGGCAGCCTCACCACCACCCCCGGCAGCGCGAGGGCCGCCACGATCCTGGCGGCAGGCGGGTTCGTCCGCGAACAGCAGACCGGCACCTACCGGCTGCACGGTGAGGACACCGCCGAACAGGCCCGCGCCGTGCGCGAGACCGGCCGGCAACTCGGCGAATACGGCATCACCGTCGCACTCCAGCACCCAGCGGACCGACCAGCGCCCACCGCCTCTGGTCCTGCACCGCACTCGCCGCTCTCGCAGCCGGCGGCCGAGCGACACCGCCGCCGCTGACCACCCGGACACGCCCGGGCCCGCCGCTGCCAGCCCCGCGCACAACGCGCATCGACCACGTCCGCTGATCGCACACTTCAGGGGGAGCCATGTCCCGTACCGACCCATCCGTTCGCCTGACCGAGGAGATCGCGCGCCAGCTCGACCAGCTCGGCGACCGCCTCTCCGCACTCCCGGCCCGCGAAGCCGCCCAGGTCCTGGCACGCGTACTTGAGCCGGACGAGGGCGTCCTGAGCCGCGTCACCGCATTGATGGTCGCCGGCGCCCACTTCGTCAAGGACCACGCCGAACGCGGCGCCCTCCCGGCGGAGGTATGGCTCGCGCTCGGCCGGGCCGCCAACGAACTCCACGACATCGTCCTGGACCTCGACGAGCACACCGACACCCTTCGAACCCTCCACACGCCCCCGGCTCCCGCAGCAGCCCCGGTTCCCACGGCCGCGCCGCTCGTCGTACGGCGCCACCGGTGAGGAAATACCGACCCGGCCAGGGGCAGGGCGAGCAGGCGCAGCAGCACTACCTCATCCGCCCGCGGCACCTGGCCGGCGGCGGCGACGTGCGGCACGTGGCGGAGTTCCTGCGCGCCAGCGGCTGGAAGATGAAGACCAAGCCGGGACGTCCGCTGGTTCTCGACAGCCCCGACCGCACCATCCGGATCGCCTACGACCCCCAGGCCGGACCGGGCGCCTGGACGATCGCGGGCAAGGCCACCACGCGGCAGGAGGGGTGGACCGCGGTGCTGGACGCCCGGACACCCGTGGAGATCCTCGCCGGGTTCACCGACGCCCTCACCCGCCCCCGCACAGCGCACGCACCCAACGTGTGGGCGCCGCTGCGCCAGAAGCAGTGGACCATGACGGCCGGCGCCGGAAGCTACACCATCGCTGTCAGTCCGGATGGCACCGCTGGCCTCGCATACCAGCCGATCATTGCCGGCCACGCCAGATGGGCGGTGCGAGCGGGGGACGACAAGAGCACCGCCTGGCTGGCGTACTTCAGCGCCACCACCCCCATGCACCTCGTGCAAGCCTTCTCCGCCGCGCTCGCCGACCCGGCCCCGGTGATGCGCCCCCGCGGACGTGTCCCGCACAGCGCGAAGATCCGCACCACCTCCGTCTCCGTACTGCCCTCCCAACTGCGCGGATGGCAGCAGGCACGACTCCACGCCGCCCACGCCGCTACCTGGGCCCGCAAACACCGCCCGGGAACGAAGGCCGGCCCCCTCCCCGCAACAGGCCATACCCGCACACGCCGCTAACCCACCTACCAGTCAAACCTCTCCCCTTGGAGCCCTTTGCCCGCGCAACCTCGAACCGCCATCCCCGTCGCAGCTTCACTCCGCCGAACCTCCCCACCCACGCTGAAGGGGGCAGGCACATGCCGGTGACGAAAGCACAGCTGACCGCGTTCGCCGACACGCACTCCTGGCGGATCCCCTTCGACACCAGCCCCCGCCACCTGGCGGGGCCGGGCGATGCCCGGCACGTCACCCACGGCCTGGCAGCAGCCGGATGGAAGCACCTCTCCGACCCACTCAGCCCGCAGATCGAGATGCGCTCACCCGACGCCCGGTACAGCCTGCGCTTCGATCCGCAGTCTTCGGTCTCCTCATGGTGGATGCTCTCGGCACAAGCCACCGACACCGAGCCCGGCTGGTACGCCACCTTCGGTGAATTCGTCCCCGCCGAACTCATCGGCGCCCTCACCGACGCCCTGCTCACCCCGCCCGCAGAGCAGCTACCTGACGTCTCCTCGGCGCTGACGTCGGCGGGGTGGCGGCACGCCCCCGGCAGCGAGCAGACCACATCCCCGGACGGCATGTGCCGTTTCGAGCAGGAGCGCCTCGCGGGATACAGCGCTAACGAGCAGAGCTGGCGCTTTGAAGCGTGCAGGCTCGGTTACGACCTGCCGCGAGGCTCCCGCATCTGGCACGCGACGTTCGATGACCGGGCGCCCGTGCACCTGGTGCACGCGTTCGCGTGCGCGCTCGCCGATCCGGCGCCGCTCCAGCGCGGTATGCACGACCGCACCGCCGACTTCCACGTGCATCAGGAGCCCAGCCCGCTCACTCCGGAGCAGGTGGTCGCCGCGCACACCAGCCGACTGGACGCCATCCGCGCTCAGGTCCGCGCCGCCCGCCGCCAGCACCAGGCCCAAGCCCGGTCAGCGCAAGTGCGGCCGAGCCTGCCCGCCGCACGCCGGCGCTGACCCCCGCACATCCCACCTCGCCCGGCCATCCCTGCCGCGAGGAACCGCCCATCCCCCCTCCCCCTCCCCGCCCACCGATGGGCTCGACCAGCTCGCCCGCTGCCTCCGCGAGAGCCACAGGATCCTCGCCCAGCGCCGGCGCCTACGGGGCACTGCTCGCCCAGTACGACGCCGAAGCCTGGAGCTACCTGGACGACTGGGCCGCCCACGGGCAAGCCGTACTCGACATCCACGCCACCGCCCACAACGCGGCTTCCTCGCCGCCATCGACCCCCGCCTCCCGGACCCCGCCCGGACGGCTCCGACGCCGCTCCGATGAACGAGGGCCGCCCACCCCCGACAATCCCTCCGCGAAAGGACCTATGAGACCCGGCTTCTCCCTCACCCGCACCAGCGACCAGCACACCCTCGTCGACGTCTGCCCCGGCGTGAGGATGCTCCCCCTGGCCATGACCGACCCGCACCAGGGGGCGCCGCTGCCCATCTCGGCCCTCGTCTGGTTCGAGCCCGGCGCCGAGGTCACCGACGACCACCACGCCGACTCCACCGAGATCAACCACGTTCTCGCCGGCCAACTGCGCCACGACGACCTCGACCTCGGCCCCGGTGACGTCCTGATCTGCGCCCGCGGCACCACCCACAGCCCGCACAGCCCCCCGCACGGGCCCGGCGCCGTCCTCTACGTCACCTTCCCCGACCGTCAGCACCACCCGTAACCGCTGCTTCCCCCAACCAAGCGGACCGGCTGGCCCGGTCCCACCGCATCGCAGCCGTCCCCAGCTTCCCCGCACCGTCACACCATCGACAGGAGAACCACCATCCGCACCCTCACCCGCAGCACCACCGCATCGACGCGAGGTGGCAAGACCACGACCAGCCGAGCCGTCCGTGCCGCGATGGTCGCCGCAGTCGCCGGCTCCGCATCCGTGCTGGCCATCGCTCCCGCCCACGCCGTGAACTGGGACTGGGGCCCCTGGTACGAGAAGTACGCCGGGTACGACGCCGGCGCCACGGCCTACTTCGAGGAACACGGCGACCGCCTCAAGCTCTGCGACACCTCAACGGACGGGTACCGCGCGCACGTCCGCGTGGAGTCCAACCGGACCAGCAATCTCGTCTACAGGTTCAGCGACACCTACGACAACGGCCGGTGCAGCTACATCGACGCCAACGACCGCTCCTACAGCAACCTGCGCGAGAACACCTGGTACACGATCTGGGTCGGCGAAGGGACCTCCTCGGTCACCCGCAACTGGAAGCCCTACGAGATCTACAACGACCACTGATCACCCACGACGGCCGGCGAAGCACGCTTGCCCGCCCCGCCCCGCGCCGCGACGCTGACGGCCGGTGACAGCCCACACGACAGCGGACTGAGGGGCGCGCTGCTCCCGGCGGCAGCGCGCCCCCGCCAGGGGCCCACGAGTCGCCTCGATTCGGACGCCCGCTGGGCGACACCGCCGGCACGTCCGCTGAACGATCACTTCACCGCATGCCGGCACACCTGGCTCCCTTCGGATGGCCGGGCGTTCGCCCTGCAGACCTGAGTCCTTTGCCCTGGAGATACCTCTCGCCTTGCCCTCTTCCCCCACCGCCTCCTCCAGCGACGGATACGACTTCCTCTTCCGCATCCTGATCGGCGCGCTCGGCGTCGTCGTGCCGCTGTCCCATCTGGCCTGGACCTGCGGCAACCTCGCCGCCTGGGCCACCGGCCACGCATGGGCCCCCTACCAACCCGCCGAGGCCCTCCTCCACCCCGAACGCCTGTGGCCAGAGGCCACCGACGCGACCGTGCTGGCCGCCGCCCGCATCGTCCCCGCCATCGCGCTGCTCGCCCTCGCCGCAGCTGCCGTGCTGCTGTGGCGCCACCACGGCTTCGGCAGCGGTCGGCGGAAGAAGATCCGCGGACTGGCCACAGCCAAGGACGTCCAGCCGCTGCTGGCCAAGGCCACCACCGCCAAGGCCCGCTCCTTGCGCCCCAGCCTCACCGACACCAAGCACCCGCCTCCCGGTGAGACCGGGGTCCTGCTCGGCAACCTGCAGGGCACCCGCCGGGAGGTCCGCATGGGGTACGAGGACGTCGCCGTCGCCATCATGGCTCCCCGCTCCGGCAAGACCACCTCCCTCGCGGTCCCCTCCATCCTCGCCGCGCCCGGACCGGTCCTGCTCACCTCGAACAAGGCCGGCGGCGACGCCTACACCGCCACCCTCGACGCCCGCGCCCAGGCGGGGCGGGTGTGGTCGATGGACCCGCAGCAGATCGCCCACGCCGAACGCGCCATGTGGTGGAACCCCCTGGCCGACGCCACCACCCTCGACGGCGCCGGCAGGCTCGCCGGGCACTTCCTCGCCGCCTCCGTGGACGCCAACCAGCAGGGCGACTTCTGGTCCAAGGCCGGATCCAACATCCTCGCCCAACTCCTCCTCGCCGCAGCCCGGGACCAGCGGCCCATCACCGACGTGACACGGTGGCTGGCCTTCCCCGCCGACCGCACCCCACTCGACATCCTCCGCGACCACGGCTTCACCGCCGTCGCCGCCCAGCTCAAAGGCACCGTCGAAGGCCCACCCGAAACCAGAGACGGCATCTACGAGACCGCCCGCCAGTACGCCGCCGCGCTGCTGAACAACCAGATCGCCGCCTGGATCACCCCGCAACAGGACGTGCCCGAGTTCCGGCCGGCCGAGTTCGTCACCTCCACCGACACCCTCTACCTGCTGTCCAAGGACGGAGGCGGCGGCGCCTCCGCACTCATCGCCGCCTGCGCGGACTCGGTGATGCGGGCCGCGACCGCACAGGCCGAACGCGCCGGCGGACGTCTCGACCCGCCCATGCTCGCCGTCCTGGACGAAGCCGCCAACGTGTGCAAGATCAGCGACCTGCCCGACCTGTACTCCCACCTCGGCTCCCGCGGCATCATCCCCCTCACCATCCTCCAGTCCTACCGCCAGGGCCAGAAAGTCTGGGGCGAGGCCGGCATGGACGCCATGTGGTCCGCCTCCACCATCAAGGTCATCGGCTCCGGCATCGACGACCCCGACTTCGCCGACAAACTCTCCCGCCTCATCGGCGACCACGACGTCCCCACCACCTCCACCTCCCGCTCCGAGTCCGGGAAGTCCACCTCCGTCTCCATGCGGCAGGAACGCATCCTGCCCGCCGACGCCATCCGCGCCCTGGCCAAAGGCACCGCACTGTGCTTCGCCACCGGCATGCGCGCCGCCATGCTCGACCTGCGCCCCTGGTACGCCGAACCCGGCGCCGACCAACTCGCCGCAGCCTCCGACGCCGCATCGAAGGCCATCACCGACCGCGCCCTCGCCAAACACACACCACGGCAGGACGACTACGGCACCGCCGCATGACCTGCCCGGACCACAACGCCCCCACTCCCGCACCCAAGGAGAGCCTCTTCACCACGATGCGACAGATCGACATCCTGCTGCAGATCGACCACCTGCACCGGCTCGGCGACAACTTCACCGCCCAGCAACAAGCCGTGCAGAGGGTCGAGCCCGAGCCGGGCACCGAACTGCTCCGGCACCTCTCCCCCATCCTCCCCGCCGTCCACGACCTGGTCACCCAGTCTCTGACGCGGCTGACCGTCCTCGACGGCAGCCAGTACACCGCCGCCCCCGGCGCCCGTGCCGCCCTCGACGCGCTCAGCTCCCTCGTCGCCACCGCCAGCAACGCCGCCACGACCCTGGCAAACACCCTCGGGTCCAACCCCCTCGACACCGCCGAATCGCCGGACCGCTCGACAGCCGACGAGGGCGCCGCCGTGCAGGTACGGCACGACGAAGCCAGGCAGATGATTGCGCAGGGCGTCGCGGACGCCGCGCTCCAGCTCGAAGTGTGCGCGGCCACCTGCCACGCCACGGCCACCGGCATCATGGACGACCTCATCCAGAGCCCCGAGCACCGGCCGCCGCTTCCGAACCTGACCGCAGCCCAGTACACCGCCCTGGAGAAGATCGCCGACGGCGGAGCCAGCCGCTACACCTCCATCCGCGGCGGGGCCGCGAGGATCACCGCCACGGACGGCACCACCCTCCACGCCACTCCCTTCGCCGTCCTCGAAAAGCACCGCCTCATCGACACCGCCCGCACACCCGCCGCCACCGGCCAGCGCATCCACATAACCGCCGCCGGCCGCCTCGCCCTGACGGTGCAGAAGCCAACCCGTGCCCGCCCGCCAGCGCCTGCCACGGCACCCGTCCTCGCTCATGGGCACCGTCCCGGCACGCACCGATGAGCGAGAGGAGTGAAGCCTCGGGCGGGTTGCGGCGAGCAGGAGGCTCAGCTCCGGGAGCCGTTGGCCATGGCCGTCCGCACGCCGTATACGGCGGCGCCGAGTACGAGGACGGCGGCGCCGGAGATCACGGAGGCCACAGGCAGGGCGAAGGCAAGGGCCCCGCACCCGGCGAGACCGACGAGGGGCACGAGGCGGGGCGGCCGTCTCTCTCCAGGGGTGAGAGTCCACGCGGCCGCGTTGGCGACGGCATAGTAGGCCAAGACCCCGAAGGAGGAGAAGCCGATCGCGCCCCGCACATCCACTGTCGCAGCCAGGACGGCGACCACGGCACCAACGACCAATTCGGCGCGGTGCGGAACCTGGAAGCGGGGGTGGACCGCCGCCAGAGCATGCGGCAGGTGACGGTCACGGGCCATCGCCAAGGTGGTACGCGAGACCCCGAGGATCAATGCAAGAAGCGACCCAAGCGCCGCGACAACCGCCCCGACCCGGACCACCGGGGCCAGCCCCGGGACACCGGCGGCCCGCACTGCCTCAGCGAGCGGCGCGGCACTCTGAGCAAGACGGTCCGGCCCCAGAACCGCGAGCACGCCCACGGCAACAGCCGCGTACACGACCAACGTGATGCCCAGCGCCAGAGAGATCGCGCGGGGAATCGTGCGGGCAGGATCCCGAACCTCTTCGCCGAGAGTGGCAATCCGGGCGTAACCGGCGAAGGCGAAAAACAACAGGCCGGCCGCCTGGAGCGTCCCGCCGACGGTCACGTCCGCGCCAACGTCCAGACGCGCGAAGTCGGCGGTGTCGCCGGTCAGACAGGCGGTCACCACAGCGGCCAGGACCGCAAGAACGACAGCCACGAGGACACGGGTCACCAACGCGGACTTCTGCACGCCGCTGTAATTCAGTGCGGTCAGCGCCACCACGGCGGCAACCGCGACAGCGGGCGCCTGCCCCGGCCAGGCGTAGAACCCGACGGTCAAGGCCATCGCAGCACAGGACGCGGTCTTGCCGACCACGAACGCCCAGCCGGCCAGATAGCCCCAGAACTCGCCCAGACGCTCACGGCCGTAAACGTAGGTCCCGCCAGACTCGGGATAACGGGCAGCCAGCCGGGCCGATGACGTGGCGTTGCAGTACGCCACGATGGCAGCCAGCGCCAGGGCGACCAGGAGCCCGGAACCGGCGACGGCCGCAGCAGGGGCGAGAACGGCGAAGACCCCAGCCCCGATCATCGACCCCAGGCCGATCATGACCGCGTCGGACACCCCCAAGCGGCGCTTCAGCTCATCCGAGCCCGTCGAGGCACCCACCGGGTTCATCACCTACTCCTCCACCGCGCCAGCCACCGATCTCGGCGCACGGTAGCCGACGAACGTGTCCGGAAAGCGAGGCGTGCCCACTCCACAACAACGCGCAATGGCTTCACATCCGCGAGGAGCCCTCGGAGGAGTGGAAGGCGTGGCGGCGTTCGACACCGCCAATCCAGCGCAACCCACCAGCCGAACACGAGCCCCTGCCAGCCCCGCCGCCCCGGCAGCGACCCGCCCCAGCCGCCGACGCTAAACACCCCCGGCCTTCGACCCGGCCGCCCTACCCCACCCCCACCCCCCCGTCAGGACCCCGCCATCCCTACTTCACCTGCGTTCCGCGCGATATCCCTCGGCGCCGGCGTGCAGTCCAGCGCCATGCTCGCCCTGTCCGCCCACGGCATCCTCCCCACCGTCGACTACGCGATCTTCGCCGACACCGGGTGGGAACCCGCCGCCGTATACGCCCACCTCGACCGCCTGGAGAAGGAAGTCGCCGCACCCGCCGTCATCCCCCTGCTGCGCGTCTCCTCAGGCAACATCCGCCACGACGCCCTCGACCCGAACCACCGCTTCGCCTCCATGCCCCTCTACATCCTCAACCAGGACGGCAAGCAGGGCATGACCCGCAGGCAGTGCACCGGCGAATACAAGATCAAACCGATCAAGAAGCAGGTCCGCGCACTCCTCGGCTACCCCCACCCCCAGCGCATCCCCGACGGGGTGTTCGTGGAGCAGTGGGTGGGGATCTCCACCGACGAGTTCCACCGCGCGAAGGACGCCGACGTGCGCTACATGCGCAACCGCCACCCGCTGATCGAACTCGGCTGGTCCCGCGACGACTGTGTCCGCTACCTCACCAGCCTCGGCCTCGCCGACACCCCCAAGTCCAGCTGCCTGGGCTGCCCCTTCCACGGAAACGCCCAATGGCGGCACATCCGCGACACCAGCCCCGCCGAGTGGGACGACGTCGTGGCCTTCGACGCCGCCATCCGCCAAGGCAACGCCCGCGCGAACGCCTCCGGCAACCCCCTGCTCGGGCAGGCGTACCTGCACCGCTCCCGCCTGCCACTCGACCAGGCGCCGATCGACCACATCACCGCCGCCGAACGGGCAGCCCGCCAACCACAGCTCGACGACGACACGGACCCCGAGGCGCTGGAAGAGGGCGTAGTCGACGGGTGCTCACCCTGGACCTGCCGCGGCGAGACCGAACCCGCGCAGGACGGCTTCGGGCTGGCGAGTTGATCCTGGACCTCTTCGCCGGCCCGGGCGGCTGGAGCCACGCCCTGTCCATCCTCGGCGTCCGCGACATCGGCCTGGAATGGGACCGGTGGGCCTGCGCCACCCGCGCCGCCGCCGGCCAGCTGACCCTCCGCACGGATGTCGCGCTGTACCCGGTGTGGCCGTGGATCGGCCGCACCGTCGGGCTGATCGCGAGCCCGCCGTGCCAGGCATGGTCGATGGCCGGCAAGCGCCTGGGCATCCTCGACCAGCCGCTCGTCCACCAGGCCGTCACCGACCTCGCCGCCGGCCGCGACACCCGCGACCGCCTCCGCACAGCCTGCCGCGACGAACGCTCGCTGCTGGCGGCAGAGCCCATGCGCTACCTGAACGCCCTCAACACCGCCGGGGAACCGGAGTGGGTGACCATGGAAGAAGTCCCCGACGTACTGCCGCTGTGGAAGCAGTACGCCGCCCACCTGCGCGGCTGGGGCTTCTCCACCTGGACCGGCCTGATCAACGCCGCCGACTACGGCGTCCCCCAGACCCGCCGCCGAGCGATCCTCCTCGCCTCCCGCACCCGCACCGCCGAACCGCCCGCGCCGACCCATGCCCAGGCCGCCGAACCCGACAACCTGTTCGGCCCGGGCCGCACACGCTGGGTCTCCATGGCCCAGGCACTGGGATGGGGCGCCACCGACCGGCCCGTACCCACCATCTGCGCCGGCGGAGGCCCCGGCGGCGGACCCGAACCCTTCCCCTCCGGCTCCCGCAAGACCCTCTCCGACGCACGCACCCGCGGCACCTGGGCACCCCCAGAGGACGGCCGATCCGTCCAGCCCCGGAAGGAAGGACCGGACTGGGCTGCCCGCCACGACATCCCGGAGGACCGTCCCGTCGACCAGCCCGCACCCAGGACCGGTGCCGCGCACCGCTGGGCCTGGTCGCTGCGCAGCAACAACCAGGCCCACGCCACCACCCGTCGCGCGGACGAGCCGGCCGGGACGCTGTTCTTCGGGCACCGGGCGAACGAGTGCACCTGGGTCGCCCAGCCCACCACCCCGTCCGACGGTGCATGGGAGGTGGTGCCGGATCCGATACGGATCACCGCAGTCGAGGCCGGCATCCTGCAGACCTTCCCCTCCGACTACCCCTGGGCCGGGAACAAGGGCCAGCAGTTCGCCCAGATCGGCAACGCAGTCCCCCCGCTTTTGGCCGCCCACCTGCTCGCCCCACACGTCAACCGCACCCTGAACCCCGACGACTTCACCCTCGCCGCCTGATGCACCGAACCGCCACCCACCACCAGGACGGCGACCTCGACGAACTACCGGCGCCGCAGCCGGTGCACTACGCCGAGCAGGCCCTCCTCGGCGCGCTCCTCCTCGAACCCCAACGCCTCCACGAATTGCCCGGAACCATTGCGCCGGCATCGTTCTCCAACACGGCGCACGGCGCCCTGTTCAGCGCGATCCGCGACCTGCCACTCCCCGACCCCATCGAGCACGCGAGGACCACCCGCTGGCTCGACGCCGTACTCAACACCGCCCGACGCCAAACACCAGGGCTCACCGCCGCGTACATCCACCAACTGGTACAGGTCTGCCCCTGGCCCAAGCACGCCGGAACGTACGCCCGGATGATCGAGGCCGACCACGCCCGCCGGGTCCTCCGCGCAGAGGCACAGCGCCTCGCCCAAACCGCCACCGACACCACACTCCCCCACCCCGTCGCCACGACCCTGCAACAGGCCGACATCCTCACCGTCCTCATCGACGGCCTCGCGGCACGCTTCCCGCCACACCCCGGCCCCCCGCCCCGCACACCACAGGCACCCCCCAGCCCTCCACTCGGCCGCACCGAAGAGGCGCTCGACGAGGAAACGCTGCTGCTAGCCACCGCCACAGCCCAACCCAGCGAAGCCGCGACCATGCGATGGCTGACCCCGGAAGACTTCACCCACCCCCTCCACGCCGGGCTGTGGCACTGCATCACCACCCTCACCCGACGGAACACGCCCGTCGACCCGGTCACCGTGCTGTGGGAAGCGCAGCACCGCAGCCTCCTCACAGCCGGAACCGACCCTGCCGAGGTCCTCCAGCTACTTGCCGCCGCGCCGGCCGGCGCGCCCCAGCACTGGGGCCAGCGCATCCTCCAGCGCGCCGTCCTAGGCACCGCCCACCACGCCGGGATCCGCATCGAGGCACACACCAAAGACCCGACGAACACGCCCTACCAACTCATCGTCGGAACACGCCGCGCCCTGGCCGACCTATCAGGCGCGCGCGCCCGCTGCCACCGCGCCACCTCGTCCCCGCCAGCAGCCAGCCCGGAACGAACCCGGGCCGCCTCGCCCCCGCCCCGCGCCGGCCCTCCACCAACCGCCCCACCTCCCTACGCCCAGCGCACCGCGAGATGAACCACAGGCCCCACGACCGCGCCGACACCAGCCCGGTCGCCAGATCAAGTCCCCGGAGACCGCGACGCCATACAGGCCGGCCAGATGGGAGCGGATGACGCGCACCGACATCCCCCGCGCATACAGCGACAGGACCTGCTCGTTGAAGCCCGGCAGCCAGCGGGTGTGCTTCGGGACCAGCTGCGGCTCGAAGGACCCGGACCGGTCCCTGGGCACCTCCAGCGTGGCGGCGCCGGCGTCCGTGAGCACCGTCTTCGACGAGGTGCCGCTGCGGGAGTTGCCTGACCCCCAGCCCGCCGGGTCGTGCTTCTCATAGCCCAGATGCGCGGTCATCTCGGCATCCAGGGCCCGCTCCAGCACACAGCGGGTGGCTTCGGTCAGCTATCCGCCCTTCGCCGAGAAGGGCCGCACCGGACGCGTGTGGTGCGATCCATCAGGCGCTCGACGACCTCGTCGACCACCGCGTCCTCGACCGGAGCACCGGCCGGGATCTCGTTGTCCGTCATGACTTGCCCGTCCCGGCTGGCCAGGGCCCACGGCTGAGCCTCGGCCAGCCTGTCACATCACGGACTTACACGAACTTCCAGACACGCCCTTCCTCCCATTGCACCCGAGTGAGTGGAGGTGTTCCGGACCGTCCCGACTGACCTCCGGGCTACAAGACGTGATCCCCGCGCGAGCGGGGGTCTACCGTGTACTCCTCGGGGCGAAAGGCAACGAGAGTGAGGCCGTCGAAATCAAGGGGGATACGGCGACGTTCACCGGCTGTGTGGAGGGTGTAGCCCTGTTCGTTTGCTTCCGGGTGCACGAGTACCGCGGCACCGCTACCGATGGAGGCGCTGACCACGCGCCAGAGCTCGTCGCGGACCCGCGCCGAGAGGGTACCGACGTAGAGACCAGGAGTGGGCTCGATCATCCAGCGTGTAAGGGCACCTCGAACGTGGTCGGGAATGGCCGTGGTGGACATGACGGTCATAGAAGGCATAGGCCGGTGGCTTCTCTGGAGGCAGTCATAGCAGTCTAGGGCTGGGTGTTGAGGTCACCCTCGTTCAGTGAGTCACTGTCCGGCAGTCCGACCTGATGCGCGTAATTCACGCCGGCGGGGACGGATCCGGCCTCCGGGTCCCAGAGGTTGACCATTTCCACCGCCTGCCCATCCGGCGTTGGTTGGGCCACGTCGGGGGCGAGGAGGGACTGGATGTCAGCGACGATCCTCGGCAGCAGCTTGTAGAGACGCAATTCTTCCCGGAAGCCGCGGCGGGCCATGGCTTCGGGGTGGGGCGAGTTGTGCAGTGAGAAGGCGAGAGGGATGGTGAGTTCCGCCTTGTATAGGTCGGCGATGTCGTAGACCATCGCGTGCTGCTTGCCTTGGTGTACGAAGCCAAGGGCGGGTGAGCAGCCGAGGGCGACGATAGCCGCGTGGACGATGCCGTACAAACAGGTGTTAGCGGAGGACAGTGCGAGGTTGACCGGGTCTTGGTCATCCCAGGCGGCGGGGTCATAGTTGCGTCTGAAGCGGCCGATGCGGTGCTGCTGGGCCAGGTGCTTGTAAAGCGCCTTGACGCGCTGTCCTTCGAGACCCCGCAGCTTGTTCAGCGGTGTCGCCGGGGGGATGGGAATGTTGAAGCGTTTGAGGTACATCTGCCTGGCTACGGCCAGTCGGCGTTCGGGGTCGCTCCACTGGTGTACCTGGTGTTCGAGCCAGCGGGTGGTGAGTGCGTCGGAGGTGGTGGCGGAGTAGCAGCGGACACCGCCTGAGCCGGTGCACACCACGGTGGTGCCGTGGCGGGCGAAAGTGGCCAGGGCGGGCTGGGTGATGGAGGTGCCGGGGCCGAGGAGGATGCTGGAGAGCGCCGAGGTCGGCAGGTAGACGCGGGTGGTCTCCCCGTCTGCACCGGTGGTCTCGGCGCAGACGCCGGTGTCGTCCTGGACGATGCGGACCACGTCGGCGTACAGGAACGACAGCGAGTCGCCGACCCTGGGCAGCATGGCGAGCGTGGGCGGCGATGCGGCGCCGGGCAGAGTTCTTGTCGCGCGAAGAGCGGGGCGTCGAGGGGGCGGTCATGCTCGGGCTCCTCACCCGTCCTGGTGGCCAGGGGCGAGGCTGAGTAGCCCGCATCCGTAGGACTTGCTGCGACCGATGCCGTGCAGCAGCGCTTGTCGCAGGGCCTCAGCGTCGCGGACAGTCGCGGTGCCCTCGAAGCGTGTGGCCTGGTGGGGTACCAGCACCCGGCCGTTGTTCCGTTTGGCGTGGGCCTTCGTCTGTTGAGGCTGCTTGCCGTCGTGGTCGGCAAGGTGGTGCCATGCGGTGAGGGGTTCGGAGGGTTCGGACAGGATGGTGTGCGGGGTGAGGCCGGCGGCTGTGGCACGTTCGGCCCACCAGTGGTCGGCCTCCTCGCCGCGCAGGGGGATGGCCTGCTTCCAGCGGCCTTCGGTGCTGTTGCGTCCGCACCGGCGAATGGCGTTGCCCAGGAGCCGGTAGCGCACGGTGAGGCCGGGGCGCAGGGCGGTCAGCAGGGGCTGCATGTCCTTGGTCTGGGCGTCCGCGTAGCCGTGGGGCAGGCGGGCGGTGTCGGGAACCATGCGGGTTTGGGCGAGTAGGACTGGGGCTCCGGTGCCGTCGGTCTCCAGGCGGAAAAGGACGCCCGCGCGGGAGCGGGGGCTGTCTCCCAGGTTGTCGGGCATGAGAGTCATGACGCGCCGGTGCAGGGAGGCAGCGTTGCCGAGGTCCCGCTGTACAGCTCGGTTGGCGGTGTTGAGTCGCAGGTGTATGAGCCAGGCGCTGTCGGTCGAGGTGGGACTCGTCGGTGTCGCGATGGTCATGCGTCGGTCCCTTCGGGCTTGGACGTGGACGGGTTGAGGTAGTTGTCGAGGGCGGTGAGGTATGCCAGGCCGTAGTTCTTGCACAAATCGGCGGACAGCGGGCAGCTCATGGTGTACGCGGGGCGGCTGCGGTAGACGCGATCGTGGGACTTCAGCCGGACGGGCTCGTCGTTGAGAGCGGTGACGGGAGTCCGGCTGGAGGCGGAGGCCGGGAAGTAGGGCGGGAAGGGGATGTCCGCTGTGAACCGCACGCTGACGGTTCCAGGATTCTTGGCTTCGTCTTCCTCACTGCGTGGCGCGGCGGCGGGCCGGGGACGGGCCAGGGGCACCGTCAGTAGTTCGGCCACTGGGTCGGGCATGTCGGCACCGAGCAGGAGCAGGGCACCGGGCGTGCAGGAGCGGCGGCCGAGGTGGAGTGGCCAGTGGGGTGCGGTCAGGGCCTGGGCGCACTCGGCCGTCAGGCTGGGGTCGTCCGGGGCGGTGACGGCGATGGTGAAGACGGCGTCGGCCAGGTAGTGGCGGTGGGAAACGATGGTGCCCTGCCCTGGGCGGCGCCGTCCGCCCTTGGCGGTGGGTACCGTCCGGTGGGCAGGGTATCCGCCGCCGACGGTGTGGAAGTCACGCAGCCGGACGCCCGGACGGTCGTACCGGATGGTGAACCGCAGGCGGGTGAGCCGGGTGAAGAGCGCCTGCTGCCCCGGGGCGTCCGGCGAGTCGGCGACGGCTTCGTCTCGGGGGATCCCGAAGGCCGAGGCGATCATGCCGATGAGTCCGGAACGGGTGGGGTGGGCGGCGGTGTCGCGGTCGGTGAAGGCGCTGTGTTCGCCCCAGGACTGCAGGGGTGTGCCGCCGAGTTGGATCAGGAGGCCGCTGCCGCTCACGCCTTGGTGCTCCCGTCCTGCGGCCAAGCGGTGGCCAGTGCGCCGGCCACCAGGTCGGGGTAGGAGTCGGCCCGGGTGCCTAGTCCGTCCCGGTCGGCGCCGTCCACTCCGGCGTACGCGCTGTGGAGGAGGCTTGCGGAGCCAAGGAGCCTGTTCACCGTCGCCGCGTATGCGTCCAGGGCGGCCTGGGAGGGTGCGCTCCAGCCGCTTCGCTCAGCCTTGATGGGCTTCTCGAAGGCTGCTGCCAAGGAGACCGGCCGGTCGGAGCGAACGGCGACGTGCACCAGGTCGGGGATGCTGTGCGGGGCGGTGGAGTTCTTCTTGGCCGATGGCATGCTCTGGATGAAGGCGGTGATAAACGCCTCGGCCAGTTCCCTCGCCATGGCCGGATCGGAGACGTTGCTGGTCAGGTCGCACAGATCGAGGGTGGTGTAGCGGTAGAAGACGCCGCTGCTGTACTCGCCGGTGTTCATGTGGGCGCTGCCCGCGTCGGTGGCCCACTGGTCGACGTCGTCGACCGCGGTGAAGAAGTCGGCCTGTACCGAGGTGCCGTGGGTGGTGAAGGCATGGGCGACCTGCACGGCGCCGTCGACCCCGGCACCGGGGATCTCGGCGAGCATACGGCCGAACAGCGAGATGGAGCCGTTGCGCGACTTCATGACCTCGTGCACGGCGTCCTTGGGGAGCAGGGGCTTGGCGGCTGCCTTGGTGCCCAGGGCTTTCTCCAGCTTCTCCCGGTACTGCTCGGCGATGTCGGCCAGTTCGTCGGCCGCGTAGTCGGGCAGGAACAGCAAGGAAGCGGTGGTGACCTTCTTCCCCGTCTCCTTGTCCTCCTCCAGGTCGAGCTTGGATTCGGTGGACCGGATGACCTGGGCGCCGGCCAGCTCCGCCAGATCCTCTGGCCAGCCACGCTCCGCGAGGGCCTTGGCCACCTGCAGCGGGAGCCTGCGGGTGCGCAGTGCCCGCTCGCCGATGTGTGCCTCGACGGCCAGCCGGGTGGGCCGCTTCCACGCCTGGCTGGAGACCCGCGTCCTGGTCGTGCCCCCGAAGGTGACCGTCTTGGGGGAGCCGAGGTCGTCGCGATTGACGTTGCTGAACGGGAGGGTCTGGAGGACATGCACGTCGAGGAAGCGCGGCGCCTGCGCGGCGGTGTGCTCCGCTGCCGTGGTGGAGGTCGTGGGCGTGGTCATGGTTCGGTTCCCGGTTCTGTCGAAGAAGACTGTGGAGTGAAGGTCGTCGTGTAGGGAGGCGGTGACGTGGGCACCGGTCATGTGTCGCCGCGATCGCTCTGTCTGGCGCGCCGGAGGGTGCGGTAGTAGTCCTCCAGCCAGCGGGTGGATGTCTCCTCGCGCCGGTAGGTCCAGTGGGCGATGTCGTGGAGGAGACGCCCATAATCGGCGGGTACGCCAGTCGAGCCGAGCAGGCGCTGCATGGCGGGGAGCATGCGGTGCAGTCCGTCGGTCTCCTGCCGCACCAGAAGGTGCAGCCGTGACTCGATGCCGTTCTCCCGGTTCCTGTCGGAGATGACGGCCTGCGCCAGGCTCGTTCCCAGGCTTGTCCCCCAGGTTGGCTTCTGCTCAGCTGTTGTGGTAGCTGCCGGGGGGGCGCCGTCCGGCGGCTGCTTCGAGACGCCGGGCAGCTGCTCGGTGGTGCCCTGGTCGTTGCTGGTGGTCTCCGCGACGCGTTCGGCACGGGGTCGGGCCGCGATCAGCGCGGCCACGGCGTAGTAGGCACGCCGTTCCTCTCCCTTCGCCCCATCGGGCACCAGGCCACCGCGCAGTAGTGCTGCGTGGGTCCGGGCGGGTACCTCGTGCACGGGCTTGGCCAGGCCGCGCCGGAGCGCCTGCTGGGCCCCGGGGCTGGTACAGGCCTTTCGTACCCGCTCGACGAATGAGTCACAGCCGGTGAGCCGTGCATGGCGCGGCGCCGGGGGTGCCGGGTTTTCCGAAGGCGGGGTGTGGTCCTCGTCCGTGGCGTTCATCGTCGGCTTCTTTCAGTGCTGATGGTCTTGGCAGCCAAGACGGCATGGGCAGGACGGGAAGACGGCGGCCCGTACCTGGGCCAGCTGCCTGTTGTGGAGTGGTCAGCGGTCTTGGCCTCGCCTGTGGTCGAGCAGGGTCAGTACTAGGCCGCGGGCGTTCTCACGGGCTTTGGCACCGCGGGGCTCGGCCGCAACCGACGCGGTGATGCCGTCATAGATGCGCAGGGCGAGCCGACCGAAGGCTGGCAGGGCGGTGGTGAAGTCCTCGGCGTCCAGCAGCTCCCAGAAGCGCTCCTCGGCTGTCGGCCAGTAGGCGGCCAGCGCAGCCTCGGGCCAAGGCCCGGGGGACTTCTCCTGTTGTTGTCTTGCAGGTCTTACGGCCCTGCTGCCGTCAGAGTTCTCTGCGGGTGGTTTCGTGTACTCACGCCATGCGGCGCGCAGGGCGGTCGACAGGTGCCAGGCGGCTTTCTCCGCGGCCTCTCTGCCCTCTTTGACACCGAGGGCCAGTGCGGTGTCGTTCTTGGTCCCGGCGGAGTCGAGGAGCGCGAACAGCGGCGGGGTCATGGCGCCGAAGTAGGTGCGGTCCCGGGTCTGGCCGTCCTGATGGAATCCGTAGGCGGTAAGCCGCAACTTCAGGAAGACCGGCCCGGGCAGTTGGGCACCCGTCAGTCCGTCGAACACCGGCGGCCTGCGACCGCCGTCGCTTCGCCTCAGGAGGATCATGGCGTCCAGGTCCCGCCACAGAGCCCTGTCCGCGTCGGCGTTCCGGGGGCGCAGAGTGCCGTCAGCGGTCTCGTCCCAAATGAGGTACGGGTCCTGCTGTTTCGGCCGGTTGACGCGAAGCGCCCAGGTGATCGTCGCGTCCACGACACTTTCCCCGCCCGGTCCGGGTCGCAGGAGGACGGCGTGTTGGTACTGCTCGGTCAGCATCGACAGGGGACCGGTCGCCCGTTTAGGTGCTCCGAGGGGGTTGATCGGCTTCTCTCGTTCCCAGGGGCAGCCATCGCCGCCACCGGTGTCCTGCGGCCAGGTGTCCGGGGCGGGAACGCCGAGCAGCAGGGTCTCGTACAGGCTCCGTCCCGTGGGATGGCAGGAAAGGACACGCCGCATGGGACCGGCCATGGTGTTGCCGTACCGCTGTCCGTCGACCGTACGTGGCGTGCACTGCCCGGACGGACCGTAGTAGAGCTGGGCGACGAGGTGGAGAGCTGCTTCTTCGGACGGGAGCGCCACCTGCTCGGCGTCGGTGAAGTGACCGAAGAACACCTGGTTGCTGCCGGCCGGCCGGGCCATCACCAGCTTGTTGACTCCGGAGGATCCGGTGCACTCGGCCGCCAGCCGAGGGTCCTGCAGGAACGGGCGGTCGTGATCATGCAGGCGCAATCCCTCCGCGTGCTCGTCGAAGTAGGAGTGCACCTTGTCCGGTTCGAACACGGCGCCGTCCTCCAGCAGCTCGTAGCGCCGGTCCAGCCATGCCTCGGTGTCGCCGTCGGGCAGCTCGTGCAGGCCGGTGATCCGGGCGGCCATCGCGTACAGCACGCGCATCAGTCCTGAGGCGGCCGGCGGAAGGGCCACGGCGAGACCGCTGAACTGATGAGCTCGGAGGAACAGTTCGCGCAGGCCAACCCGCTGCGTGTCACCGTTCGCGAAGACGGGCACCCACGGTCGGAGGTCGAGAGGGAAGCGGTCGTTGCCGACCACGTCAGAGGGCATGGAGGGACAGCACCCCGATCACATAGCGGTACCGGTGGGGAGGGACGGCTGTGGAGAAGGCCGTAGTCTGAAGACCTCCGCAGCAGCGGAGAAGCTCCGCACAAGCGGAGGTGAGCCGATGAGCGCTCAGGTCGCGTTTCGGTGCAGGCTCTAGTCCCCGCGCGAGCGGGGGTTTAGGACACTCGTCACCCCGCTGGTTGCCGGGTCTGCGAGTCCTCGGGACGTCGCGCGACACAAGAACCCTAGCCAAGTGGAAGCGCCCGCGCAGGAAAACTCCGGAAGATGAGTGCTCAGGTCACCGCCGTGGCTTGATTCCTTCGTTGTGTGACCATCCCCAACACGCGGTCATACGTGATGCGGAACTCGTCCAGGTCCGTGCCCACCACTCCGTCGCGCGTCACACGCTGCGGCAAGAGGACGAGGCGGGCCAGTCGGGGTTCCTCGCCCCAGGCAGATGGTGGCTCGTTCGCCGACCCGCACGCCGTGCGCCAGTTCCCGTGGGCGAGGGGCGCCACGTAGGAGAGCACCTTGCGGATCTCAGCCCTGGTGAAGCGGCCGTTCCGCCCTTCACCGGTTTCCGGCAACGTAATGCTGCATCCTTCGTCCAACCACCGGCCGTCCTCGTTCTCGAACACCGGTAGCACCGGGACAGACTCAGCCCCCAGCCGTGTACGCACCAGGTCTTCGTCAGCATCACTGGTCGTCAGGGAATGCAGAGAGGTGACACGGTGCGGCGGCGGCAGAGCAACCATGTCTGCCATGGCACTGCGCGCCATATCGTCCGCCAGCCGTCGGAAGTCACGCTCGACCAGCTTGTCGGGCACCGCTGAAACGAACTCTTCCGCGTAGACACCGTCCACCAAGGACTGGACATCACCGGGGACTGCGATCGGCTCCCCTCCACGCTGGTCCAGCAGTTCCAGGGTGCGCTGGAGCAGGGAAAGCTGGTACACCTCACCCCATGCCTTTGGCACAGCCAAGTGGCCGTCCTTGCCGATGGGTGCCAATACCACGAGCCTGGGTTCCCTGGCCCAGGTGGGGCGGCGCGGTGGCGGGTCCAAATGGCGCCAGACCCGGCCCGCCCGTTGCAGCAGCATGGCCATGGGCGCCAGGTCGGAGACCACCAGGTCGAAGTCAAGGTCGAGGGACTGCTCAATCACCTGGGTGGCGACCAGAACGGCCCCGCGAGGACCGGTCGGCCGGCACACTCCGGACTTGTCCGTGCGACCGAACCAGCCCTCGGCCTCCGCTGTGATTTCAGCGCGGCGGTGTGCGGGGAATCGGGCATGGAGGAGCCGCAGTCGAGGGCCGGCCGCGGCATCCTCCCGCTCCCCGTCCTCCCCCGAGCGGTCGTCCCATCCGAGGTAGCCCGCGCCGTAGCGAGAACGGTAGTGCTCGCGGAGGGCACGGTAGGTCTGCTGGGCCTCGGCGACGGTGGTGCAGATGACCGCCACACAGCCACCCTCGTCAGCCACACCTACGAGCGCGTCGAGCACGGCGGCCAGTCGGCCGTCGACGCGATCCGACTCGTAGCTTTGCGCGACGTGGCGTACGTCCACTGCAAGCCTTCGTTCTCTTTCGCTGCGGAGCGGTTCGGCGGGCTCGAGAACGAGGTCGCAGCGGGCGGAGGCGTAGACCCACCCCGGGTAGGCCGGTGCGGGCACCTCGCGTGGGGTGCCGAAAGGTTCAGCACCGGTCAGGTAGGCACGCACCAGTCCGCGTGCGATGTCGCCGGTCAAAGTGGCAGACAGCAGTACCACGGGGACGCCGAGGGCTCCCAGCCACTCCAGCAGCCGGAGCAGCAGGGCATGGGTGTAGGCGTCGTAAGCGTGTGCCTCGTCGACCACCACGGTCTTCCCTGAACCGTGCCGGGGTCGGTGGAGGCTCTATGGACTGGCTCCAGCCGCCGGTTGCGGCTGGTGCTGAGCGTAGTAGGTGGCTTCGCATTCGGCGGGCGGGATGTCGCCGATCGCGGTGTGGATGCGG
>NZ_JAVREQ010000043.1:0-21728 GCF_031845485.1 Streptomyces hazeniae
ACAGGCTCAAGAACTCCCGAGCCGTCGCCACCCGCTACGACAAGAGGGCCTACGTCTTCCACGGCACCGTCACAGCCGCAGCCATCCGATTGTGGCTCCGACCATGATCCGCCGGACAGACCCTAGCAGGAGTAGTTCGGCACGTTGAGCGATGGCGCGGGCGAGCAGCACACGCTGGCGCTGGCCGCCGGAGAGGGTGCCGAAGCGGTCCCGGGCACGCTCTGTCAGGCCGACCACGTTCAGTGCTTCGGCGGCGATCTCCCGGTCCTGACGCCCTGGGCGGCGCAGCCAGCCCGCCGCACGGTAGCGGCCCATGAGCACTACCTGTCCTACGGTGACCGGGAATTCTGCGTCGAGGGTGTCGGCCTGCGGTACGTACGCCGTCCGACGGCGGGCTGCGGCCGGCGGTTTCCCGCACACGGTGACGCTGCCCGAGATCACGGACACGAGGCCGAGCGCCGCCTTGATCAGGGTGGTCTTGCCGGCGCCGTTCGGGCCGATGAGCGCCAGGGTCTGGCCGGTGGGAACGGCGCCGTGCACGTCGCGGAGCACCGTGGCAGGCCCGTACCCGAGGCTCGCGTACTCGAAGCGCAGAGCGGGGGCCGCGGAACGGCGAGGTGCGGGGAGGGTGGCGGTCACGACAGCGCTTCCACGATCGTGTCGGTGTTGAACTCCATCGCCTTGAGGTACGTCTCCCCCGGCGAGCCTTTCTGGCCGAGAGCGTCGCTGTAGAGCGCGTTCTCGCCGGCGACGACCTGCACGCCAGCCTCCCGGGCGATGCTCTGGGCCGCCTTGGGTGGCAGAGAGCTCTCACCGAAGACGACTCTGACGTCCGCGTCCTTGATCTTCCCTACCAGGGCGTCCAGTTGTGCGCCGGACAGCTCCGCCTGATCGCTGAAGTCGGGGATCACGGCGCCAACGAACGTGAGGTTGTAGCGCTCGACGTAATAGCCGAAGGCGTCGTGGGTGGTGACGAACTTCCGTTCCTTCTCCGGGATCGCGTCGAACCTGCGCTCGATCCCCTTGTCGAGGGCATCGAGCCTGGAGCCGTAGGCGGTGTAGCCGTCCCGGTAGTGGGCCTTGTGACCGGGGTCGGCCTCGATCAGCGCCCGCCCGATGTTTTCGGACATCAGCTTGGCGTTCTGCGGGTTGTGCCAGATGTGCGGGTCACGGAGATGCTCACCGTGGCCCTCGTGAGCGTGGTGCTCCTCTTCGTCCTCGTGCCCGTGGTGACGGTCGTATTCACCCTCGAGGAGAGGGACGCCCCTGCTCGTGTCGACCGTCTCCCCGTCGAAGCCGGAGGCACGGATGATCTTGTCGAGCCATTCGCCCTCCAGCCCGACGCCGTTCTTGAACATGAGCGTCGAGCGGCCTATCGCGTCGATGGCAGCGGGTGTCGGTTCGTATTCGTGCGGAGAGGCGTTGGGCTTGAGCAGCTGGGTGACCGTGACCTTGTCGCCGCCGACCGCGCGAACGAAGTCCGCGATCTGTGTCGTCGTCGCAACGACTTGCAGCGCGTCGTCGGCGGGCGGCGAGTCCTCGGCGGGCGGCTCGGGGCCGCAGCCATTGAGGGCGATAGCCGTCGCGAGAGTCAAAAGACATCGATGCGGGTGGCGCACTAGGAAGCCTCCATGAAGATGACAATCATTTCTAATAATTCTGAAGGAGTCCACCCCATCGGTCAACCGTGCAGTTCACGAAGGCGACCCCGGCACACGGCCGACCTGACCTTCCCGGCAGCACCCTCGCCACGCAGAGCGCACGCGCTCACGACGTCACACGGCCAACTAATCGCCTCCTCACCGCGCTACCGGCGTCACGCGGCACGCCCGCGGAGCAACCGGGGGCGGTACCTCCTGGGGGCCTGGCGCCCCGGATGCAACGAAGGTCATGGGCGTTGACGCATGTGCAATCCGGGGGCCACTCGCGCCCGACAAGAGTTTGCGGGCGATTGTCGGCCTCGGGCGGTTCAGCTCGGCGAGCATCGCTACTGCACAGGGTGAGGGTGCGTACGGAGCGGTCGCCTGGCGCGCGCGTCGCGGCTGTGCCACGCGGTAGTTGTCCAGCGCGAGTATGTCTGCCTCAGCCGAGCCGGAAGCGGGGCAGCAGCGGGCGCCTCGTCATGCACCCTCTTCGCGAACCGGTCGTGCTGGGCGCGAACGCGCCCGAGGCCGGGGTCGCGGTGGAGAGGCTCGGAACCGTCGGTGCGGCGGAATGATGCGGCGCTCCGTACGCGTGTGCTCGACGTGTCGGGCGACTGGGAACTCGTCGGCAAGCCCCGCAGTTGGGTCCACGCGCCATAGAGATCAACGTCTCGGGCTCTGAGGAACCCGAGCGGGGCAATCCATGGGCACGCTCCTTGCTGTGGAGCGAAGGTCGGCGGGGAGAGGCTGAATCAAGACCCGCGCCAGCGCTTGCTGCTCTTGCACATAGCTTGCAACTGGCAGTCGAAGCGAGTCGGGTCACCCGTACACCACCCGTGTCGGCGCAGTTTGCTCCGAGTCAGGCGGTACCCAGGGGCGCCCTCCAGGCTCCGGGTAAACAGCAACACGGCACCGGCTGAGCGCACATAAAGATGAGAGGCAGCCACTCTGGGTCGACCCGGCGAGGCCGGGTCCACCCTTCGACGCTTCACCAGGAAGACTTGGTCACCCCCGGCAGGTGGCCCGCGTGGGCCTGCTGGCGCATACGCACGCGGGACAGGCCGAACTTCCGGAGGTGACCTCGCGGACGTCCGTCGACATTGTCCCGGTTGCGGACTCGGGTCGCGCTCGCGTCCCTGGGCTGTCGCCGCAGCTCTTCCTGAGCGGCCAGGCGGTCGGCCTCGGTTGAGGCGGGGCGCCGGATGATTTCTTTCAGTTCTGCGCGTCGAATCGCGTATCGGGCGACGACGGCCTTTCGCTTCTCGTTTTTGGCAATCTTGCTCGACGTGGCCATCAGACCTTTTCTCCTCGCGCGCGAATCCTTGCCACGGCCGCCTCGACGCCGATGACGTCGACCGTCTTGACGCCCCGGGCACTCAACCGCAGTCGCACGTGGCGACTCTCGCTTGGCAGCCAGTAGCGCTTGTGCCGAACGTTCGGGTTGAAACGGCGGGAAGTGCGGCGATGGGAGTGCGAGACCGACTTGCCGAAGCGCGGCCGAGCGCCGGTCAGTTGGCAATGGGCAGACATGTGTGAAACCTCGCCTTCTCTGCGATCCCAGCTTACTGAAAATGGGAATCGTTATCGTTACTGTATACTACGGGCTAGGGCACGGTGGCACCACGCCTAACGCACTCCTTCCGGTCGTCAGGCTGCAGCCCACCGCAGGCACCGGCTTCCCCGCGTCACGGGAAGGAACGGATCCAGGCTGGTGAGGGCGTAGACGCTCTCTCCCGTCGGTCGGCAACCTTGTACGAGGGACCGCTGCTGGGTGTCTGGGAGTTCGAGGTCGAGGCAGGGCGCACCTCGCCGCGGCCGAACAACCCCTTCACCCTGACCGCGACGACCTTGGCACCACCTTCGGTCCCGCGGTGCAGACGCTTCCCGAGGCCGAGGTAGACCCCTGCTTCGGTTGAGTGAGAGGTCACGCATGAGTTCGGGGTCGTCGACGGCACGCTGAGAGGCGTCGAGTTGGGGTCTGCCCGGCAGCACCGCGTTTGAAGTGGTGACGGCCCGACCGCTGTCCCAACCGAGGGACGTGGTCATCTGGAGACTCTCACGTCGTGCAGGGGTCGGTTTCCGGGGCGACGCGTACGACGTGGTTGAACGGGCCTGATGTGGCGTCCAAGTGGGCGGTCGTCTCATCCAGGACGAGCACCCGCGGGCGTCCCAGCAGTACGCGGGCCAGCGCGACACGCGCTCGCTGACCGCCAGAGAGAGTGGCACCGCGCTCCCCGACGAGGGTGTCCAGGCCGTACGGCAGCCGCGCGGCGACCTGGTCGAGGCCGCAGGCGCGCGCCACCATAGCCACTTCCGTCTCGCTCGCGTCCGGCGCGGCCAGCCGCAGGTTCTCTGCCAGCGTGCCGTAGAACAGGGGTGCTTCCTGCCCGACGACGGCCACCGCGCCACGCAGGTCCGCCTCAGCCACCTCCTGCACACCCACCGGTGCCGACTTCCCCTCTTGTGGCAGGAGTTCGACCGCGCCAGAGGTAGGGTCCCAAAAGCGAGCCGCCAGGTGCGCGCACGTGGACTTGCCCGCCCCGGAGACGCCGACGAGTGCGACGGTCTCCCCGGGATGCACCGTCAGGTCCACCCCGTCCAGCACGGACGCGCCGCCGTAGTCGAAGCGCACGCCGCGGAGCCGCAGCCCCAGCGGTCCGCCGGGCAGTGGCCGCGGCCGCCCGCAGCCCGTTCGCCTGGGCCAGGGTCGCCGCGGCCTCGGCGACCGGCGCGAGAACGCTCAGTGCCAACGCCACCGCGGCCGGCGCCCACGCCCCATGCAGCCGTCCGGCGGACAGGGCCTGCGCAGTGGCCGCGACGACCCCGACGACGGCGGCCACCACCAGCACCTCCCGCACGGCCGAAGCGCCCGCCTCCCACGACTGTTCGGCGCGCTGCGCCGCCCCGAGCCGCCGTCCCGCCGCGCGCAGTCGCTTCCGCCGCACCTCCAGTGCGCCGAAGGCCAGCAGTTCGCGCAGCCCGTCGACGCTCTCCACCGTCTCCGCCGAGAGCACGGCAGCGGCCCCGCGGGTGCGGGCGCCGCGGGCTGTGCGTCCGCGGGCCTCCAGCACGGGAGCGGCGAGCAGCAGCGCCGCAACCACGGCCAGCACGACCCCGCCCGCCACCCCCGTCACTCCGGCGGCCAGGAGCTGGGCGACGGCGTGCGCGTAGAAGAACTCCAGCGCCTCCACGTCGCCCATCGCGGTGGAAGCCAGGTCGCCGCTGCGCCGCCCCGCGACGCGGGCTGGTGCGCTGCGCGCCAGCCCGTCGAAGACGCGCACCCGCAGTACCGCCAGAACGCGGTAGGCGAGATCGTGGGAGAGTTCCATCTCCCGCCACGTGAGCAGCGCCCGCAGCACGACGAGCCCGACCAGGGCGGCGATCGTGCCCTCGCCCGGGGCCTCACCCTCGACGACGGCGTGGCCGACGGTGTGGGCTGCCAGCGTCACCAGGGCGATGACGAGCGCGGCCAGGCACGGCGCGAACTCCGAGGGCATTTCCACCAGCCACACCGCGAGCCCCGAGCCGGCCAGATCCTCGCGCAGGCCGGGCACGGAGTGGACCACGACGCCGCGTGCGGGCCCGTCCAGGTGCCACCACAGCTCCAGCGCGTCCCGCTCCACGACCTCCAGTAGGGCCCGCTCGACGGCGTCGTCCAGGCCCTGCCCCGTGGCGATACCCGCGTAGTTGAGGTGGTGGGTACGCGGCAGCGACCGCAGGTGCGGCTGGCGCCAGTTGAGGTGGGTCAGCGCGACCGGTGCCCACACGGGTTCGCCGTCCTCCCGCGCACGCGTCCACAGTGCCGGGGTGTCGGCGTCCAGGGGTCGGTAAGGGAAGCTGGGCCGGGCGTACTGCCACGGCGCGTACGCCGGCAACACCTCCGGCCCCCAGACGCGCTCGCCGGCCCCGGCCAGTTCGCGCGCGGTGGCGCGTCGGGGCGCGCCGGGGCGCCCCTCAGGTGGGAGCCGGTTGCCGCAGTAGCGTTCGACGGCCTCGGCGACGGCGGCGATCCACGCCCCCTCCGGGTCGCCGAAAGTCGTGCCGAGTGCGACGCGGTCGGCGGGCCAGGCGCCGAAGCGGCGGGCGTCGGCGACCTCGGCGGTCATCGCGGTATAGCGGGGCGGGGCGCCTCGGGATGCGGGACGGGCTCGACGCCGCGGACCAGACCGCACACGGGGTCGACGAGCGCCTCCACGGGCAGCAACGCCCCGTCGGCCTTGGTGGTCAGCGGCATGTCTCCTCCAGCGGATCGACGGGACCCTCATAGGTGGCGCGGTGCAGCGTCAGGACGCAGCCGGCCGGCGTCACGGTGCCGTGTGAGGTGTGCAGCTGCACGGCGGTGACGGGGTCCTCGCCGGTGTGCGGGTTGCGGGCGTGCGCGGGGAAGTGGTGGCCGGCTACCTCGACCCGCAGCCGGCTGCCGGTCGGCAGCCGGCGGGCGAGGAACCCCAGCGGCACCTCGAACTCCTCGTCCCGGAGAGGGGTGTGGCATCGGCGGACGATGCCGACGGCCGACGGCCCGGCCCCGGTCTCCGCGTTCTGGAAGGTCAGGCGGACCACCCAGTCGGCGCTCGGCGTGGAGGCGCTGGCGCGCAGCCGGAAGGTAGCTTGGCCGCACACGTCCATCTCGTACGGCAGGGGTGGCGTGAGCAGCACGCACCGGTCCGGCACCCCGTCCCGCGGCACATCCACCGCATCGGAGCGGGCGGGCCGCTCGGGATCGGCGGTGCACTCCGGGCCGTACGCCGCCTCCAGGCAGTCATGCACTATCGGCGGGCCAGCGTCCTGCGGCAGTGGCAGCCACGCTCCACTGCCCTCCAGCGCCACCGTGCCGCGCCGCTCCGGCGTCAGGGATCCTTCCAGTGCGGCCCGTGCCCACCGCACGTACAGCCTCCCCAGGTTCAGCCGGTGGTCCTGCGCGGGCTCGGCGGTCAGGCGATGGCCCCACGGGCCCAGCAGCAGCCGGGCCGGGCCGCCCCAGCCCCGCCACAGCTCCAGGGCCTCCTCGCGGAACGGGTCGCGGTGACCGCCGACAGTCAGCAGCGGCACACGGGACGTGCCGCCGCGCCGCACGAGCTCTCCGCGCCCGCCGGCCGTCCACAGCGTGGGTCACGAGGGCAGCCCCCGGCCCAGCCTGGTCGGTAGGTCGGCCACCGGCAGGTGCTCCAACAGCCGCGGATCGCGGGCGAGAGCCTTATCCCGGGCGTTCTCGGCGGAGTTGCGGCGGTCGCCGTGCGCGGCCCACCAGCTGGCCCGCGCCCAGAGCCGCTCCGGACCGCCCGGCTCCCGCGCGGTCTCGGCCGCGCCCAGCGCGGGCACGGCGGCGATCACTGCGTCGGGGCGGCCACCGGTGTCGTCGCCGAGTGCGGCGGCCAGCGCGCAGTGGGCGGCGTAGGAGGCGCCGTGGCCGACGATGCGGCCGTCGCTCCACGGCTGCCGACGCACCCAGCGCACGGTGGCGGCACCGTCGGCGGCCTCGTGACGGTAGGGGGCCCACACGCCGCCGGACGCGTGCCGTCCGCGTACATCCTGGGCGAGGGCGGCGAAGCCGCGGGCGGCCCAGGCGCCCAGCTCGGCGCTATGACGACGGCGGTCGTAGCAGGTGCGCAGGACGACGGCGGGGAAAGGCCCGGAACCCTCACGCCGCAGCGTGAGGTCACAGGCCAGCGGTGTGCCGTCGTCCGCCGGTATCGCGTGCGGCGTCACGGCGCCGTCCGCGCGGTGGGCAGCGGTGCGACGGCGGGGACGGGTAGGACGGGATGGGTGTGCACGGTCAGGTCGCGCAGGTCCACGCGCCGCAGCCGGCGCCGCCCGGCGTGGGCGCCGGTGGCCCAGGTGATCAGGTCGGCGGTCAGCAGTGAGGCGAGCAGTGCGGCGGCTGCTTCGGAGGCCGGCGCCGGTCCTTCGGCCACCCCCTGGCCGGCCCAGTAGGCGGCCAGCTCGCGGTGCGCGGGGGTGGCGGCCAGACGCCGCAGCCGCACGGCGGCGGCGGTGACGTCACCTGGCCTGGCGGCGAGCGGTTCGATCCACGCCTGACGACCCTCGCGGTGGCAGCGCAACCACGCGGTGCCCAGCTCTGACAACCGGTCGGCGGCGTCCCACAAGCCCGGCGGCACCGGCCCGTCGAGGCACCACACGAGCGCGGTGTCCGGCGCGCAGCGGTCTTCGGCGGCCAGCGTCGCCACGGCGGAGGCGTCGACGGCCTCCACGTGTGCGCCCTCGGACGCGACGCATCGAGCCAGAGTTTCCGTGAGGATGTCGTCTCCGGCCAGCAGCACGGTGCGCCCGGCCAGCGGTCGGTCCGTTCCCGCGGTCAGAAAGCCGGCGTCCGTGAACGCGGCGGCCAGCTCCTCGACCTCCCCACCCCCCCTGCTCACCCGTCGTCAGGCGAGCCGTCAGCCGCTCGGCCGGCACGTCGCCGGTCTCCACCTTCAGGAAGACGCCGTCGGCGGTGCGGACGGCGAGGGCTCCGCCGTAGACGGGGACGAGCGCGACGCCGGGGGCGAGTTGGCCGGTGGACACGGACGGAGCCTCCTGGGAAGTGGTGTAGGGAGAAGGACGGGGTCCGCCCAACTGGCGCCGGGCGGACCCCCTCATGCCGGCGTCACTCCTCGGAGGCGCCGTTCTCCGCGGCGTCGTCGAAGGGGTTCTCGACGAGGGCGGACACCTCGCACTGACCACCTCGCACGACGGCGCGGAGGCGGACACAGTGGGGCGGTGAGCGCGGCGGCGCCGTCAAGATTCTCACCTAAAACCGGTACTCCCAGCGGACGCCCACCGGGACCACCGGTTCCGAGCGGATGGCCGGTCAGGGCTGTGTCGGCACAGCAGGCCGGTCGACACCCGCAGGTAGCTCCGGCCGCGTGGTCGCGGGCGGCAGCACCGAAGAACTTGGCGCCGCTGTCCGAAACCGTGACGTTGCCGCGCAGTTCGAGGCCGCCTACAGCCCCTCGATGAGCCCCTGGGGCGACTTGCCGACGCGGGGTGACCCTGCGGTCGCCGGTCATGCTCGGCCACGCCGGGGGCGGGACCTCCGTGTCGATGGCCTCCGGGCGCGCCTCACCCGCGCCGTCGGGGGCTCGCTGTGGGCCATGTCGGTGGGGTCGGCGGGCAGGCCAGCGGTGCGGCGCAGTCGCCAGACTAGGACTTCACTCACGGACTCTGCCGTGTCCAACTCTCTGTGCTCGGCGGCTCTGGTGAGGAGGGTGGTGGGGTCGTGTCCGGCAGCTTCGGCCTCGGCGAGAGTGGCGGCCAGGGCGTACCAGCCGGGCTCGACGATGGTCTGTTCGGCGAGTTCGGGGACGGCTGCGCGCACGACCATGGCCTGCCGCTGTCGCTTGAAGACGTCGAGGTCTCGGCCGCGCCGGTTCAGGGCGCTCAGCGGCTGGGTGGCGGCGTTCTGGTAGGCGGTGCGTAGGTGGGCGGCCGCTTGTTGGGCGGCCGCTGCTTGTTGGGAGTGGCCGCGCTTGGCGTGCCAGTGCGCCGTGGCGGTGATGACGAAGAACAGTACGTCGATGGCCATCGCCGTCGTGGCGCCGTCCTCGCCCCGGCCGAGGGCCGGGCCGCTGCGGACCAGGTCACGTGCGACTCGCCGCAACTCGCGGTCGTGCCCACGGTGAGCGCGGATGTGCGAACGGGAAGCACGCTCGAACGCGAAGGCTGCCTCGCGCAATTCGTGGCGGGTGTGGGCGGCTGAGGTCTCCGCGAGGGCGTCGAGGACTTCTCCGGTTGCTGCGATGTGTGCGGAAGCAGCGGCTTCGTTCCCGTGCTTGATGACCTGCAGCGCTTTCCATGCGGCGGAAGCCGTCCGCCGACGAGCAGAGGCCGGCCCACTCAAAGACTGCCGTGCCGCTGGCAATTCCTCTCCGATTTCCCGGTCGGACGTGTCGATGGTCCAGCGTTCGCGGATGCGCGGAAGGGACAGGTCTGGTGCGAGGCGGGCTCCGGGGTAGAAGATCGGCTCGCCGTCCTTGTTGCGGTCATCGGGCAGGGCGACCTTGTAGCCGAGGAGGTCACCGGAGGGGGCTGCCCGTTTCCGGATGAGGAGGCCGGCGGCGGAGAGCCGGTCGAAGTATTCCTCCTCGCCAGACGCACCGGCTACTGCGCGACGCACGGCCTCGCGCAACTCCTCGCGTGCGGTGCGGTCGCGGCCCTGGCGGCGGGCCTTGTGGCGCTCGGCGCTGGTGGGGCGCTGTGCGGCGGTGCCGTCGCCAGGGGCGACTTGGTGGAGACCGAGTTCCTTTTCGATCAGGCGGCATTCGGCCTGGGCGCGTTTGCCGGAGCGGAAGTCGTCCGGATGGCTGCCGTTTTCGCAGACCAGGGTGGCGACGATATGGATATGGTCGTCGGCGTGCCGAACGGCGGCCCAGCGGCAGCCGGGCTGTTCGCTCCCGGGGTCGATGCCTGTGGCGGCAACGATCCGGCGGGCGACGGCGGCCCACTCATCATCGGTAAGAGTTCGGTCGTCCGCAGTGGCGCGTACGGAAGTGTGCCAGACGTGCTTCACCGGTCGGGCGTGCTTCGGGAGGGCTTGCACAGGCTGGTCGAGGAGCTGCTGGAGGTCCTTGAGCGTGGCATGTGGGTCACGGCCGGGGTCGGGGGACATGCCGTCGAAGGAGGCGACGAGGTGAGGATCCGTATGCTCCTCACGCTTCCCGGGCCCGTACAGATAGGCAAGTAGGCCCATGGTGCGCCGGCCGGTCTTATGGACGCTAGGGATCATCGGAGGCGGTGGTCGATCAGTCTTGTGGCGGCTTCCTGCACGGCATCGGCCGCACGCCGGACGGCCGAAACGGCAGACTCGAGTTGCGGTGCGTCGGCGCCGGAGTTGATCGCTTTCATTGCCTGGTTGAGGTTGCTGCCGGCCCAGCCGAGTCTGCGACGGCTCTCGAACAGAGCAGTGATCACTTCGCGTTCGTCGGCGACCTGGGCTTGAGTGCGGTCGAGATCATGCGCGGCGGCGAGAGCTGCGCGGGCAAGGAAACCAGCGACCGACAGCTGACAGCGGGCAGCGGCGGACTGGATCAGGGAGAACTCTTCGCCGTTCAACCGAGTCGAGGGCTGGCGCAGGCGCTTCTCGTCGTGCGGCAGTCGCGGACGCTGTCTCACACGCGAAGCGCTGTCGCGGCGGCTGGGGCGCAGCGACGGCTGCGCCTTGTCGTCTGGCTTCGATCCGTCCCCGGTCGAAGCCCCAGGGACCTGCGCCCCCCGGTGCAGGTCCCTCCCCGCCCCCGAGGGGGCGGGTTCGGCGGAAGCTTTGCTTCCGCCCCAACTTGCTCGCCCCGAGACCGAGTTGGACTCCGATGCACCTTGCGGGGCGTTGCTGTTCCGGCCAGGAGCGGTCATCGGCCCGCGGTCCCGGAGGCGCGGATGCGGTGCTGGATGGCTGCGGCCAGTTCGACGACGTCGGCGGGACCGGCGAGGACGTCCACCGGCTCACCAGGGGCGTGTTGGACGAGCCACTGCCCGGTCGGGACTGGCAGCACGGCGCTCAGGTGTCGGCAGCGGACCAGGACCTCGGCCCAGGTGTCGGCTTCAACGGCGGTCGGTGGCGCAGGTCGGGGTGTGCAGGGGCTCATGGCGATCCTTCTGGGTGAGTGCGGATCTGGCGGCTTGAGCTCGGGTTATGTGGTCAGCCGCATTCCGGGCAGCGGGTGAAGTGCCCGTTGAGGGCCCGGGCCATCCGATGCTTCGCCGATATCGCCTGCTTCGCGCTCGAGCGCGCCGAGGGCTTGCCGGCATGCCGGGCGGAGTGGGCCTGCAGGTAGCCGATCTCTCGCTCGTGCTCGTCGCGGATGGTTGTGAAGCGGCGGCAAGTCTTCATCGGGCTCTCCTTGTCGTATTGGTGTCGTTGCGGAGCTGCTGGAGGACGAGGCTGAGTCGGTCGTTCCGGCCGCCCTTGAGGCCCTGGCGGCGGAGGATCTCTCGCAGCTGGACCCGGGTGACGCTCTCGTTGCCGTCCCGCTTCAGCAGGGCGGGGACGTGAGGCAGGACCTGCTGCACGAGGCGGTTCACCGTCTCCTGGGCATCGTTCGTCGGTCCCCGGTCCCGTGTGTGGTCGGTCCCCGGGTTGGTGGGGGACGGTCCCCGGTCCCGTGTGTGGTCGGTCCCGGGGTTGGTGGGGGACGGTCCCCGGTCCCGTGTGTGGTCGGTCCCGGGGTTGGTGGGGGACGGTCCCCGGTCCCGTGTGTGGTCGGTCCCCGGGTTGGTGGGGGACGGTCCCCGGTCCCGTGTGTGGTCGGTCCCGGGGTTGGTGGGGGACGGTCCCCGGTCCCGTGTGTGGTCGGTCCCGGGGTTGGTGGGGGACGGTCCCCGGTCCCGTGTGTGGTCGGTCCCCGAGTCGCTGCCGGACGGTCCCGCGTCCCTCGTGCGCTGGCCGGGGACTTCGTGCTTCGTGCCGCCGGTCCCCTGGGCCACGTCCGTGGCCGGGCGTCCCTCAGCTTCTGGCGGGACAGCCCTTGACCGGTCACGTCCGGCGGTCGCCGTTGTGCGGTCCCCGGTCCCCGCCGCTTCACCACGAGGCCCGGTCCCGGCGTTGTCCCGGTCCCGGACTGTTGTGTCGCGGTCCCCGTTGTCGGGGACCGGCGTGTCGTTTCGGGCGCTGGTCCCGGTCCCCGTATGCGGCGCCTGCGGTCCCCGGTCCCCGACCTGGTGGCCGGCTCGGGGACCGGGCTCGGGGACCACCCCCTTCAGCGACGGGACCGTCGCGCAGGCCGGGGAGGGGACCGGCACGTCGTGGTCCCAGGGCGAGGGCAGGGGTGCGGTGGCGAGGGAGAGGGCGTGCCGTCGTGCTGCGAGCTGGTCGAGCAGTGCGGTGCGTTGGGTGGGGTCGGTTCCGACCTGGGCGCGGGCGATGGCTTTCGACAGCCGGCGGGTCAGGCGCCGGCCGTGCCAGGTGGCGCGCTGTCCGGGGGTGCGTTCGGCGAGTCGGGCGGCGAGGGTGACGGCGCGGGTGGTGGCGCGGTCGCGGGTGATCTGTGCGGCGTCGCGGTCCCGGGCGGCGATGCCGAGGCGCGAGAGTATCCGTTCGCGGGCTTCCCTGCCGAGGGTGGCGATCAGGCCGCGGGAGGTGGCGCCGGGGGTGCGCAGGCGTAGTTCGATGCCCATGGCCTGGTGCCAGAGCATCGCGGCCATGATCGGACCGACGAAGGCGCGGACGGTGCCGCCGATCAGGCCGGATTCGGCGTAGGCGGGGATGACCTGCACGCCGGTGATCAGCCAGACCAGGGTCCCGGGCAGGCCCGGGGCTCCGCGGCTGACCAGGTTCTGGCGGGCCATCAGCGCGGTGGCGAACAGGGCGAACTCGGCGGCGGCGAACATCGCGATCCGCTCGGCGGTGCCGGCCATGTCGAGGTAGTCGGCGGCGAACCGCCAGGAGGTGTCGGCGCTGTAGGCGGTACAGCCGAGCGCGGCGAGCGCGGCGACCTTGACCGCCAGGTTGCTCGGCGTCTTCTGCCGGTCGCGTCCTCGGGCGCGACCGCGGTGACGGATCGCCCAGCCGGTCAGCCCGAGCGCCAGGGCGGTGACGGGGACACCGACGGTCAGCAGCGTCGACACATCCGGGATGGCGCCGAGCGAGAGGTTCGGGTGGATCATGCTGCTTTTCCGAACGCCGCGATCAGAGCCCCGGTCTGCACCTGGCCCGGCACCGGCGAGCTGTCGGCCGCTGGCGCTTCGGCGTCGTCGGTGAGGTCGGTGTACCGGTCGCGGTCGGCGATGTCCTGGGCGGCCTTGCGCAGCAGGTCGCGTGCCCACTCGGGGTCGATGCGGAGGGTGTGGGCGAGGTGTTCGGGGTTCCAGCCGCGTACGTAGGCGTGGCGGGTAACGGTGGCGCGTTCTGCGTCGCTGAGGTGAACGTCGCGGCCGGCGAAGACGGCGCGGACGCGGGTGTAGTCCAGGCGGTGGGCGACCTTGGCGTGCCGGGGGCGGCGCTCGGCTTCGGTGAGGCCGCCCCAGATGCCCTCCCGCAGGCCGTTGTCGAGGGCGTAGTTGAAGCACGCTTCTCTCACCGGGCACCGGGCGCACAGGGCTCGGGCTTGGACGATGGCCGCTCGGTCGCGGGGTTTGGGGAAGAACAGCCGGTCGGCTTCCTGATACGCCAGGCTGTGGCAGCGGGCGCGGTGGTGCCAGCTGGTGTCGGCGACGGCACGCAGTGGCGTGGCCGGCGCGTCGTGGGTGGTGATGGTGTGCATGGGTGGATCACTCCGTGTGGCGTCGCCCCGACTCGCCTGCGACGCGGCCCGTGGGCGCGGGCTGCGGAGGCGGGTGAGGGCTCCGCCGTAGGGGCGGATGTGGGTGTGGTCGTCAGAGGCGGGCGAAGCGCCGGTCTGGGCCGGTGAAGTGGACCGGTGTGCACATGCCGGACAGGCGGGAGAGGACGCGGTCGCCGACCTTGTCGCGCAACACTGGCTGCCCGGGCGGCATGCCGGATTCGCGGACCGGGGCGAGGTTGGTGGTGAAGATCGTCGGCAGGTGGTTCTGGCAGCGCCAGTTGACCAGCCGGAAGGTGATCTCCTCCGTCCACTCGGAACTCTTCGCGGCACCGAGGTCGTCGAGCAGCAGCAGCGGGATGCGCACGATGCGGCGCAGCAGGTGCTCCACGTCCACCCCTGCCTTGGGGCGCATGTCGGCGTACAGGTCGGCGGTGGTGGCGGCGTGCCAGGTCACGGCGCAGCCGGCGGCGGTCAGCGCGCGGATCGCCCCGTATGCCTGGTGGGTCTTACCGGTCCCGGGGCTTCCCCACAGCAGCAGCGACGGGCCGTGCGCGATCTGCCGCCGTCCGGTGGTGCCGTAGTGCGGCTGGAGGCCGCCCTCGTTCGGCGCCGTCGCCGATCCGGCGACGGCGCGCACCCAGGCGGTGATGTCCGGGTGCTCGGGCAGCGTGTCGCGGTAGGCGACGGGGATGCGCCGCTGGGCGGCTTCCAGCGCGGGGATCGGCTCGGGTGAGTCCGGGAGTTCGGCGGTCTTGTCGATGCCGCGCTCGGTGATCTTCGCTTCGAGGCGCTGCCGGATCCGCTCGGATATCGCGGGCTGGGGGTCGGTGGTGCGGCGGTTCATCAGCGGCCTCCGAACGTGGTCGGCTCGGGCGCCGCGGGGTCGATGTAGGGCCTGTACGCCGAGGTGCTGGGGGCCCATGGCCCCGCGCCGGAGGCGGACGTCGTTGTTGTGCCCTGCGGGACGGGGGCGTTGAGGACCTCGTTGACCAGGCTCGGCAGCACGCTCGGGTGCAGGGCTTTCACCCGGAGCCGTTCCAGGGCCGCCCGGATCGTCTCCGGTGCGAAGCCCTCGCCGAGCAGGGCCTTGACCTTGCGCCCTAGCAGTCCGAGGAGGTCCTGCGGCGGGCGGTGCGCACAGCCCTGGATGTACTCCGCGAGCAGGTCCTTCGCCGAGACCGCCTCCGGCGGGGTGTTGGGCGCGGGCGCCTCGCGCCCCGTAAGGAAGGATCCAGGATCCAAGATCCTAGATCCAGACGCCGCATCCTCGCGAGTGCTCGACGAGCCCTCATCGAGAGCGCTCTGACCAGTGAGGATGATAGAGGACCTTGTACGGCCGCTCTCGCGCGGCCTCGCTTGTTGGACGACAGTGGTTTCCGACTGGGACAGCCTCGCTGCCGGTGGTGGCGGGGGTGTTTCGGGCTGCACGAGGGCTCGTTGAGGGTTCGTCGAGGACTCGATGAGCACACCCTGCTCGCCAGCTTCGCGGCACTGGGCCTCCCCGCAGCCGGAGCACTTGTGGTCGCCCTGGTGCCCGGGGCAGCGCGGGATCCGCGAGGCCGAGGGGCGGTCGATCTTCTGGTGCCGCGCCCAGGTCACGATGTGCAGGTATCGGCGGCCGTCGCAGCCGGTGTACCGGCAGATCAACCCCGCCGCGGCGAGCTGCTCCAGATCGTGGGCGACGTGCGCGGAAGTGTGCTCCGAGCGCAATGCCCACAGCCGGCCGCAGATGATGGCCGGGTGGTCGCGGAACCGGCCGGTGTCATCCGCCAGCGTCAGCAGGCCGAAGAAGGTGCGCTCGGCTGTGACGCTGACCGAGGCCAGGTCCTCCGACTCGAAAGCCTCCGGCTTGATCGTGCGAATCCGCGCCATCAGCGGCCACCCTCGTCGCGTCCTCGTGGGCACAGGCTGGGGGCGGCTGCTCGACCGCTGCTTCGACGGCGGTCAGGTGGGCAGGTTGTTGCCGCGCAAGCCACACCTTGTGGCCTTTCCTGCAGAGCATGCAGCATGCAACACTCTCCTCGCGTGCACCCGCACCGGTAGTCCCGTTGCTGAGGGCCGGTGCGGTCATGTCGGTGACACTCCAGCCCGGCCAGGCCGGAGTGTTCTGCGTTCGGCGTCCGGGAGTGGCTATTCCCGGACGCCGTCGCTGTACTGCCACGATGGGGTGGCTTTGATCCCGTCCTCCAACAGCTCTCCTCCGTCGCTCGATTACCGCCTGCCTAGGGTGTGTGGGCAAGCGGCGACGAACATAAGCGGGGAGCGGGGGAAAGATCCAGCCTTGGCTTTACAAGCTGGCACAAGCGATCCACCAGCGACTGAGCTGGGACGAGGGCTTGCTGCGGCAGGCGATCGGCGAGTGATTGCCTGGGCACCGACGTTCCGCAGGCGATAAGGCAGTCTCGATGCTCGTTTCGGCGCTGAGTCGGCTCGCTGGAGCAGATGGATCCAAGCCGGACGGCTCGCCGAGAGCAGGTCGGACGCGGGGCCGGAGTGGACACAGCTTGAACCTTCTCCCCTTGTCGTACATCTGCTGGCGGTCAGCTAGGAGGCTAGGCGCAACAGGCGGCGTATGGGGGGCCCACATGAGGACTCGCGGGTTCCATATGAGGTCTCCGCGCATCTCGCGACGGCGTTGGCTGGCGATCCTCGGCGAGGGCAACGACGCACTCGATGCCGGCGAGGCTTCCATCCAGCAGCTCGGCGGCTGCCGCACGGTGCACGACCGGGTCGCCGGGACCATCTGGAACGCCCAGTTGGCGTCCCTGAGGCCGGGGACTTCCCTGTGCGGCCGCCTCACGGAGCTGTCGCCGAAGCGCCAGGGGTCTTCTACGTCGCTACCTCGGAGTGGCGGCTTCTACCTGGGTGGCAAGACGCTCTGATCGTTTTCTGATGCCCCGTCGCCAGAATCTTTCGCGAACAGCAGCCAGCTCTGCTTCTTCAACTCATCAGTGAAAGCGCGTAGTTCACAGCTACCCATTTGACGGGTCGTTGGATGTACTCCGGCGCTGCGATTCTTCCATTCCGGATCGACGACTACGGCTGTAGTTTTTCCCAGGGGCTGCCTGCCCGATGCGCCGAGCAGGCCGCATCGGGCGGAGCGACCTCACCCCCGGAACGCGAGGAAAAGTCGCGGGCCAAGTGTCCATTCGATGCGTGTGGAGTGCTCCGGCCCGCGACGCAGAGCGGCCAGCGGGTGGACATCTCACGATGACGGGAGGATTGATCGTGCTCACGGTGCATGACCTGACCACTGGCAGCCAACCGGTGCTGACCTACCTCGGCGACTGCGACGCGCCCTCGTATGCCACCCGTGCTGTGAAGCACACACGCGCGGTCGACGCCGCAACGCTCAGATCTGGTGCCCTACCGTCGGGCACGCTTGCCGTTCTCCCCCCTGGGAGAGCCGACACCGCAGCGGTGCGAACCCTCGCGGGTCAGGGCGGTGCCGCCGTCGTGCTGGCAGGACCCGAGGCTCAGCCGCATGGAGATGTCACCGAGCTGGCCTCCGCCTGCGCGGCGGCGCAGTTGCCGCTGCTCGTCCCGTCCCGGCCGGCGCCGGCAGCAGACGTGGTGGACACTGTGCACACCGCCATGCGGCAAGCCGCCACCGCCCACGCCCAGCGAGCCACGTCCGTACTGCGCGTGGTCGACCGCCTGTACCGGTCGTCCGGCGCCCCGGACGCGCTACTGCCGCATCTTGGCGACATCACCGATGCTGGGGTGTATCTGGCCAACCCCGGCAGCTACGGCTGGAATCTGCTCAAAGCGCTCGGCTGCTGGGAAGCGTTGATGCTGGCGAGACGTCAGGGGGCCCGTACTGCGGTCGTCTCCGACTCCGGGCAGCACATCGTCCTCATCCCATTCGGGCACTACGCCCCGCACCCAGTTCTCATCGGCGTCCGAGACGCGCAGGCAGGGCCCTGGCCGACGCACCTGCGGGACCTTCTGACGCTCGCCGCCACCCAAACAGCCCTGCTGCGCCACCCACTGGAAGTGGAGGAGCGGGAGGAAACCTGGCGCCGCGCGCGCCGCGCTCACCGCGCAGGCATCATGCACGCCCTGATGATCGGGCAGCGGGAGGCGGCCGTGCGGATGGCCGAGCCTGACCCTGAACTCCACCTGACCGGTCGCGACGCGGTCACGGCCGTCCTCGCCTGCGCACCGCGGTCGCGCGAGGACCTGGTCCAACTCTGCGAAGCGGAGCTGCCGCACGCCCTGGTCATGCCCTGCCCCGGCTGCACCGACCACATCCTGATCGCCGCCCCCGCCCTCGACCACGTCGGGCGGACCCTGCACACCGCCCTCTCCGAGTTGCTGGCCGGGGAGCGGCACGAAGGAGTCGGGGTCTCCACCCCCACCCCGTGGGGGCGCGTCCCGCAGGGCTACGCCGCCGCCAGACGGGCCCTCGCCACGGCGGAACCCGGAACCCTCGCCACCTACTCCGGGACCGCAGACCTGGCCTCCGTGCTGGCCACCGTGCCCGGCGCGACCAGGTGGGCGCGGCGGGTCGTTGCCAAGACGGACGCCGGCGGCGGCCGCCGTGTCGACCTTGCCCGTCTCGCCCTGACAGCCGGGGTGCCCGGAGCCGCGTCCCTCGCTAACACCGACCGCAGCCACGTCCGCCGCTCGCTCATCGAGGTTTTGAACGTGATGGGGCTCGACCACCGCGAGATGCCGCACCGGGCCGTCGCCGAACTCGCCTTCCAGCTCGCCGCAATCGATGACGCCGACCACAACGGCGCCCAGGACGTGGACGACCTCCCCGGCCCCGAGCAGGTGCCGACGGCCTTGGACGACCTTCTGTCCAGCGACGCCGCCCGGTACTGGGCGAGAGCCACCCTCCGCCCGCTCCTGGAGGCACCGGCACCGCCCGGCGGATGGCTCGGCCCGCACGCCACACGCCAAGACGACCCGGTCGCCCTGCTGGTGGAGTTCATCTCAGCCGGCTGCTCGGTCTCCGCAACCGCCAAGGAACTCGGCATCAACCGCCGCAGCACCCGCTCACGTATCTCCGCCGCGGCAGCCGCGCTCGGCCTCCCTCTCACTCAGACCCGCGGCTGCGAACCTCACCCAGCACTGTGGGCACTCATCGCCGGCGGGCACCTCCCACCCACCCACACCCCCGACCCCGCAGACCCGATCACCCCTCGCCTGTTCATTCCCCGCCAGCTCTCCACCGCCACCACCGACTGGCCACGCGACCGGCACCACACGGAGAACCCCACATGACCGCCGCGCCCACTCGCCCGTCGCACACCTACCCCGCATGGTGGGCCGACGGCGTCTCCGACCAGATCAGCCTCCCGGCCGGACCCATCACGACCGGCATCGCCCGCCACTTCGTGCAGCAGACGATGGCCACCTGGAGCGTCCCGGGCGACATCGCCGACGCCCTCGTGCTCATCGCCTCCGAACTGGCCACCAACGCCATCGCCCACACCGGCACCACCACCTACACCGTTGCCTGCATCCGCGGCCCCCACTCCGTCGAGCTGTGCGTATCGAACGCCGATGGCAACTCTCAAATCCCGCTCCGCAACGCGGACGACCAAGACGACAGTGGCTGGGGGTTGGCCATGCTCGCCCACCTCGCCACGACGTGGGGCATCTCCCGCCACCGTGACGGCACACGTACCTGGGCCCGCGTCCACCTCTCCAGCGCCGAGCCTCGCTGCCGATATGATCCCCCGCCCGGTGGGGAGGAACGCCGGCACTGGACTTCTGTACGTTGACGCTGCACCGGTCCTCTGCCCGGCGCACTCCATGCGGCCAGGCCGTCCGTGCCCACGTCACACGCGTCCACCGCCCGGCGAGCCTCATCGAGGTCCGGCCCGGCGCCTCCACGTGCAACCCACTGCAACGGCACGTGACCCGCCAACGTACGCAGCACCTTCGACGTCGTGCGCGTCTTCAGGACAGCGATGACCTCCGGCATGGGGCCGGTTCGGTTCGTGTGTGCAGCGGTTCGCATCCGACATCGAAGAGGCTCACCTGTCCGGCGCACGGACCCGACACTGAGGGCTCACTGAAAGCACGCCGCTGCTCGCTCACCCACTGCCCGACCGGTACGCCTCCTCGCGATCCTCTAACTCGATGACGGCGCCGGTAGGCACCTGCGCGTCGCCGTGCCGCTCTACCCACTGGTGCAGCGCCTCGTACCCGGTCAGCCACACCTCGCTGTCCGCTGGATCACCCGCGTGCGCAACCAGCGGGCGATGACGGCCGGGTCCCGCGACTGGGAGAACCGCAGCAACGGCACCCCCGCCGCATCACCGCCGACCGCCACGCCCCGCCCCCCGTCCTCGCCCTCCTGCTCTGGGCCGTCCTCCTCCTGGCCGTGCTCGCCCCCGTCCGGCTGCTCCTGGTCGTGCTCATCGGCCGCCCTGCTCCTGCTGTGGCCGGCACCGGCGGAGTCGGGCGTGCCGGCGTCGAGTTCGAGGACCGCCGTCGGCTCGCCGGAGGCGGTGCGGGTGGCGAGCATGAGCCGCTGCACGATCCACTCGTCGTGCGCCCGCAGCCCCTGCAACACCTGGACCAGGGGCCGATACGCCCCGCTGCTCATCATCATCGCGTAGGGCCGCTCCCCGGGCGCGAGGTAGACGGGGACGATGATGCGGGCGACCTTGCCCTCGCCGGGCTCCTGCCCCAGCGCCCGGCCGAGGCACGCCCGTGGTCTTTCCGCTCGTCTCGGCACGCCGCGCATGGCAGATCGCCGCCATAGCCTTCGGAGTCCTCGCCATAGTCGCTATCTTCGTCCGACTGCTGCCCTAAGGGGTGTCCCGTAACTGCTGGCCGCGGATGAGATGATCTTGGTGTGGCTGGTGTGACCACGGCGTCGGAGCCATCCTGGACAGGTCCGTTCACGGGGTTGAGCTCAGGGCCGCATTCTCGAAGCGCGCAACGCGCTCCAGCTCAACCTGGCAGTACGCTGACGCGTTCGAAGAAGAGACTGCGCGGACGAGTGCCACGAAGCTGGAGCGCGACTGCGATCACGGGGCGGTGCTCTCCGGTACCGGATGGAACCTTTGCTCATCGGCTGGTTTGCCAGGCGTGTCGACCGCGTGTCTCGCTGGAAAGCGAGTAAGAACTGGGCCTGATGCTCGTGAAGTCCGGCGACCGGGCGTAGCGAGGGCGTGGAGGGGGCAGCCTGCCGCGTGTTCTGATCTTCGGCGCAGGATGCGGCGGCGTGATGGGTACTCGGCCAGGCACGAGGGACAGCAGTCGTCCAAGTCTGCGCGGTTACCCCGGTGCGTCGCCCGATGTCTTCGCCGTCGACCATGATGCCGGGGTGCAGCTCGCCCAGCGTGGCCCCTCCCTTGAGGCAGGCCCGCTCGCGTAGCCGCGCAAAGTGAGCACGTACCGCATCGGCCTGCTCTGATGACACCGACGGGCACCCGGGACAGACTCATGCCGCTTCGCACCGGGAGGGCGGGCCGCTGGTTCGTAGGCAGCCGCGGAGGGCGGATGGTAATCCCGTGGTCAACAGTGAGACATCTTGGGGTCGCTGAGGGGTGCCAAGGTTCCTGGCTACAGATTCGGTGCGGGCGGCCTGCATCCGTCCGTCTTTCTCTGGGGGGGCTCATGCGATTCCACCACGTCCGAACCCGTGCAAGATGCTTCACGCTGACAGCGCGCACGGCGGCGGCCGGCAGCCTGCTGGCGGTCCTCCTACTGCCCGCCGGGCCAGCCCAGGCCGCGCCCGATCCCGTGACTCAGCCCCTGAGCGCTGCCCACGCCAAGGGGCTAGCTGTATTGCTCATGAGCGTTGTTGACACTCACAGGTCTTGATCATGGCGAAGGCCTCCGTGTGTGGTGGAGGTGTCGAATCTTCACCGCACGGAGGCCTTCGTGTCCCACCGTAATGCCCGTC
>NZ_JAVREQ010000044.1:0-18243 GCF_031845485.1 Streptomyces hazeniae
CGTCCGGCCGCGTGCGTGGTGACGCCCCGGTGGGCCGACGAATCCCATACAGGACAGTCGAGACGTCAGTCAGCCGAGGGGTCAGACCCACCAACAGCGTCACCACGAACATCATCACTGTCAGCCGGTGGGGAGCCAGCCCACCTCGCCGGCCAGCACCGCGTAGCCGACGAAGGCGACGATGTCGATCAGGGCGTGGGCGGCGAGCAGCGGGCCGACGCGCCCCCAGCGGCGGTAGAGCAGCACGAAGATCACGCCCATCGCCATGTTGCCCACGAAGCCGCCGATCCCCTGGTAGAGGTGGTACGTGCCGCGCAGCAGGGAGCTGGCCGCCAGCGCGCCCCAGGGGGACCAGCCGAGCTGGTCCAGGCGGCGCAGCAGGTAGCCGATGACGATGATCTCCTCCACCGCGGCGTTCTGCACCGCGGAGGCGATCAGCACCGGGATCTTCCACCACACGTCCGGAAGGTTCTCCGGCACCACGGTGAGGTTCGCGCCGGCCGCCCTGGCACCGAGGTAGAGGAGCAGGCCGGTTCCTCCGATACCGGCAGCGATCAGCGTGCCGCGGGCCAGGTCGGAGCGGGGGCGCCGCAGGTCGCAACCGACCGCGCGCAGGCCGCCGGCGCCCTCGCGATACAGCAGGTGCGCGACGAGGGCGACGGGGACGAGCGCGGTGGCGATACCGAAGAGCTGCCAGGCCAGGTCGAGCCACGGGCGGTCGGGAGCGGCCGAGGTGTTCATCCGCGCGGCCTGGTCGGCGAGTCCGCCCGGAGCGGTCAGCGAACCGGCGAAGCTGATGAGCGCCGAGAGGGCGCTGGCGCCGAGGGAGAGGGCGAGCACCAGCAGCATCTCCCGCCGCAGCACGGGAGCGGGGAGTCCGGCGTCGCCGGGAACCCCCTGGTCCGCGGCGTCTCCCGTCCGTGCACGCACGCGCGCCTCCCGTCCGCCTGGATCGACTGCCTGCCGGTGGGCGCCGGTGCGTCCGGCGCCCGGTCTCAGCTTGCCGCATCCGAGGGGCGGAGGCGTGCCCGGGGTGTCCGGGCGCCGCCCGGCGTCACGGCCCGGGCGGCCAGGTGTGCACCGGCTCGTCGGTGCGGGTGAGTTCGCAGTACCGGCGGGCGACGGCCGCGAGTGCCTTCTCCCGGTCGAGTCCGGTGTCCGTGGCCCGGTGGTAGGCGGCGGCCTGCCAGGAGGCCCCGTTGGCCCGGCGCCGGCAGCGTTCCTCGATCACCGACAGGTAGCGGTCCCGGTCGGCGGCCTCCACACCCCACGCGTCGAGGCCGGACGCGGCGAGCGGGAGCAGCTCCTCCTGCACGAGCCGGGTCGCGGGCAGCGCGACCGTCGCACTCCCCCGCCCGGAGCGCGGCCAGTGCAGCTGGGCGTCGATGCCGTCCCGGCACGCAGCCTCGAAGTTCTCGTGGGCGACGGGGAAGGGCATCCGGGTCCAGAGGGGACGGGGCTCGTCCGCCAGGGCGCGCACCAGCCCGTAGTAGAAGGCGGCGTTGGCGAGCACGTCGGTGACGGTGGGACCGGCCGGAAGCACCCGGTTCTCGACCCGCAAGTGGGGGACGCCGTCGACGACGCCGTAGACCGGGCGGTTCCAGCGGTAGATGGTGCCGTTGTGCAGGGACAGTTCGAGAAGGTCGGGGACTCCGCCCTCCTCCAGCACCTGGAGGGGCTCCTCCTCCTCGCAGAGCGGGAGCAGCGCCGGGAAGTAGCGCACGTTCTCCTGGAAGAGGTCGTAGGCGGAGTCGATCCAGCGTTCGCCGAACCAGGTGCGGGGACGTACGCCCTGCACGGCGAGCTCCGGCGGCCGGGTGTCGGTGGACTGGAGGAAGAGCGGCGGCCGGGACTCCCTCCACAGCTCCCGTCCGAAGACGAACGGCGAGTTGGCGCCCATGGCGATCTGCGGCCCGGCGATCGCCTGGGCGGCGTTCCACACGTCGGCGAACCGGCCCGGCGTGACCTGGAGGTGCAGCTGCACGGAGGTGCACGCGGCCTCGGGCGCGATGGAGTCGGAGGCGTAGCGCAGGTGCTCGACGCCCTCGATGTCGAGCATCACGTCCTCTCCCCTGGCCGCCATGATCTGGTCGTTGAGCAGCGTGTACCGGTCGACGGCGGAGAGGTTCGCGGAGACGAGGTCGTCGCTGGTGAGCGTGGGAAGGATGCCGATCATCACGATGTGGGCGTCCACCTCGCGGGCCTGGCGGTCGGCGTAGGCGAGGGCGGTGCGGAGTTCCTCGGAGAGCTGGTCGAAAACCCGGCCGGCCATACGGTGCGGGACGATGTTGGCCTCGAGGTTGAACTGACCGAGTTCCGTCTGGAAATCCCGGCTGCCGATGCGTTCCAGTACCTCGGCGTTCATCATCCGGGGCATGCCTTCGGCGTCCGCGAGATTGAGCTCGATCTCCAGACCCATGAGATTGCGCGGGCGGTCGAACCGCTTCCTGTCCAGAAGCAGTTCCAGGGCCTCCAGCCCCTGGAGGAGTTTCTGCCGGTACCGCAGCCGATCGGACAGGGCGAACCTGTCGGCCGCGACCTTCTCTCCCATCCCGCCGGTCCTCTCGGTCGGGTGCCCGTGCGACGACCGGGCACGTGTGTCACCTGATGATGCCCAGGGCGATGATCCGCAATCCCCTCGGCGAACCCCCGGGTAACCGCTATCGTGCCGGGGAAATCCTCTGGCACATTCCTTCGGCATACGGCTCATGGTCCGGGCGTCGCGCAAGAGCCGAAGGAAAGGGCCACAGCAGAACCGGCCGACCCGGTTTCCACCGAAGGCCGAGGCGAGGGCTTCGACGGGGTGGACGGAGCGGGAGGAAATGCCTCCGGAAATCGGCGTGAAGTCGCCTTGTGGAAACACCGCCGCGTCGTTAGCCGAAACCGCCGGGGAACTGGTGTCGTATAAACTCTGCCGACGAGGCCGAGACCCCGCGTCGAACGACCGTCTGCCCGCTGCACCGGCTACGGTCATGCGGCCGCCCGGGCCGAACAGCGCCGTCCGCGCCCCGCCCCCGCTCCCGTGTGCCTGTCGAGGTGAGAGGCGACCCATCATGCCCCTGCGTTTTGCCCCTGCTCCGGCGACCGCCCGGCAGAGTGTCCTGTCGGCCCTCGACTCCGGCGCCGGGCCGGGCCCGGCCCGGCTGCGTCCCGAACTCGCCCTGCCGGTGCACGAGATCACCGGTGTGAGCAGGCAGGGGCCACCGCGCACCGGGCTGACCGGCTGGCGCTTCCTGCTCGCACCGGCGCCGGCGGCGCCCGCATCGGACGGGGAGCCGGCGGCCTCCGGGCCGGCATCCCCTTCGCCGATGAGCGCGGCGGAGACCATGCCGACGGCGGACGGCTGGGCGTTCGCCCACTTCCGCGGCGGCCCGTACGTGTCCGCCACCCTGCGCGCGCTCGGCCAGGCCGAAGGACTGCCGCTGCCGTACCAGCCGCGACTGCTGTCGGTGCCGGAGCTGTACATGCTGACCCTCTGGCTGCACTCCGTCCCGGACGCCGACCCCGCCGCACACTTCCCCGACGCCGCCGACCTGGTGATCCCGCTGGCCCCGGCGCCACCCGGCATCGCCTCCCACCAGCCGCAGCGGGTCGACACCCTGCTACCGCTGCTGACGCACCGCCTGCGCTCCGTGCCCCTGATCGGCGCCTGAAACCACCCGTCCGGGTGAAGCGTCCTTCCCTACGAGGAGTGCTGCCGCGAAACGCCTGCGGGCCCTTCGTCCGCAGGGGGACACTGGGACAGACCTTGAGGGAACGGGGAACGGCCATGGAAGCCACACCGAGCCGCAGGACGATCAGGACAGTCGAGACCACACAACGGAAGACGCCGACGATGTGCCAGCACCAGCCACCCTGCCCGACCGCGGAATCCGCCGACCGGGAGGCCGCCCATCTCGTGGCGCACCACCCGGAGCAGGGATGGAGCCTGCTCTGCAACGGCGTCCTCGTCTTCGAGGACACCGGGGAACTGCTCCCGGACGGCCGGGTCATCGCCCCGCACCGCCCCGACGCGCTGCGCGTCACGCAGGCGGCGTGAACCGGGACGCAGCGACGAGGACGGGCCCGGACCGGCGGTGACGCCGGACCGGGCCCGTCGTGTGCCGGGGGACGGCCTCAGCCGTCGTACTCCTCGACCGGCGGGCAGGAGCACACCAGGTTGCGGTCGCCGAACGCACCGTCGATCCGGCGCACCGGCGGCCAGTACTTGTCCGCCGCCTGCACCCCCGCCGGGAAGGCCGCTTCGGCGCGGGTGTACGGGAAGTCCCAGCCGCCGCTGAGCTGCGCCGCCGTGTGCGGGGCGTTGCGCAGCGGGCTGTTCTCGGCGCTCCACTCGCCGGAGGAGACCTTGTCGATCTCGGCACGGATGGCGATCATCGCCTCGCAGAAGCGGTCGACCTCGGCGAGGTCCTCGCTCTCGGTGGGCTCGATCATCAGCGTGCCGGCGACCGGGAACGACATCGTCGGGGCGTGGAAGCCGTAGTCGATGAGCCGCTTGGCGACGTCATCGATGCTGACGCCGGTCGCCTTGGTCAGCGGCCGCACGTCGATGATGCACTCGTGCGCGACCAGGCCGTGCGGGCCGGTGTAGAGGACCGGGAAGTGCGGCTCCAGGCGCTTGGCGATGTAGTTGGCGCTCAGCACGGCGACCTGGGTCGCGCGCCGCAGTCCCTCGCCGCCCATCAGCCGCATGTAGGCCCACGAGATCGGCAGGATGCCCGCCGAGCCCCACGGAGCCCCGGAGATCGGTCCGATACCGGTCTCCGGGCCCGCCAGCGGCTGGAGCGGGTGGTTGGGGAGGTACGGGGCCAGGTGGGCGCGGACGCCGACCGGGCCGACGCCGGGTCCGCCGCCGCCGTGCGGGATGCAGAACGTCTTGTGCAGGTTGAGGTGCGAGACGTCGGCGCCGAAGCGGCCCGGGCGGGCGAGTCCGAGGAGCGCGTTGAGGTTGGCGCCGTCGACGTACACCTGGCCTCCCGCGTCGTGCACGGCGGCGCAGACCTCGGAGATGTTCTCCTCGAAGACGCCGTGCGTGGACGGGTAGGTGACCATGAGGACGGCCAGCCGGTCGCCGTGCTGCGCGATCTTCTCGCGCAGGTCCTCCATGGTGATGTCGCCCTCTTCGCCGGTCTTGACGATGACGACCTTCATGCCGGCCATCACGGCGCTGGCGGCGTTGGTGCCGTGTGCGGAGGACGGGATGAGGCAGACGTCGCGCTGGTCGTCGCCGTTGGCGCGGTGGTAGGCGCGGACGGCGAGGAGACCGGCGAGTTCGCCCTGGGAGCCGGCGTTGGGCTGGATGGAGACCTTGTCGTAGCCGGTGACCTCGGCGAGGCGCTCCTCGAGTTCGCGGATCAGGGTGAGGTAGCCCTCGGCCTGGTCGGCGGGCGCGAAGGGGTGCAGTCCGCCGAACTCGGGCCAGGTCACCGCCTCCATCTCGGTGGTGGCGTTCAGCTTCATGGTGCACGAGCCCAGCGGGATCATGCCGCGGTCCAGCGCGTAGTCGCGGTCGGCCAGGCGGCGCAGGTAGCGCAGCAGCGACGTCTCCGAGCGGTGCTCGTGGAAGACCGGGTGGGTCAGGTACTCGTCGGTGCGCAGCAGGTCCCGGGGCAGGGCGTCCGTGACGGCGCCGTCGAGCTCCTCCACGTCGGCCTGCACCCCGAACGCGTCCCACACGGCGGTGAGCTGCTCACGGGTGGTGGTCTCGTCGCACGCCATGCCGACGTGGTCGGCGTCGACGTGGCGGATGTTCACCCCGGCCTCGCGGGCCCGCTCGACGATCTCGGCGGCGCGGCCGGGCACCCGGGCGGTGACGGTGTCGAAGAACGTGCCGGTCGTGACCTCGACGCCGCCGTCGCTCAGGCCGCGGGCGAGCAGGGTCGCGTAGCGGTGGGTGCGGCGGGCGATCGCGGCGAGGCCGTCGGGACCGTGGTGGACGGCGTACATGCCGGCCATGACGGCGAGCAGCACCTGCGCGGTGCAGATGTTGCTGGTGGCCTTCTCACGGCGGATGTGCTGTTCGCGGGTCTGGAGGGCGAGGCGGTACGCCTGGGTGCCGTCGGCGTCCTTGGAGACGCCGACCAGACGGCCGGGCAGGCTGCGGGCGAACGTGTCGCGGACGGCCATGTAGCCGGCGTGCGGGCCGCCGAAGCCCATGGGCACGCCGAAGCGCTGGCTGGAGCCGACGGCGATGTCCGCGCCCAGGTCGCCCGGCGAGGTCAGCAGGGTGAGGGCGAGCAGGTCGGCGGCGACGGTGACGATCGCGCCCAGGCCGTGCGCCTGCTCGATCACGGAACGGTGGTCCCGCACGGCGCCGGAGGCGCCGGGGTACTGGAGCAGCAGGCCGAAGACGCCGCGCTCGGCGACCTCGGCGGGGATGCCGTCGGTCAAGTCGGCGACGACGACCTCGACGCCGGTGGGTTCGGCGCGGGTCCGGAGCACGGCGACGGTCTGCGGCAGGCAGTCCGCGTCGACGAGGAAGACGCCCTTCTTGACCTTGCCCACGCGTCGCGCGAGTGCCATGGCCTCGGCGGCGGCGGTGGGCTCGTCCAGCAGCGACGCACCGGAGGTGGGCAGGCCGGTGAGGTCGGCGACGACGGTCTGGAAGTTCAGCAGCGCCTCGAGGCGACCCTGGGAGATCTCCGGCTGGTAGGGGGTGTAGGCGGTGTACCAGGCCGGGTTCTCCATCACGTTGCGGAGCACCACGGGCGGGGTGAAGGTGCCGTAGTACCCCAGCCCGATCATCGAGGACAGCACGCTGTTGCGCCGGGCCAGGTCGCGCAGCTCGGCCAGGACTTCGGCCTCGGTGCGCCCCTCGGGGAGCTGGAGCCGGTCGGTGCTCTTGATGACGTCGGGCACTGCGGCGGCTGTGAGTTCGTCGAGCGAGGCGTATCCGAGATGCGCGAGCATCTTGGCCTGCGCGCCGTGGTCGGGTCCGACGTGGCGCTGTTCGAAGGGCGTGCCGCGCTCGAGCTCGGCGAGGGAGATGCGGTTGTCGGTCATCTGCGGGGGCCTCCTGGTCGTGAGCGACCTGCGAGGGGCACCACGGCCGGTGCCCGGACGGCCTCCCCCTCTGTCATCGCAACCTGAGAGCTTCACCCGGCAGGGCCTTTGGGGGCAGCCGGGCTTTCACCGTCGGTGAGGGGGAGCCCCTGGCACGGGTCCGTGGCCCACCCTGCTTTCCAGAGTGACCTCGTCCGTACGGTACGTGAGCCTGAGAGATTCCGGGGAGGAGTTGCTCCTTCGGCGCCTCCGGCGCTGCCGCCGGAGAGCTCTCCCGCACGGGGTCGACAGCCTTCGCCCCGAGCGTACCAGCGAGGGGCCGGAAGGGAACGGGCGCGGCTCTCGAGTGGCCGTCGCGGGCGAAGTGGCCAATCGTTGGGAGGGGGCCCGTGCAGTGTGCGAGCAGCTGGAGGCAGCGTGCAGACGGACATCGACCCGCGGAGCCTGATAGGCCGCAGAGCGTTCGACCGTGACGGACTCAAGATCGGCACCGTGGACGAGGTCTACCTGGACGATGCGACCGGGGAGCCCGAGTGGGCGGCGGTGCGCACGGGTCTGTTCAGCCGGGACGCGTTCGTGCCGCTGGAGCCGAGCCTGCTGGACGGCGAAGTGCTGCGGGTGCCGTTCGAGCGGGCTCTGATCAAGGACGCGCCGGACTTCGGTGTGGGCCGCCACCTGTCGCCCGAGCAGGAACTCCAGCTCTACCACCACTATGGCCTGGACGTGCCTTCCGCTCCCGGCCAGCCGGCCGTGCCGCCGGACCGGGACTTCGGCCGGATCGCCGGTTCGGAGGGCTGACCGGCCGCGGAGGGCCTCGCCTCCAGCGGCGGCTCGTCCTCGGAGGCGGAGTGGTCCGCGGGCGGCGGGCCGGGCACGAGCATGGGCGGGTCGGTCGCGGTCAGCTCCGGGTCGTCGACGGCAAAGGTGCGGACGGGTCCGGGCGGCGAGCCGGGCTGTTCGAAGCGGACGGTGACCCGGCCGACGCCGCTGCCCTGCACCCAGCCGGGGCCGTGGGCCGGGTGGTGGACGTCGAGGCCCGGCAGCCACCGGCGCGACCGCTCCCCGGACGCCTGGGTCGCTCCGCCGTCCGCCGCGCCGCCGGGGCGGGCCGGGGCGCCGTGGTCACCGCCCGGGTCCGGCACGTCACCGCCCTCCGCCTCGGCGGAGGCGGCGGCCTGGGCGAACAGGTCCTCCTGGGTGTAGTCGGCGAGGCCGCTGACCCCGACGCCGAGGAGGCGCACCCCTGCCGTGGTGTCGATGCCCTCGAGCAGTCTGGCCGCGGCGGCGCGGACGACGGCGGGGTCGTCGGTCGGTCCGCGCAGCGTCTCGGAACGGGTGAGGGTGGAGAAGTCGTAGCTGCGCACCTTCACGACCACGGTGCGGCCGGAGCGGCCGGCCTCCCGCAGCCGGTGCACGCAGCGGCCGGCGAGGCGCGCCACCTCGGTCTGCACGCGCGTGCGGTCGGTGAGGTCGACGTCGTAGGTGTCCTCGACGGACACCGATTTCGCGTCCCGCTCGGCGACGACGGGCCGGTCGTCCAGGCCGAGAGCCATGGCGTACAGCGCGCTGCCGTGGGCCCGCCCGAGCAGCCGCAGCAGTTCGTCCTCCCCCGCCTCCGCGGTGTCGCCGACGGTGGCGATGCCGGCGCGGCGCAGCACCTCGGCGGTGGCGGGCCCGACCCCGGGGAGGGTGCGCACGGGCAGCGGCGCCAGCAGTGCGCGTTCGGTGCCGGGTTCCACGACGACCAGTCCGTCGGGCTTGGCGCGTTCGGAGGCGATCTTGGCGAGGAGTTTGGAGCCCGCCAGCCCCACCGAACCGCTCAGCCCGGTCTCGGCCCTGATGTCGGCACGGAGGCGGTGGGCGACGGCGGTGGCCGCGGCCGAGTCCGCTGCGGCCCCGCCCGCTTCGAGGTCGACGAACGCTTCGTCCAGGCTGAGGGGCTCGACGAGCGGCGAGAGCGCGGCCAGCCGTTCCATCACCCGGCCGCTGATCCGGCGGTAGAGCCCGAAGCGCGGAGTGAGGTAGGCGGCGTTGGGGCAGCGGCGGCGCGCCTGAGCCGTGGGCATGGCGGAATGGACGCCGAACCGGCGCGCCTCGTAGGAGGCGGTGGCCACGACCCCCCGGGGTCCGAGGCCGCCCACGATCACGGGCTTCCCGCGCAGACTGGGCTTCGCCGCCTGCTCCACGGCGGCGTAGAACGCGTCCATGTCGAGATGGAGGACCGTCGCTGCGCCTCTCACACCACCGATGCTGCCCTACGGCGCTGACAGCCGCCCGGACGGGCGTACCGGGGAGGGACGCGGCGCCCGCAGGGCCGGACAGCACTGCGGGCGGGGGTCTCTGCGTCGTGGCAGGTGTTCACCCTGCGCGGTCGCGGCGGCGCCGGGCCAGTTCGTCGGCCGGATGGTGCGCGGTGACGGTCTCGCCGGTGTCGACCCGTTCGGCGTGCAGCTGCGACAGAGCCCCCTGGACGTCCCGCCACACCACGCCGACGGCGATACCGAACACGCCCTGACCGGCCTGGAGCAGATCGACGACGTCGTCGGGGGAAGCACACTCGTAGACCGTGGCGCCATCGCTCATGAGGGTGAGCCGGGCGAGGTCGGTGCGTCCGTGGGAGCGCAGGTGCTGCACGGCGGCGCGGATGCTCTGCAGCGACACCCCGGTGTCGAGCAGACGCTTGACGATCTTGAGGACGACGACGTCGCGGAAGCTGTAGAGCCGCTGGGTGCCGGAGCCGTGGGCGGAGCGGATACCGGGTTCGACCAGGCCGGTGCGGGCCCAGTAGTCGAGCTGGCGGTAGGTGATGCCTGCGGCGGCACAGGCCGTGGGACCCCGGTAGCCGAGGTTCTCCTCGCCGGAGGCGGTGGGAGCGGGTGCGGGGCCGGCCGGGGACGCGGTCCCCGCTCGGGAGGGTTCGCCCGCCGCCACGCCGTCGCCGGTGCTTCTCACGCCGACCTCCGTCCCTTCCCGTTCCGGGCCCCGGAAGATGCCCACTTGAAGGTAGGCAGTCGCTCCGGGTGCGTCAACGATCGCCACACTCGGCACGCCGAGTGATAATCACCCGAAGAGTGGTTTACCGGGCTTCAGAGCGGGGACGGACGCCGGTTGGGCACACGCCGGGGTCACGGGACGGGACGGGACGCCGGAGTCCTGCGGGTCATTGACTGCTGGTGCCGAAGTCCTCGGGGGAGATCTGGTCGAGGAACTCGCGGAACTTCTCGACCTCGTCCTCCTGCTCGTCCGGGATGGCGATGCCGGCGTCGTCCAGTACGGTGTCGCTGCCGTAGATCGGGGTCCCGGTGCGCAGGGCCAGCGCGATGGCGTCGGAGGGACGGGCGCTGACCTCGACGCCGCTGGCGAAGACCAGCTCGGCGTAGAAGACGCCTTCACGCAGGTCGGTGATGCGCACGGCGGTCAGTTCCTGTCCCACCGCCTCCAGCACGTCCTTGAACAGGTCGTGTGTCAGGGGACGGGCCGGCGTCATGCCCTGCTGGGCGAACGCGATGGCGGTCGCCTCTCCCGGACCGATCCAGATGGGGAGGTACCGGTCGCCCCCCACTTCCCGCAGGAGAACGATCGGCTGGTTGGAGGGCATTTCGACCCGGACACCCACGACGTCGAGCTCGTTCACACAGCAACCCTAGGACGTGCCCGGCCTGTTTGGATAGTCGGGCACGCTTTCGGCGTGGGCGTCGGCGTGCTCAGCGGGCCCGGCTCTCACCGTGCGGAGCGGGCTCCAGGGCGGCCCGCAGGAAGGCGTCGTGCAGGCGGGCGGTGAGGTGGGCCAGGTCCCGTGCGGTGGCCTCGGCGTCCTCCCGGACCCGTGGGTCGCGGTTGGCCCGCAGCGGGGCGACGACCTGCTGCACGAGCGCCGCGGAGCGGTCGGCGGCCGCCTTGACGGCCCTCAGGTGCCGCGGCTCGAGTCCGTGCGCGCCGAGCTCGGCGAGGGTACGGGCGAGGGCCACCTGTGCCACGTCGTAGTGACCGGTGGCGTCCGGGCGGAGCAGTCCGTACTCCTCCCAGCGTGTGCACTGCGCCTCGTCGGCCCCGGTCGCGGCGAGCAGGCGCGCCCGCCCGGTGCGTACCCGCCGGTCGATGGGGTACCCGGCGGCGGGAGCGGGGTGGGCTGCGGCGTCCTCGCCGTCGCCCGGCTCGCCGAGGCGTTCCCGGATGGCGTGCAGCGGCAGGCAGTGGTCGCGCTGGAGGCCGAGGACGTGGCGGAGCCGCCGGACGTCGGCGTCGCGGAAGCGGCGCTGCCCTCCGGCTCCACGCTCGGGGCGGACGAGGCCCTCCGCCTCCAGGAAGCGGATCCTGGACACGGTGACCTCGGGGAAGTCCTTCCGCAGCGCCGCGAGCACGGTGCCGATGCTCTGCGGTCGCTCCTCCGGGGCGGCCGCTGCGCCCCGGAGCGACGGCTCCCGGGCGGCGGTGCCCCCGAGGGCACCGCCGGTGGGTGTGTGCGGCATGGAGCCTCCCGCGGGTCGATACCCCCGGGTGGTCAGGCGCTGCGCGGGCTGGCGAAGAACACCAGCCGGTACTTGCCGATCTGCACCTCGTCGCCGTTGGCGAGCGGGATGCCGGTCTCGATCCGCTCCCGGTTGACGTAGGTGCCGTTCAGGCTGCCGACGTCGGAGACGGTGAACACGCCGTCCGGACCGCGACGGAACTCCACGTGACGCCGCGAGACCGTGACGTCGTCGAGGAAGATGTCGCTCTCCGGGTGGCGGCCGGCGGTGGTGAGCTCGCCGTCGAGCAGGAAGCGACTGCCGGAGTTGGGCCCGCGCCGCACCACGAGCAGGGCCGAGCCCAGCGGCAGCGCGTCCACGGCGGCCTGCGCCTCGGGGGGCAGCGGCGCCACGTGCTGGCCCGTCGCCTCGGAGTCGTAGGCCTCGAGTCCGGAGATGGAGATCGTCGAGGTCGTCTCCGAGGGAGCCTCGGGCGGGGGCACGCTGCCCCGCAGCGGTGCGCCGCACTGGGAGCAGAAGCGGCTCTCCTCGGCAGCGCGCGTACCGCACCTCGAACAGACCGGCAAGGCAGATCCTCCACCCGTTGGTGACGTTGATGGATCTGTGGAACCTATGCGCGCCGCAGCTCCGGGGTCAACAGAAACTCCGCCCGCGGCGGGAGAAGTACCGCCGGTCGGCCCATTCACCTCGTCACGGAACATGGGACGCTCGTGACCGGCCGTCTCGGCGGGCGCACCGTCGCCGCCGTGCCGCGGGGCGCGGTGGCGGCCGTCGCCGCTGCCGTCCTTGCGGCTCTTGCCGAACAACCTGGAAAGAAAACTCACGGGCGATTCCCCTCGCACGAAACAGACCCGCCCGTGGGGCAGGACAGATCCTCGATGCTCTGATTGGCCGTTGCGCAGATCGCGGAAACGTGCCTGGCCTGGGCACAGTCTCCCTGACGCCGTCCGTCGCTCCCCCGCCGACCCCCTGCAAGAATCATCGCCCACCTCACTGTGATGACCGAGCGTAGTCAGGGCGTTCCGGCTTGCGCAAGGCATCCACGACGATCTTCTCCTCGCGGGTGACCTGCACGACGGCCTGCTCCTTCTCGAGCGTCTGCACCACACCGCCCGGAATGTTGAGGGCGGGCTCCAGGTCCTCCGGCTCCCCGATGGCCAGGAAGCGGTACGGGGGGCCGACTTTCTTCCCGTCGATGCGGACGTCGCCGCCGGTTCCGGTGAAGTAGGTGCCGGCCGCGACGCGCACGTCGTTGATCTCGATGGCCTCCGCACCGGCCGCGCGCAGCTCCTGGATGGCGTCCAGCAGCATGTCGGACTCGACCGCACCGGCCGGGTCGGAGACGGTGATGCGGAGCCCCGGCCCTTCTGCGGCGACCGTGCCGGCCAGGATGCCGAGCTGCCGCTTCTTCTGCTGAGTCTGCTTGCGTGCCTCTTCGGCCTGGTCGGAGCTGGTCTCCAGTTCGCTGCGCTGGTCCTCCAGGCGCTGCTTCTCGTCCTGGAGGCGCGTGGTGCGGTCGTCGAGCTCGTCGAGGATGCGCACCAGGTCCTCCTGGCGGGCGTCGCGCAGCGGGCTGCTCTCACTGGTGCTGCGCACCTGGATGGCGAGGCCGAGGCCGAGGACGAACAGCAGGAGGGCCGCGATGAGCTGGGCGCGGGTGACGCGGGGCGGCCAGATCGCGGCCGCGAGCCGCTGCCGCCCGGTCGGTTCCGGATCGCCGGACGCGGCGGCGGGCGGGTCCTCGGCGGACGGTCCTTCGTCCGCCGGCCCGGGGGCTGCCGATCCGGGGGTCGCCGGCCGGTCGCCGGGCGTCGGCGGTCCGTCCGGCGGCGGTGCCGCCGGACCGGGGCCGGTCCGTGGCGCCCCCGGCGGGCCCGGCGGAGTGCCGCCGCGCGGGCGTTCCGGCGGAGTGCCGCCGCGCGGGCGTTCCGGCGGCAGCTCGGGGCCGACAGGGCCGGGTGCGGGGCCGTCCGGCTCGTGGCTGTCGTCGCTCATCGGCCTCACGCCCGGAACACGTGCCGCCGGATCGCGGCGGCGTTGGAGAAGATGCGGATGCCCAGGACGACCACCACGCCGGTGGAGAGCTGCGCGCCGACGCCCAGCTTGTCACCCAGGTAGACGATGAGGGCGGCGACGACCACGTTGGACAGGAACGACACCACGAACACCTTGTCGTTGAAGATCCCGTCCAGCATGGCGCGCAGCCCGCCGAACACCGCGTCGAGTGCCGCGACGACGGCGATCGGCAGGTACGGCTCGACCACAGTGGGCACCACCGGCCGGACGAAGAGTCCGGCCACGACTCCCACGACGAGGCCCAGTACGGCGATCACGATGTGCTGCCCTTCTCTGTCTTCACGGGCTCCGCTGTGCGTACGATCAGGCTCGCCGCGGCCGGCAGCCGGACCTGGTCCTGCTCGCTGATGCTGTAGCGCACCCCGTAGTTCTCCTTCAGCACCTGCAGGTATCGGCCGTCCACGCTGTCCTTGAACGCGTCGGCGAGTTCGCTGCCGTCGCCCACCGCGAGGACGTCGTACGGCGGCGCGAGCGGCTTGTTGTCCACGAGTATGGCGTCACCGGCGGCACGGATGGCGGACAGGGCGGTGAGGCGCTGCCCGTTGATCGACACGGCTTCCGCGCCGGCGCTCCACATGCCGTTGACGATGCGCTGCATGTCCCGGTCGCGGACCCGCCCGGTGTCGGAGAAACCGGTGTCGGCCCGCGGCCCACCGCCTCCGCCGCCGGCGCCTTTCGCGTCGTCCACGGTGAGTTCGACACCGGGCCCTTCGACGGGCGTGGCTCCGGACAGCAGCGCGATCAGTTCGGCCTGGTCGCCGCCGTGCCGTTCCAGCGCCTCCCGCTGCATCTCCCCCACGGTGCCGCGCAGCTCGTCGACCCGCTGCTGCAGGGTGTCGGCCGCCGCGGTGTCGTCCTCGACGCGTTCGACCAGTTCCCCGCGCTCCCGGGCCAGGGTCGGCGCGTCCATCTGCGCCTGCACCGCGCCCACGGTGACCACCAGGGTGGCCAGGACGACGCCGGCGGCGAGCCAGAGGCGTCCGCGGAGGCTCCGCGGGAGACCGTTCCTGCCCTCGACCCCGTCCCGCGCGGCGGCCTCGGCGTAGCCGTCGTCGAGGCTGTGTTCCATGACGTTGGTGAGCAGCGACATCGAGGCGTCGGGTCGCGCAGGCCGCGCTGCGGTACTCCGTCCGGGGGGCTGCTGCGACATGCCGCACATCGTCGCACGTCGGCCGCCGTTCCGCCGAATGGGCCCTCCGCGTGGGCGGTTGGGGCCCATCCGGCGCGTGCGGTGTGCCGGCGCGCGGACCGGAGGGGTCAGCGCCCGGCGCTGTCGACGACTCCCGTCCACTCCTCGAGCAGGGCCTGGGCGGAGGTGTCGTCGGGGCCTTCCGCCCAGAGGTGGGTGACGGCTTCGGCGGGATCGGGCAGGACCATCACCCAGCGCCCGTCGGACTCCACGATCCGCACGCCGTCGGTGGTGTCGACGTCACGGTCGCCTGCGGCCTCGACGACCCGCCGCATCACGGACCCCTTGACGGCCCAGGGCGTGGTCAGGGAGCGGCGCAGCACGTGGGCCTGCGGGATGCGGGCGTCGATCTGGCTGAGGGTGAGCTGGGTGCGGGCGACCAGCCCGAGGAGCCGCACGAAGGCGGCGGTGCCGTCGAAGACGGAGCTGGACTCGGGGACGATGAAGCCGCCGCGGCCGTCGCCGCCGAAGATCGTGGAGTCCTCCCGGCCGACGCGGGTGAGGTCGTCGGGCGAGGTGGTGGTCCACTCCACCTGCGTGCCGTGGTACGCGGCGACCTGTTCGGCGATGCGCGTGGTGGTGACGGGGAGGGCGACCTTTCCGCTGCGGCGTTCGGCCGCCACCAGGTCCAGCATGACGAGCAGCGCCCGGTGGTCCTCGACGATCTCGCCCCGCTCGTCGACGAGCGAGAACCGCTCTCCGACGGGGTCGAAGCGGACGCCGAAGGCGGCACGCGCGGAGGCGACGATCTCGCCGAGCCGCACCAGTCCGGAGCGGCGGGTGTCGGCGGTCTCCGTGGGGCGGGCCTCGTCCAGGCCGGGGTTGATGGTGAGAGCGTCGACGCCGAGCCGGCCGAGGAGGCTGGGGAGGACCAGTCCGGAGCTCCCGTTGGACGCGTCGACGACGACCTTGAGGCCGGACTCGGCGATGCCGTCGGTGTTGACGGCCCGGAGCAGGGAGCCGGTGTAGGAGTCGAAGACGCTGGCGGGGAAGCGGAGGTCGCCGATCTCGCCGGGGAACGCCCGGCGGTACTCCTGCCGGGTGTAGACGCGGTCGAGTTTGCGCTGCGCCGCCTGGGAGAGGTCGGAGCCCCGCTCGTCGAAGAACATGATGTCGACGTTGTCGGGCAGGCCCTGGGTGGTGCGGATCATGATGCCCCCGGCGCTGCCGCGGGCCGTCTGCTGGCGGGCGACGGGAAGCGGCACGTTCTCCAGGTCGCGCACGTCGATGGCGCTGGTCTGGAGCGCGGAGATGATGGCGCGCTTGAGTGCGCGGGCGCCACGGGAGTGGTCGCGCGCGGTGGTGACCGTGGACCCCTTCTTGAGAGTGGTGGCGTAGGCGCCGGCGAGCCGGACGGCGAGTTCGGGCGTGATCTCGACGTTGAGGATGCCGCTGACCCCTCGGGCGCCGAAGAGGTGGGCCTGGCCCCGGGACTCCCAGATGACGGAGGTGTTGACGAAGGCACCGGCCTCGACGGTCTTGAAGGGGTAGACGCGGACGTTGCCCTGGACGATGGATTCCTCCCCGACCAGGCACTCGTCGCCGATGACGGCGCCGTCCTCGATGCGGGCGGCGCGCATCACGTCGGTGTTGCGTCCGACGACGCAGCCGCGCAGGTTGGCCTGCTGGCCGATGTACACGTTGTCGTGCACGACGGCCCGGTGCAGGAAGGCGCCGCTCTTGACGACGACGTTGGAACCGATGACCGAGTGCTCGCGGATCTCGGTGCCGGCTTCGATCTTGGCGTAGTCGCCGATGTACAGGGGGCCTCGGAGCACCGCCTCCGGGTGGACCTCCGCGCCCTCGGCGACCCAGACGCCCGGGGAGATCTCGAAGCCGTCGATGTCGACCTCGACCTTGCCCTCGAGGACGTCGGCCTGCGCCTTGACGTAGCTCTCGTGCGTGCCGACGTCCTCCCAGTAGCCCTCGGCGATGTAGCCGTAGACGGGCTTGCCGTCCTTCATGAGCTGCGGGAAGACGTCGCCGGACCAGTCGACGGGCACGTCGGGATCGACGTAGTCGAAGACTTCCGGCTCCATCACGTAGATACCGGTGTTGACGGTGTCGGAGAAGACCTGCCCCCAGGTGGGCTTCTCCAGGAAGCGTTCCACCTTGCCGTCCTCGTCCACGATGGTGATGCCGAACTCCAGGGGGTTCGGGACGCGGGTGAGGCAGACGGTGACGAGGGCGCCGCGTTCGCGGTGGAAGCGGACGAGGTCGGTGAGGTCGAAGTCGGTGAGGGCGTCACCGGAGATCACCAGGAAGGAGTCGTCCTTCAGCGCCTCTTCGGCGTTCTTGACGCTGCCGGCCGTGCCGAGCGGTTTCTCCTCATTGGCGTAGGTCAGCTCCATCCCGAGTTCTTCGCCGTCGCCGAAGTAGTTGCGGACCAGTGAGGCGAGGAACTGGACGGTGACGACCGTCTCGCTGAGCCCGTGGCGCTTGAGCAGCCGCAGCACGTGCTCCATGATCGGGCGGTTGGCAACGGGAAGCAGTGGCTTGGGCATGCTCGCGGTCATTGGGCGAAGGCGTGTGCCTTCGCCGCCTGCCATCACGACGGCCTTCATCTCGGAAGCGTCCTCCTCGCGCAGCGACGGTCGAACCGGCTACCACCCTCCCTGAAGGCCCAGGTTGTCACAGGACGGGCACCCGGGACGCGAGGACGCCACGGGGAGGGATCAGCCGGTTGCGGCGCTCGCTCTGACAAGGCGGCGGACCTGAACGACGTAGAGCACGCCGGCCCACCAGTACAGCGCTGTACCCCAACCTGCGAACGCCCATCCGAAAATAGCAGCGAGTGACGCCAGCCATCCACTTCCGTCACTGAGGAGGAGGAGTGGGAAGGCGTACATCAGATTGAAGGTGGCGGCCTTGCCGAGGAAGTTCACCTGGGGAGGGGCGAACCCGTGCCGGTCGAGGACCCACACCATGACCAGCAGCAGCGCCTCGCGGGCGAGGAGGATCCCGGTCAGCCAGAGCGGCAGTATGTCGCGCCAGGTGAGTCCGACGAGCGTGGAGAGGATGTACAGCCGGTCGGCAGCCGGATCGAGGATGCGGCCCAGGTCGCTGACCTGGTTCCACCGCCGGGCGAGTTTGCCGTCGAGATAGTCGCTCACGCCGCTCAGAGCGAGAACGAGGAGCGCCCAGCCGTCGCAGTTGGGGCCGCCGAACTCGGGCCACAGGATGAGCCAGAGAAAGAGCGGGACGCCGACGAGGCGGGCCATGCTCAGGATGTTGGGGATGGTGAAAACCCGGTCCTCGCGGACTGGGGATTCCTGAGCCTCCACCCGGGCCTCCTGGGAGTGACGTGCGCCGATGTTGCCGACCCGACGATACCGGCCCGACGCGTCAACCCGGGCAGAGGGGTGCCGGCGGACTCGTCCGGAAACGGCGAAAGCCCCGTCGGCCCGAAGGCCGACGGGGCTCCCGTCAATGATTGTTCGGCGGCGTCCTACTCTCCCACGAGGTCCCCCTCGCAGTACCATCGGCGCAATAAGGCTTAGCTTCCGG
>NZ_JAVREQ010000045.1:0-17618 GCF_031845485.1 Streptomyces hazeniae
GGCGAAGGCGCCGAGACGATCCGCGCCGTGGCCCTCCAAGGACTCCCACCCGGCGACATCCACGCCCCCGCCGCCTTCCTCCGCCACCGCCTCCTGCGCTACCTCCCACCCCTCCCCCACTGGCCCACACCCCCACCCGCGCCCAAGTCACCCACCACACCCACACCCCCGCCCACGGCCCCGAAGGTCTCCCTCACCAAACCCACCCCACCCCGCCCCGGCAGCCCCGCCCACATCATCCAGAACGGCGGCACCTGGCGCGAAGCCCTTCACGCCGCCGCGGTTCCCATGGGTGTGATTCAGGAACGTCGCCCCTGTTGAATGATGAATTACGGCCGAGGCGAATCTTCCGCAGCGGCGGAAATTGTTCAGGACTTGACGCGGTATTTGCTTTCGGTCGTGCTCGAATGGGGCGGCATCCATGGGGGCCGGGTTAAACATCGAATCCCCGCGCATTGGTGAAACCGGAAGTTCGTGCGGTCGGAAATCGGCGCAGCAGGACCCGTGTTGAGCTGGGCGGATGGGGTGACGCGACGTCATATCGCCGTGTCATGCCGGTCCGTGACGGATGTCACCGGCTTGGTCGAACGGCTCGACCACCCTGGACGCGCGAATTTCCCGCCACTAGCGTCCCGAACGTCTCGAGACAGGACGAGCCCCTTGTGCGGCACGTCATCGTTCTACGGTGCCGCATGGACCCCGGGGGAATTCTCCGCAGGTCACGGCCGAGACCTGTGAATTCCTTCCCATGTGGTCACTTCCGTCCCCAGCGAGAAGGAGCAGCAGATGCTGGAAGAGCACGTCAACGCGACGCTGAACCGTCCGATTGAGGACCAGCCGGCCCAGTACCTGGGCGAGCAGGAGCCGGTCATGACCGCTGTGGCCGCGTTCACCGCCGGTGCGGCAGTGGTGACCGGCGCCTACGCCGTCGGCAAGGCCGTCGGCTGACGCAGGGTCACGGCTGACATCACGTCAACCCGACCGATCGGAAAATTTCGATCCGGAAGGAGGCTCGCGATGAGAGACCTCGAGTCCTTCGCGAACCAGGAGCTGGCCGACGCCGCGACGGACGGCAGCATCCACGAAACCACCGGTCCGGTGCTGACCCTGGCGGCCTTCGCGGCCGGCGCGGCCGCAGCCGGTGCCGTCGTCACCGCCTACGAGGCGGGGGCCGGCAACTGAGTTGACGGGGCGTTCCCTCGAACCGTTCCACGTGTCCCACGTGTGCCACGTGACCTGTTCGTGAACGCGGCTGCCGGGCCGGCGCCCGGTGCTGGAGCCCGGCCCGGCTGCCGCACGGGAGAGCACGTCAACGCGACGCTGAGCCGTCCCTCTCAGGACGGTACCGCAGCAAGCCAGGTGACCGAATCCTCAGAACAGAAGGAGACATGATGAACGACGTCGAGTCCTTCATCAACGTGGAGCTCGCCGACGCCGACGCGGACGGCAGCATCCACGAGACCACCGGTCCGGTGCTGACCCTGGCGGCCTTCGCGGCCGGCGCGGGCGCCGCCGCCGCCGTCGTCACCGCCTACGAGGCGGGCGCCGACGGCTGATGCCGAGCGCCACCCCGAACGGGTCCGCCTGACCCGTTCCGCCGGTGCCGCCGGGCCGGGTCCCCCCACGATTCGCCCGGCCCGGCGGCACCGGACCACTCAAGGAACGAGCCGTGCAGGAAAGCACCTGACGAAAGAGTTCCCGTGAGGTTCCCACGCCAACTCGCCTCCGCCGTCTTCGCCCCCGCCCCCCTGTCCCGCAGTCGCGCCCTCGCCGTCAGCGAGCGCCTGGCCGCCGCCACCACGCTGACCTCCTCGCTGGAGTACCTGACCCAGCATCGGGAGAGAGGGCCCGGCGGCTTCAACGACTGGGAGGTCGTCAAGGACGGCCAGGCCGGATCGGCCCCCCTGACCCGCCGTCTCCTCGACCTGGTGAGCGGTGAGCGGACGACCACGGCGCTGCATGTGGCGCGCGCGGCGGTCAGCGCCGGGATGATGCTGCCCGGCGGCGCCCGCAGGCGCGGCCTCGGCAACCTCTTCCTCGGCGCGAGCACCGCCCTCCTCTACCCCCGTCACCGCTACGGCACCGACGGCTCCGACCAGGTCTCCACCCTCGTGCAGGCGGCCACCGGCGTCGCCCGCCTCTCCGGCAGCACGGCCGTCCAGGACGCCGCCCTGTGGTACATGGCGCTGCAGTCCAACCTGTCCTACGTGGTGTCCGGCTGGGTGAAGCTGCTCGGCGAGTCCTGGCGGGACGCCTCCGCCCTGCCCGGCGTGATGCGCACCCGCACCTACGGCTGCGAACCCGCCTTCCGGCTCGCGCAGAAACACCCCGTACCCGCGCGCTACCTGACGCACGGCGTGCTGGCGCTGGAATGCCTGTTCCCCGTGGCGTACCTCTTCGGCGGCCGGCTGACCCGCCCGGTCCTCGCCGGCGCCGGTGCGTTCCACCTGACGAACGGCTTCGCGATGGGCCTGGGCCGCTTCGTCACCTCGTTCACCGCCATGCACCCTGCCGTCGCCTACACCGCGACCCCGAAGACCCACCCGGCCGTCGCCGGGCGCGACGACCGCATGCTGAAGGTCGTCGGCGGCGCCCTCGCCCTCGCGGCCGCCGGTGCCGGGGCGACGGCCGTGCAGCGACGGCTGCGGGTGCGGGAGGGGTGGCCGACCTCGGCGCACGTCACCACCCGCGCCGGGAACCGCCTCCAGTACGAGATCATGTCGCACGGCGCCGCCGACAAGCCGTTCGTGCTCTTCTGCGCCGGACTCGGCACCACCTCCGAGCAGTGGGGCTGGATCACCGAGTCCCTGGCCCGTGAGACCGACTACGGCGTCCTCACCTACGCCCGCGCCGGCTACGCCGGAAGCGACTACCGCAGCGCCGACCCCTACCGGCTGACCGAGTCCGTGGACGATCTGGTCGATCTGGTCCGCGGCGCCGTCCCCGAGGGGCGCACGGTGCTGCTGGTCGGCCACTCGCTCGGTGGCGAGCTGTGCCGCCGCGCCGCCGTACGGCTCGGCGACCGCACGCACGGTGTCGTCTACCTCGACTCCGCGCACCCCATGGAACTCAACCGGTCCGCGCAGCAGAGCAAGTCCGCGAGGCTGCTTCCCGAGTCGCTGCACCTCATGGACTGGTCGTTGCGCATCGGCCTCGGCGCGCTGATCTCCCGCCCCGACTGGCTGCGCGAACTGCCGCAGAACTACCAGTCGCGCGCGTTCGCGCAGTACGCCGACGCCCGCGCATGGAAGGCCGCGCGCCGCGAATGGGCCGCCGTCGAGGAGGACTTCCGCGCCCAGGACGGCGACCTCGACGCCATCGACGCGCACGCGCTCGTCATCTCCGCCCAGCGGACGACGGACCGCGACCCCGAACAGCTCCTGATGCACAACGAACTGGGCAGGGCCCACGAGGGCCCGGGCAACCGGGTGGAGTCGCTGGTCGTGGAGGACGCCGACCACGGCGCGCTGCTGATGTCCTCGCGGCACGGGCTGCGGGTCGCCGCGCGCATCGTCGACTTCCTCGACGCCACCACCGGTGGCAGGAAGCCGTCCGCGAGCGGACGGGACCGCGTGCAGAAGACCGTGAAGGGGAGGAAGCCGTGAACTCCGCACCTCGGCGGGCGGCGCAGAAGCTGCTGACCGGACCGGGCAGTACCACCCGCATCGCGGGCGCCGTCCTGCTCGCCGCCACCCTCGCCGCCCAGCACCCGAACCGGGCGTTCAACCGGATGCAGAGGAAGGACACCTTCTCGCTGCTGCCCAACTGGCGGTTCTTCGCCCCGACTCCGGCGATGCACGACTACCACCTGCTGTACCGGACGCTCGGGCAGGACGGCGAGTCGTCCCGCTGGAAGGCCGTGGACATCATCACCGGCCGGAAACCTCACCAGATCGTGTGGTTTCCCACGCGCCGCCCCGAGAAGGCTTGCTTCGACGTCTGCGGCGAGATCCTCCAGCTCATCGACAAGGGCTTCCCCGTCGTCACCCAGACGCCCGCCTACCGGGTGCTCGCCGCCTACCTGCGGCGGCGCATCCGCCAGGACGGCGCCGGGGACGCGCGCGGCTTCCAGTTCACGCTGGTCCGGGCGAGCGGCTACGACACCTCGGAGAAGCCCGAGACGATCTTCGTCTCGCCGCTGACTCCGATGGACCCCGCACGGCCCCTCGAGACGCGCGGCGCCGGCGGCTCAGGACCACCCACACACAAGGAGCCCGCCTGATGGATTCCTCCGTCATGATCATCATCCTGATCGTCATCTTCGTGATCATCGGCATCGTCTGGAAGTCCGGAGGCACATGAGCGGCGACACGACCTGAGCAGCAGTACGACCGCAGGGAGGACGCGTTGAACATCCGGGAGATCGCCGCCCGACACCGGCTGCTGCTCGGCGGCGGCATCGTACTCGGCCTGCTGGGCGCCGCCGCGTCGCTCGCCCAGCCCTGGCTCATCGGACGCCTCGTCGAAGCGGTGGCCGGCGACGAGAGCCTCGCCTGGCCCATCGCCCTCATCGCGCTGATGTTCACCGCCGACGCGGTCTTCGCCGCCGGCCACGCCTACCTCATCGGGCGGGCCGGGGAGAACATCGTCCACGACATGCGGCAACTGCTCGTCGGCCGCCTGCTGCGCGCCGACACCGCCGCCTTCGCCCGCCTCGACCGCGGCGACGTCTTCACCCGCGTCGTCACCGACACCTCCTCCGCACGCATCCCGCTGTCCCAGGCCCTCGCGCAGATCGTCACCCACGGCTTCACCGTCGTCGGCGGCATGACGCTGATGGCGCTCATCGACTGGCGGCTGCTGCTGCTCACCGTCGGCTGCCTCGGCGGCGCCAGCCTCGTGTCGCTGGTGCTCGCCCGCCGGGTGCGCCGCGCCAGCCTCACCAACCGGGAGGACACCGGCGCGTTCGGCTCCGGCGTGCAGCGGGTGATGAGCGCGCTCAGCACCGTCAAGGCGTTCCGCGCCGAACAGCGGGAGAGCGAACGGGTCGGCGGCCTCGCCGACACCGCCCGCCGCTCCGGCGCGCGCGTCCACGCGTACTCGGCGATGTTCACGCCCGCCATGAACGTCGGCACCCAGCTCTCGCTGGCCGTCGTCATCGGGTGGGGCATGACCCGCGTGGCCACCGGCTCCATGCCGCTCGCCGACCTCACCGCGTTCGTGATGTACCTCTTCTACCTGGTGTCGCCGCTGGTGCTGCTGTTCCTGGCGATCGGCCAGCTCCAGCAGGGCCGCGCCGCCATCACCCGGGTGAGCGAACTCGCTGCCGTGCCGCAGGAGGAGGCCGGACCCGCCGAGCCGGTCGTCCCCGCCCGCGCCCCGCACGCCGGGCCGGGGCCCGCGCCCGCGGTGCGCTTCGACCACGTCTCCTTCGGCTACGGCGAGGACGCCGACGTCCTCCGCGACGTCACCTTCACCGTCCCCGAACGCGGACTGACCGCCATCGTCGGCCCGTCCGGCGCCGGCAAGACCACCGTCCTCCAGCTCATCGAACGCTTCTACCGGCACAGCTCCGGCACCGTGCAGGTCGGCGGCACCGACGTGGCCGCCATGCCGCTGGACCGGCTGCGCGGCATGATCGGCTACGTCGAGCAGCAGAGTTCCCTGATGCGCGGCACCGTCCGCGACAACCTCACCTACGCCGCGCCCGACGCGTCCGACGACGACATCGCCCGCGCCGTCACCCTCGCCGGGCTGCGCGACGTGCTCGCCGCCCTGCCCGACGGCCTCGACACCGAACTCGGCGAAGCGGGCCACGGCCTCTCCGGCGGTCAGGCCCAGCGCCTCGCCGTCGCCCGCGCCCTGCTCACCCGGCCCCGCGTCGTCCTCCTCGACGAGGCCAGCTCCCACCTGGACAGCAACGCGGAAGCCGCGCTGCGCGACGCCCTCGCCGGCGTCGCCGCCGACTGCGCGGTCGTCACCGTCGCCCACCGCATCTCCACCATCGCCGAAGCCGAACGGATCCTCGTCCTCGAGGACGGCAGGATCCGCGCCGACGGCACCCACCACGACCTGCTGGCGACCGACGACCTCTACCGGCGCCTGGTCTCCCAGCAACTCGACGCGGTCGGCGCCCCCGGCTGACACACGCCCGCGCGGGGCCCGGACCCGGACTCCGCACGCCCGCTGCGCGCCGCGCGTCCATGGGCGGCGCGCGCCCGCCGCGTACCGAACCTGACGAGAAAGGCGGTCTGCACATGGAGAACACCACCTCCCACTGGGACGTCGTCGTGGTCGGCGGAGGCCCCGCCGGGGCCTGCACCGCGGGCCTGCTCGCCAAGAAGGGCCGCCGGGTCCTGGTGCTGGAGAAGGAGGTCTTCCCCCGCTACCACATCGGCGAGTCCATGATCACCGGCATGATCAGCGTCACCGACGAACTGGGTGTCACCGACCGCATCGAGGCCGAGGGCTTCGAGCACAAGCCCGGCCTCAGCCTCGTCTGGGGCAGCGAACACGCCCTCTGGGACATCAAGTTCAAGGAGGCCGGGCCGTACGCGCACTCGTACCACGTGGACCGCGACCGGTTCGACGAGATCCTGCTCGACCGCGCCGCGGAACTCGGCGCGACCGTGCGGCAGGGCGCGCCCGTGAAGGAGCCGCTGGTCGAGGACGGCCGCGTCTGCGGCGTGCGCTACCAGCACGACGGGCGGACGCACGAGGCCCGCGCCACGACGGTCGTCGACGCCTCCGGCCAGGGCCGCGTCGTCTCCCGCCACTTCTCCGACATCACCTGGCACCCGGACCTGAAGAACCTCGCCGTGTGGAGCTACTTCACCGGCACCGGCCGTCTCCCCGGCGACCAGCACGGCAACATCCTGGTCGAGCGCGTCAAGGACCGCACCGGCTGGTTCTGGGGCATCCCGCTCGGCGCGGACCGGATGAGCGTCGGGTTCGTCGCCCCCGTCGAGGACGTCCGCGTCGAACGCGGCGACCTGGAGGGCTTCTTCGACGCCCGGCTGAAGGAGACCGAGCACCTGCGCGACCTGCTCGACGGCAGCCGCTGCGTCGAGGAGTACCGCACCGCCCGCGACTGGTCGTACATGGCGCACGACTACTGGGGCCCCGGCTGGGTGTCGGTGGGCGACGCGTCCTGCTTCGTCGACCCGCTGCTGTCCAGCGGCGTGTGCCTCGGCATGCTCTGCGCCGTGCCGCTCGCCGACGGCCTCGACCTGGCGCTCGACGCACCGGAGAAGGAGAGCCGTGTCCTGGACCAGTACGCCGACGGCTGCCGCACCTTCCACCAGGGCATCACCGACTACGTGATGTTCTTCTACGAGCAGGAGCGCGACAAGGAGGACTACTTCGAGCGCGCCCACTCCATCGCGAACAACCCGCTGTTCACCTCGCCCCGCGCCGGGTTCGTCGGTCTCGTGTCGGGTATCGCCGGAATGAAGTCGGTCTTCGGCATGTACGGAGAGGAGGCGGCCGCCGCACGATGAGCACCACGACCACCGGCACGGCCACCACCGGAACGGCCGCGGGCGCCGCCGGAACGGCTGCGGGCGCCGCCCCCGAGGGCGGCGCACCGGCCGGGCCGCCGGGCGCGACGGACACCGTGATCGAGGCGTCCGGCCTGTGGCGCCGCTACGGACGCGGGGCCACGGCCTTCGACGCCGTCCGGGGCGTCTCGTTCTCCGTCCGGCGGGGTGAGATCTTCGGGCTGCTCGGCACCAACGGCGCCGGCAAGACCTCCACCGTCGAACTCCTCGAAGGGCTCGCCGCCCCCAGCAAGGGGACCGTCCGCCTCTTCGGCGCGCACGACCCGTACCGCGACCGCGCCGCCGTACGACCGCACACCGGCGTGATGCTCCAGGAGGGCGGCCTGCCCACCGACCTGACCGCCGCCGAGTCGCTGCGCATGTGGTCCGGCTTCACCAGCGATCCCGGGCCCGTGGACGAGGCGCTGGACGCCACGGGCCTCGGACCGCGCGGCGACGTGCTGGTCAAGAACCTCTCCGGGGGCGAGAAGCGCCGCCTGGACCTGGCCATGGCCACTCTCGGGTCGCCGGACGTCCTCTTCCTCGACGAGCCGACCACCGGCATGGACCCGGAGGGCCGCCGGGCCACCTGGGACCTCATCACCTCCCTCAAGGAGCGCGGCACGACCATCGTGCTCACCACGCACTACCTGGAGGAGGCCGAACGGCTCGCCGACCACCTGGCGATCATGCAAGCAGGCCGGATCGCCACGTCCGGCACCGTCGAGGAGATCGTCGCGGCCTCGCCCTCCACGCTGTCCTTCCGGCTGCCGGACGACCGCGCCGCCGGGGACCTGCCGGGACTCGGCACGCTGGGCGCGAGCGACGTGCACACCGAGGACGGCACAGTGCACGTCTCCACCCACGACCTCCAGCGGACCGCCACCGACCTGCTCGTATGGGCGCGGGGGGAGGGCGTCGCCCTCGCCGGACTGCACGCCCGCTCCGCCTCCCTGGAGGAGGTCTTCCTCCAGGTCGCCCAGGACGGAACCGCCGGCGCGGACGACCCAGCCGGCGCGGACGACCCAGCCGGCGCGGACCGCACCGACGGCGGAGACGGTGACCCGGCGGAGGGAGGCACCCGATGACGACCGACATCACCCGCAGGTCGCTGGCCGCACTGACCCGCGCCGAACTCACCCTGCTGGTCCGCAACAAGACCCACGTGTTCACCGTTTTCCTGGCGCCCGCCCTGCTGACGCTCGGCATGATCCCGGTCTTCGACACGTACAGGATGCCGATGAGCACCCTGGTGCCGACGATGGCCGCCACCGCGCTCGGCTTCACCCTCGTCATGGGCGTCTACAGCACGCTCACCGCCACCTACGTGGTGCGGCGCGAGGGATACGTGCTCAAGCGGTTCCGCACCGGGCAGGCGTCCGACACCGTCCTGCTCGGCGGCACCGCCGTCCCCGTCGTCCTCACCTCCGCGCTCCAGGCGCTGCTGCTCGTCGTCGGCATCGCCGCCGTCACCGGCACCCTGCCGGGCCGACCGTTGCTGCTGCTCGTGGGCTTCCTGCTCGGCATCCCGCTGACCGCCGCGTTCGCGGCGATCACCTCCGCGTGGACCCGTACGGCGGAGAGCGCCGGCGTGTCGGTCTTCCCCGGCATGATGGTCCTGCTGCTGACCTCCGGCATGCTCATCCCGTTCTCCGCGCTGCCGGACGTGGCCGGCGATGTCGCGCAGGTGCTGCCGTTCACGCCGGTCGTGGAACTCGTCAAGCACGGCTGGAGCGGCGAGGTCGTCTGGGCGCAGGACCTGGCCCGCATCGCCGCGCTGCTGGTGTGGAACGCGCTGCTGCTCGTCGCCGCGCGCCGCGTCTTCAAGTGGGAGCCCCGGACATGACGGGGGCGCCCGCGTGGGAGCGCCCCGAGGGCGCGCTGCTCGTGTACGACGGCGACTGCGGCTTCTGCACCACGGCGGTCGGCTTCGTGCAGCGGCGGCTGCGTCCCCGCTGCACGGCCGTCCCCTGGCAGTTCTCCGATCTCGACGCTCTCGGCGTCACGGAGGAACGCGTCCAGCACGAGGTGCTGTGGGTGACCCCCGTCGGCACGGTGTGGGGTGGCGCGGAGGCCGTGGGCAAGATCCTGCTCAACGCGCGCGGCGCGTGGCCCGTGGTCGGCGGCGTGCTGATGCTCCCGCCGCTGCGCCGGCCCCTCCGCGGCCTCTACCGCCTCGTCGCCGCCAACCGCCACCGGCTTCCCGGCGGCACCCCCGCGTGCGCGATCCGTCCGCCCGCCGCCGACGGCCCTGCTCCCGACGGCCCTGCAGCCGGCCCCGCCACCGGGCCGGGCCGGCCGTCGGGATAGGTCACGCGTCGGGGTAGGTCCGCAGGTCGCCGGTGTCGACCGTCCAGTCCCCGATCCGTACCGTCTCCCCGAACGCGTAGTCGCTTCGTGTGCGGTAGCGAGGACCGTCGCCGCCCGGCGTGCTGCCGGGATCGGAGAGTGCGGCGATCGTGCCCTTCCGCGGTCGACCAGCAGGTAGAGCGGGATGCCCATGGCTGGATAGTCGTGCATCTTCTCCACGTAGTCCGTGGAGTGGTTCGACGGGGAGACGATCTCGCCGACGAGCAGGACGTCGCGCGGGTGGAACGGAGCCATCGTCGCCTCGGCGAAGACCACGTCCGGCACCACGATCAGGTCGGGGCGTCGGAGCCTGCCGAGCGACGGGTCCTCCACCTCGCCGCCCGTGTGGGCGACGAGGCCGGCCGGCAGCTGCCGGTCGAGCTGCTGACGCACCCGCAGGGCGGCGAACTCGTGCGGGCGTGGCGGAGACCTCCTCATGACGATCTGGTCCCCGCTGATCTCGTAGTCGCGGAACGCGTCCGGCGCGTGCCGCGCCAGTTCCTCGGCGTAGGCGCGCATCCGTGCGTGGTCCACGACGGCCGCCTCTCAGGCTTCGCTTTTCGCTCCGGACCAGCCTAGCGAGGAGGCCCGCCCGGGGTGGACAACTGGCGCCTCGTCGTGATCCGGTCACGGAGGTCCCCGCCCCAGGTGTGAGGGTGAGGGCGCCGCCGAGTGAGGGAGTGCGATGGGCATCGACGTGGCAGCGGTCCGGGAGGACTTTCCCGCGCTGGCGGACGGGACGGCGTTCTTCGACGGGCCGGGTGGTACGCAGACGCCGCGGCAGGTCGCCGGGGCCGTCGCCGACGCGATGTGTTCCGGCATCTCCAACCGGGGCACCGTCACCGCCGCCGAGCACCGCGCGGAGGCGGCGGTGCGGGAGGGACGGCAGGCCATGGCGGACCTGCTGGGCTGCGATCCGCGCGGCGTGGTCTTCGCCCGGTCCGCGACCCAGGCCACCTACGACGTGTCGCGCGCGCTGGCCAACGAGTGGGCGCCGGGGGACGAGATCGTCGTGACGCGGCTCGACCACGACTCCAACATCCGCCCGTGGGTCCAGGCCGCGGACGCCGCGGGGGCCGCCGTGCGGTGGGCCGGCTTCGACCCGGAGAGCGGCGAGCTGACCGTCGACCACGTCCGCGCCGCGCTGGGCGCCCGTACCCGGCTGGTCGCCGTGACCGGCGCCTCGAACGTCCTCGGCACCCGCCCCGACCTGCCCGCGCTCGCCGAAGCCGTGCACGAGGCCGGCGCACTGCTGTACGTGGACGGCGTGCACCTCACGCCGCACGCGCCGGTCGATCTCGCCGCGCTGGGCGCCGACTTCTTCATGTGCTCGCCGTACAAGTTCCTCGGTCCGCACCACGGCGTGCTCGCCGCCTCGCCCACGCTGCTGGAACCGCTGCGCCCGGACAAGCTGCTGCCGTCCGCCGACGAGGTGCCCGAGCGGTTCGAACTGGGCACGCTGCCGTACGAGTTGCTGGCCGGCACCACGGCCGCCGTGGACTACCTGGCGTCCCTGGCCTCCACCGCACCGGACCGCCGCACGCGGGTCCTGGAGTCGATGCGGGCGCTGGAGCGGCACGAGGCCGCACTCTTCGCCCGGCTGCTGGACGGCCTCGCCCGTATCGAGGGCCTGCGCCTGCACGGCGCCCCCGAGCGGCGCACTCCGACGGCGTACTTCACCGTCGGCGGGGTGCCGGGGCGCGCGGTGCACGAACAGCTCGCCCGCCGAGGGGTGAACGCTCCCGCGAGCCACTTCTACGCCCTGGAGGCGTCCCGCCACCTCGGCCTCGGGGACGCGGGCGCCGTCCGTGCCGGGCTGGCGCCGTACACGAACGCCGACGACGTGGACCGGCTGCTCGACGGCCTCGCCGAGATCGCGGCGGCTGCCGCGCGCTGAAGCGTGCGGTGAGGCGTGCGCTGAGGCGTGCCGCGAGCCCCGGCGGACGTCAGCCCGGGCGGCCGAGCCGGGCCTCGATGCCGTCCAGGGCGCGCTGGAGGCCGTAGGCGAAGTCGTCCTCCTCGGCGGCCGGTTCGAAGTCGGCGGAGGCGGAGAACACCCCGGCCTCGATGGCCGCCCGGAGGGCGGGGAGGCGGCCGTCGCCGGTGACGCGGCGCAGGAAGGATTCGTACGCGGCCCACCGTCGTCCGCTGGCGGGGTCGTCGCGGAGGGAGGCCTCCACGGTCGCCTGGCTGCGGACCAGGCCGCTGATCATCAGTGAGGTGCCGACCTTCTCGCCCTCCGTGAGCCCGGTCCCGTCGAGCACGGCCAACGACTGGTCGAGCCAGGCGAGTTGGTGCGGAGTGGCGGGTGGCCCGAAGGCGGTCACGACCCGCAGCGTCCAGGGGTGCGCCAGCAGCGCGTCCCGCACATGCGCCGCCCACTGCTCCAGTCCCCGGCGCCAGCCGAGGCCCTCCGCCAGCGGCGGCGGCGGGCCGAGTGCGGTGTCGACGGCCAGCGTGACCAGCTCGTCCTTGGTGTCCACGTAGCGGTAGAGCGCCATCGTGGAGACGCCGAGCTCCTTCGCCACGCGGCTCATCGACACGGCGTCGATGCCGTGGCCGTCGGCGATGCGTACCGCCGCTTCGACGATCCCCTCCAGCGTCAGGCCCCGCTTGGGCCCCTTGTGGGGGCGCGGGCGCAGGCCCCACGCCGCCTCGATCGCCGCCGGGAACGCGCCGTCCCCGGCTCCGTCCCGCTCCTCGTGCGCCTGCTGCTCCATGCGTCGTGAGTTTACGGCATACGCAATACCGTGTACGTTCTACACAGAAGCGTGTATGACGTACACAGAAGAACGGGGACGCTCACCATGACACGACAGTCGCACCCGCACCACGAGCCGGAACCAGCAGCCGCGCCCGCCCCCGGACTCGCCGTCGAGGCGCGCGGGCTCCACAAGGCGTACGGCGCGGTGCACGTCCTGGACGGCGTCGACCTCCGCGTCCGCAGCGGCGACGTCTTCGCCCTGCTCGGCCCGAACGGCGCCGGGAAGACCACCACCGTGCGCATCCTCGCCACCCTGCTGGCCGCAGACGGCGGCACCGCCCGGGTGGCCGGGCACGACGTGACCGCCGAACGGGCGCGGGTGCGGCGCGCCATCAGCCTCACCGGCCAGTACGCCGCCCTCGACGCACAGCAGACCGGCGCCGAGAACCTGCGGATGATGGCCCGCCTCTCCGGGCTGTCCCGTCCGGCGGCGGCACGGCGCGCGACGGAACTCCTCGAACGCTTCGACCTCGCCGGCGCCGCCCGACGCCGCGTCGCCACCTACTCCGGCGGCATGCGCCGCCGCCTCGACCTCGCCGCCTCGCTGGTGGGCGCGCCGTCCGTGCTCTTCCTCGACGAGCCCACGACCGGACTCGACCCGCGCAGCCGGCTCGCCGTGTGGGAGGTCGTGGGGGAGCTGGCGCGCGGCGGCGTGACCGTCTTCCTCACCACCCAGTACCTGGAGGAGGCCGACCGGCTCGCCGACCGCATCGCCGTCATCGACGGCGGACGGATCGTCGCCGAAGGCACCGCCGCCGAACTGAAGCGGCGCGTCGCCGGCACGCGCCTCGACCTGACGCTGACCGACCCGGCCGCCTACCGGCACGCCGCGGACCTCCTCGACACGCTGGTCGTCCGGCGCGACCCCGAACGCCTGCTGCTCGGCGTCACCACGGACGGCCGCGCGGCCGACGTACGGCGCCTGCTGGACGCCGTCGACCCCGAACACCGCCTCGTGCAGCGCTTCGCGCTGCACACCGCCACCCTCGACGACGTCTTCCTGACCCTCACCGGCGGCACCCCCGCCACCCCCGCCGCCGCCACCATCTCCGAGGAGAGCAGCCGTGTCTGACGCCCTGACGATGGTCGGCCGCTCGGTCCGCCTGACCACACGCAACACCGACGCCCTGATCACCGCGCTCGCCCTGCCGGTGATGCTCATGCTGGTCTTCGTCTACTTCTTCGGCGGCGCCATCGACACCGGCGGCGCCTACGTGCAGTACGTCGTGCCCGGTGTGCTGGTGCTCTGCGCCGGCTTCGGCGTCGGCAACACGGCGATCAGCGTGTGCGACGACATGGCCGGCGGCATCATCGACCGCTTCCGCTCCCTGGACGTGGGCGGCACGGCGGTGCTCGGCGGGCACGTCGCCGCCTCCGTGGTCCGGAACACCGCCGCGTCCGCGCTGGTCTTCGCGGTCGCCGCGGCCATCGGCTTCCGCCCGCAGGCCGGCCCCGCCCGGCTGTTCGCCGCCGTCGGCGTGCTCCTCGCCTTCGTGGTGGCCATGACCTGGCTCGCGGCGACCGTGGGCCTGCTCGCCAGGACGCCCGAGGCGGCGGGGGCGTTCACCTTCTTCGTGGCCTTCCTGCCCTACCCCTCCAGCGCCTTCGTGCGCATCGACAGCATGCCCGGCTGGCTGCACGGCTTCGCCGAACACCAGCCACTCACCCCGGTCATCGAATCGCTGCGCGCGCTGCTCCTCGACCAGCCTGCCGGCGACAGCCCGTGGCGCGCCCTCGCCTGGTGCGCCGTGCTCACCGTCCTCGGCATGGCCGCCTCCGCGGCCCTCTTCCGCCGCCGGATCCGCTGACGCCCCGTCCGGGTGCCGCGCGCCCGCCTCGGAAACGGCCGAGGTGAGCCGTTGTCAGTGCCGTGCTGTTCACTGAGCGGTGTCGGAGGAGCCGACGTGCCGAACGGTGCGGTCTCCCTCCGTGGCGGCCACCGCGTCGCCGCTGCCCGCCGTAAGCGCGGTACGGGGACCGGCGGGAGCGCCCTCGCGGGGGTGGGGCGCTCCGGCCGGACGCGGCTCCGCGCGCGGCGGGGCGGCGCCGGTTGCCGCCCCGCGCTCAGGCCGGAGCCTCCCACGCCATCCACATGCCCGGGTCGGCCAGCTGCCGGAACCCGTGCCGGGCGTACACCTCGTGGGCGTCGGCCGTCACCAGCGCGATGCGGCGCAGCCCGTACGGCTCCAGGTGCGCCCGGACGGCGGCCACCAGCGCCGAACCGACGCCCCGCCCGCGCGCGGCGCGGTCCACGTAGACGTCGCACAGCCAGGCGAACGTCGCGCCGTCGGTGATCAGGCGGGCGTAGCCGATCTGCCCCGGGGCGTCGCCGGAAGCGGAACCGGTGGCGTAGGCGCCGAAGTTGACGGACCCCGCGACGGCGCGTTCCAGCGTGTCGCGCGGTCGGCCCAGGGCCCAGTACGCGTCGGTGGACAGCCAGCGGTGCATCCTGTCCAGGTCCAGCCGGTCCGGATCGGTCGAGATGTCGTACCCGGCACCGCCACCGGCACGGACACCCGCCCGTCCCTCCTCGTGCAACGCCTCACTCATCCCGGCAGCATCCCATGCCCCTCCGCACCCACCGGGGCGGACGGGAGCCGGCCGTTCCTCCCCCGGCGGAACCCGGCCCGCAGACATGAAGACGGCCGGGGTCGCCACCCCGCGGCCACGCTGATCCGCCTCTGACCAGACCCCCTCACGCAACGTGAGAATCCCACTGGATCCGGTGGTCGGGGACGGTCGTCATGACGCGCAGACCGCGCTGTGCGTCTGTCGGGCCCGTGCGGGTACTCGCGAACCCTGCGAACCCGCGAGCAGGAGGGATGGCGATCATGAAGGCTGCGGTGTGGCACGGAAAGCGTGACGTGCGAGTCGAAGAGGTCCCGGACCCGACGATCAAGGAAGCCACCGACGCGGTCATCCGCGTCACCTCCACCGGTCTGTGCGGCTCCGACCTGCATCTCTACGAGGTACTGGGGCCTTTGATGGAGCCCGGTGACATCCTCGGGCACGAGCCGATGGGCGTGGTGGAGGAGATCGGGTCCGGCGTGCCGGGTCTGGCGCCGGGTGACCGTGTCGTCGTGCCGTTCCAGATCGCGTGCGGCGCGTGCTGGATGTGCGAGCGGGGGCTGATGACGCAGTGCGAGACCACCCAGGTGCGTGAGCAGGGCATGGGCGCAGCGCTGTTCGGCTACACCAAGCTGTACGGCCAGGTGCCGGGCGGGCAGGCAGAGTACCTGCGCGTCCCGCAGGCTCACTTCGGGCCGGTCAAGGTCGAGAGCGAAGCTGCGGACGACCGCTTCCTGTGCCTCTCGGACGTCCTGCCGACCGCGTGGCAGGCGGTCTCCTACGCGGACATCCCACCGGGCGGGTCGGTTGTCGTGCTGGGACTGGGCCCGATCGGCGACATGGCCTGCCGCATCGCCCTGCACCGGGGCGCGGGCACCGTGATCGGGGTGGATCTGGTGCCCGAGAGGCTGGAGCGGGTGCGTGCCCGCGGGGCAGAGGTGCTCGACCTCCGCGAGCACGACGACCTTGCCGCGGCGGTGAAGGAGCGCACCGGCGGGCGTGGAGCGGATTCGGTCATCGACGCCGTCGGCGCAGAGGCGCACGGCAGTCCCGTGAACAAGATGCTGCAGACGGTAGCGGGGCTGCTGCCGGGCAAGCTGGCCGAACGAGCGATGCAGACGGCCGGCGTGGATCGGCTCGCCGCTCTGTACACCGCGATCGACGTGGTGCGCCGCGGGGGCACGATCTCCCTGTCCGGCGTCTACGGCGGGGCCGCCGACCCGATGCCCATGCTGACGCTCTTCGACAAGCAGGTCACTCTGCGCATGGGCCAAGCCAACGTGCGCCGCTGGGTGCCCGACATTCTGCCGCTGCTGAGCGACCAGGATCCGCTCGGTGTCGACGAATTCGCCACCCACCACGTGTCGTTGGCCGAGGCGCCGGAAGCGTATGCCATGTTCCAGGCCAAGCGGGACGGTGCGGTGAAGGTCGTCTTCCGGCCCTGAGGACGCCGTTTCGCACGGGCGAACGCCCCGGAGACCGCCGGCTGCGGTCAACGGCGCGGGGCCAGCCGTCGTGCAGGCGGATCACAGCCGGGCGGGAAGGCGGTCGACGAACTGTCGTCCTCCGTCCACACCGGTCGGCCCCGGCCGCGTGATTACGCCGCGGCCCGGCGATGGCCCGCGCAGGGCGGCGGGTGGACGGACGCGCGTGGCGGCGGGGCGACCGGCGCGTCAGCCCGGTGACGGCGGGGCGCGTCGCTAGGCTCGCGCGCCATGGACATGGATCTCTCGCCGCTCACGGCTCTCGCCCTGGTCTGCACCCTCAACCGCTCGCCGGCGGAGTCCAGCAGCCAGTTGCTGGCCGAGCAGGTGCTGAACGAACTGCGCACGCAGGAGGTGTGCACCGAGCTGGTCCGCGTCGTGGACTACGACATCCTGCCGGGTGTGGCCGTCGACATGGGGGAGGGGGACCAATGGCCGCAGCTGCGCCAGAAGATCCTCGACGCCGACATTCTGGTGCTGGCCACGCCGGTGTGGCTGGGCCATCCCGCCAGCGTGGCCCAGCGCGTCCTGGAGCGGATCAACGCCGACATCTCCGCGACCGACGAACAGGGGCGGCCACTGCTGGGAGGGCGGGCCGGGATCGTGGCCGTGGTCGGCAACGAGGACGGCGCGCACAAGGTCGTCGCCGACGTGGTGCAAGGGCTGAACGACTGCGGGTTCTCCTTCGCACCGCAGGCCGCGACCTACTGGGTCGGTGAGGCCATGAGCGGCACCGACTACAAGGACCTCGAGAACACCCCTGACAACGTCGCCTCGACCACCCGGGCGCTTGCGGTGAGCACCGCCCACCTCGCCCGCGTCCTCCGCGAACGGCCCTACCCCGCCCTCTGAGCCTATTGAACGGGGACCGGCACCGTGGCGGCACCACGGGCCGCGGCACGCAGATCGGCCGCAACGTACTGCCGCCGCCCGCAGACCCCGGCCGTGAGGACCCTGAGCGCAGCGTGAAGCCGT
>NZ_JAVREQ010000046.1:0-16510 GCF_031845485.1 Streptomyces hazeniae
ACGCGGGCGGGGGTGGGACCGCGCCCGCGTCTGCTCCCTCCCCCGTGCACCGGGCCGCACGTGCGCGGCGGCGTTCGCGCGGGCGTTCCCCGCCGGCGTTCGCGGGTCGATGCCCCAGGCGCTCACCCACTTGGCCGTACGATGGCGCGGTGCTGGTCAAGTGGATGCGCTGCACCGTCGTGGACCGTCGCGGGTTCGAGCGGGGACAGCGGAAATGGGCGGGGCTGCTCGGGGAACCCGGCTTCCGCGGGCAGGGCGGCGGTTGGAGCCGTGCCCGCAGCGGCGTCGCGCACCTCTTCGGCTTCTGGGAGAGCCGGGCCTTCTACGACTCCTTCATGGCCCGCTCCCACGACCGGTTGCACGCCTCCCAGGTCGGCACCTACAAGGACATGCGCGTCCGGCTCTTCGAGTACCGCTTCGACGTCAAGACCGGCTTCTCGCCGGTCTTCACCGATGCCGACCTGCTCCGCGTCGCCCACTGCCGGGTACGGGACGACCGCGTCGAGCACTTCACCCTGATGCAGGAGAAGGTGTGGAACCCGGCGATGGCGGGATCGCCCGGCATGCTCCGCGGACTCTTCGGACAGGCCGATCCCCACAACGAGTTCCTCGTCCTGTCGATGTGGGACTCCGCCGCCGAGCACGGCAAGTACCGCACGGAACGGGTCGAACGGCTCGCCCTGCGGGCGCAGATCGGCGCCGACGTGACCGCGATCGCCGGGGACGTGATCGACCTCGAGCCCTCGTGGACGGTGTGAGGACCCGGTGACCGGGCGGGCGCGTGCCGTTCGCCCCCTGGGGCGGCAACACCGCCACGGCTAGAGTCGGCACACCATGACCGACGATCCTTCCCGCCCCGTCCGGCCCGACCGGGACGCCGTCGCGCGGCGCCGCCGCGCGTTGCGCGCCGTCGCCGGCCTGCACGGGCTCGCCGTCGGCGACGCCCTGGGATCCCAGTTCTTCGTCCCCGCCCACCTCGGCCTGCTACGGCGCCGCGCGCTGCCGCCGGACCCGTGGCAGTGGACCGACGACACCGAGATGGCCTGCTCGGTGCTGCTCGTCCTGGCCGAACACGGCGAAATCGACCAGGACGCGCTGGCCGCCGCCTTCGCGACGCACCACGACTTCGACCGGGGCTACGGACCCGCGGTGAACCGCATGCTCCGGCGGATCAGGCAGGAGGACGCCGACTGGCGGCAGCTGTCCTCGGAGCTCTTCGACGGTCAGGGCTCCTGGGGAAACGGCGCCGCCATGCGGGTCGCGCCGCTCGGAGCATGGTTCGCCGACGCTCCCGAACGCGCCGCCGAACAGGCAGAGCTGTCCGCCGTCGTCACCCACCGGCACCCCGAGGCGGTGGCCGGAGCGATCGCCGTCGCGGTGGCGGCGGCGCTCGTCGCGCGGGACGCGGACCCGGAGGCCCGCGTCCAGGCAGCGGCGGGCCCGGCCGGCCGGCCGGACCACGCCGAGGCCGGCGGGGCGGAGGCCGGCGCCCGGCTGCTCGACCGGGTCCTGGACGTCGTGCCGCGCAGCGCGGTGCACGCCGGTCTGCGCAGGGCGAAGGACATGCTCGACTTCGACGACGTGGCCACCGTCGCCGCGGTCCTGGGCTGCGGACGCCGTACCAGCGCGCACGACACCGTGCCCTTCGCGCTCTGGGCTGCCGCGCGTCATCTCGGGGCGTTCGAGGAGGCGTTGTGGAACACCCTGCAGGCAGGCGGTGACGTCGACACCACGGGGGCGATCGTGGGGGGCGTCGTGGCCGTGAGTGCGGGCGGCGCACCACCGGAGCCCTGGACCCGGCGTACCGAGGTGCTGCCGAGCTGGATGCCCGCCCTCGTCTGAGGGTTGTAGGGCCGCACGTCACGGGGCCGTCACAGGGACGCCCGTCCGTCCGGGCCCACGTCACCGCCTGGTCACAGAGGCAGCCCGCGACGTGCAACATCCCGGCGTGGAACTAGCGTTGCCGCACTGAGGGCCGCACCGTGGCTTCGGGCGGCCGGGGGAGGAGACGCATGGTCGAGCAGCCGGGTGAGGAATCCACGGAAGAGCGCGGACGAAGAGCCGAGCCGGACACGGTGGCCGAGCGGGGCGTTCCGGAGGAGCGCGCGGAGGAGCGCCGGGGAGAAGGGGCCGGCCGGGCCCGCGGGAAGGCCGGGACCGGGGCCGGGCCCACCGTGCCGGACCAGCGGCATCACCCAGCGGGCCCGTCGGCCGGCCGCCCGCCGGCCGGCGGCGAGCCCGGTCCAGGGCCGGACCTGCGGAAACCTCCGCAGCACGGGGAAGCCGCTCCGGGACCGCACGACGGCCGCGGCGTTCCCGGCGGGATGGCGCCCCACCCGCAGCCGCCGCACTACGCGTACCAGCCGCCCCGGCCGGCACCGCCGCCGGCCTGGGTCGTGGCTTCGCGTCCCGACAACCCGCCCGCGCCCCTGCGTGCGGCCACCGGCTGGGCCGCGCTCGGAGCCGGAGTCGCCGCCTCACTGCTGCTCGGCGAGGGCCTCGGCATCAACCTGCTGCTCGCCGCGCTCCCGGCCGCGCTCGCCGCCCACTTCGCGGCCCGGACCGCCGGCCGCAGGCCTCGGCCGTGGACGCTGCTGTGGGCCGCCGGGTGCCTGGCCCTGCTCGCCGTGCCGGCGCTGCGTGACGCCGCCTGGCCCAGCACGCTCGCCGTGCTCGCCGCCCTCGCGGTGGGCTCCTTCGCCCTTCAGGGCGGACGCAGCTGGGCGGCGGCGCTGATCAGCCCCTTCTGGCTGCCCGCCGCCGTGCCCGGCGGCGTGACGTGGGCGTGGAAGGGCGCCCGGGAGCGGGCCCGGAACACCCGGCACCGCTGGGGGCCGGTGGTCCGCACCGGCCTGATCGCCGTCGGACTCCTGGTGGTGTTCGGCGCGCTCTTCGCCGGGGCCGACGCCGCCTTCGCCGACCTGCTCAACAGCCTGGTCCCGGACGCCTCCGTCGCGGACGGCCCGTTGCGCTCGTTCTTCCTGCTGCTCGGCATCGTCACCGCGCTCGCAGCCGCCCGTACGGCCGCCGCACCCCGCCGCTGGGACCGGATCGACGTCAAGCCGGGGAAGGGGCGCGGCCGGGTGGAGTGGGCGCTGCCGCTCATCGTGCTCGACGTCCTGTTCGCGGTGTTCAACACGGTGCAGCTCACCGTGCTCTTCGGCGGCTACGACCGCGTGCTCCGGGAAACCGGCCTGACCTACGCCGAGTACGCGCGGCAGGGATTCTGGCAACTGCTCTGCGCCACCCTCCTCACCCTGGTGGTGATCGCGCTCGCGCTGCGGTGGGCGCCGCGCGGCCGTCGGCGGGACGCCACCCTGGTGCGGGCGGTGCTCGGCACGCTGTGCGCGCTCACCCTGGTCGTGGTGCTCTCCGCCCTGCGCCGGATGGATCTGTACGTCGACGCCTACGGGCTGACGCGGCTGCGCCTCTCGGTTGCCGGTGTCGAACTCTGGCTCGGACTCGTCATCGTGATGATCATGATTGCCGGAGGACTCGGCGTCCTCGGCCGACGCGGCGCCACCTGGGTGCCGCGTGCGGTCACCGCCTCCGCCGCGCTCGGCGTACTGGTCTTCGGGCTGATCTCCCCGGACCGCCTGGTGGCCGAACAGAACCTCGCCCGCCACGAGCGGACGGGCAAGATCGACCTGCTCTACCTGCGCAACCTCTCCGCCGACGCCGTACCCGCCCTGGACCGCCTTCCCGAACCGCTCCGCTCCTGCGCCCTCGGCGACATCGCGCGCGGGGTCGCGGCGGACGAGGGCGAGCCCTGGTACGCGACGAGTCTCGGCGAGGCACGCGCCCGCGAGATCCTGGCGCAGCGGCCCGTCGCCGAGAACCGCGACGCCTGCGCCTCAGCGGGCGCCTACGACGGCCACCGGAGCTACTGAACGCGTAACGGCCCGGCGTGCGCGGGCCGCGCCCGTGCACGCCGGGACGGCTTGTTCCGTTTCACCACGGGGCGCGACAATGAGGAGGGCGGTACCGGGGAGCACCGGCACACCGCCGACCGAACGACGCCCGCAGCGGAGGCCCTTCCGTGCACCGTCCGGAGCCGGTCGAACCCGTGGCGGAGCAGGCCGCTACGCTTGCTCCCGCCATGCCGTACGAACCGCCCACCCACCGCGTCGAGCGCTCCCTGCGCGCCACCACCGGAGCGAAGGTGGTCGCCGGGGTCGACGAGGTCGGTCGCGGCGCGTGGGCCGGACCCGTCACCGTGTGCGCCGCCGTCACCGGCCTGCGGCGGCCTCCCGAGGGACTCACCGACTCCAAACTCCTCACCCCGCGGCGGCGGGAGCAACTGGCCCGCGAACTCGGCGGCTGGGTCACCGCGCACAGCCTGGGTCACTCCTCGCCGGAGGAGATCGACGCGTGGGGGATGACCGCAGCCCTCCGTACGGCCGCCGTCCGCGCACTCGAAGGGCTGCCGATGCGTCCGGACGCGGTGATCCTCGACGGCAAGCACGACTACCTGGGGCGGCCCTGGCGGGTCCGCACGGTCATCAAGGGCGACCAGTCCTGTGTCGCCGTGGCGGCGGCCTCCGTCCTGGCGAAGGTCCGACGGGACGCGATGATGGCCGAACTCGGAGAATCCCACGCGGACTTCGCCTTCGCCGACAACGCCGGGTACCCCTCCCCCGTGCACCGTGCGGCGCTGGAGGAGTTCGGCCCGACCCCGTACCACCGGCTGTCCTGGGCCTACATGGACGGGCTTCGGCGCTGGCAGCACCTGAAGAAGATCCGCACCGAACCGGTCGAGCAGATCGGCCTCTTCTGACCGTCCCCGGCCCGCGCGTCCGTGTCGCGGTCGCCCCCGCCGACGCGTACGGCCGCGGAGTTTGATAGACAACACCCCATGCCTCTCTCCCCTGAGGAGCCACAGATTCACGAGCGTGTCCCCGGCCGCGAAGGCGGCGTGGGAACCACCCGGACTCCGCAGGCTTCCCGACCTTCTGTTCCCCTTCCCGGACCCCGGACCACCCCGCGTCCCGCGCCGCCGCGTGCGGACCGGACCAACCGGCCCGCGCCCGGCCCCGGCCGGCCCGGCAACGCCCGCGGTGCGGGTACGTCCCCGGCCCAGCCGCCGGTGCGGCCACCCGCCCCGCCGAAGCCCGCCGTGCCCGCCGCCGCGCCGCCGCGTACCGCCGCCGACATCCAGCTCGTCGAAGCGACCGACGCCACCGCCGTCGACGCCGCCGACGAGGCCGTCGACCGCCTCCTCGACGGCGGCCAGGCGCCGGGCGCCGTCCTCGTCCTCACCACCGGCGGCCCGCACCCGTGGGCCGAGCACGAGACGTCCTTCGGCGAGGACGCGTACTGGCGTCAACAGGCCGAGGGCGACGACGTGTTCTGCGCACACGTCTCCGCGCTCGCCCGGGTCGCTTCCCGGCCCGTCGTCGTGCTCGCCGTCAACGGCGGTACGGACGCCGACGTCGCCCGATCGCTGCCCGCAGCGCTGGACAAGGCCGGTGAACGCCTGGTGGTGTGCGGCGACCCGCAGCGGCTCGGCACCCTGCTCTGAACCCTGCCTGCGGGCGCCGAGCCCTCCCCGGGTCGGGTGGGCGGCCCGCTCAGGGCGGTGCCGAGCCCCGCGCCCGTTTCCGTCGCGGTCAGCTGTGCCCGGTGCGACCGCCGGGGGCGAAGCCGTTCGACGGGCTCAGGGCCGCCGGCCCTCCGGCCACGTGCGGGGGGCGCGTCGCCTCGACCGGGGTTCGCGGGGCGCTCACCGGCCGGTCCGGCGTGGGCGTCACCTGCGGCAGTTCCGCAGGTGCGCCCTCCGAGGGCTCCGGGGAGCGCGGGCGCCGCCCTTTCCTCCCCTCGCCCAGCACCTGCCATCCGGCGGGCGTGAGCACGATGTACGCCCCGCAGCGCAGGCCGTGCAGGGTGCAGGCGTCGCGCAGCCCCCACATCCAGGCGCCGTCCACCTCGCTCCAGTCCGATCCGCCGCCGCGGCAGAACAGCAGTGCGGCCGTGCGCACCGGAGTGCGACGGCGCAGGTCGTGCGGCACGATCCGGCGCAGCTGCCCGAGCAGCGCGTTGCGGAACTCCCAGCCGTCCGGCCGATCGGTCGACCGGACGAAGGACGCGCTGGCCACCAGCCGTTCATCGGGCCCGAACACGGCGAGCACCGCCGTTCCCGGCGCCGGCAGGTGGCGTTCGTGCAGACCGCCGACCACCTCCCGGGGGCTGCGCAGCAGGGGCACGCCCAACGCGGCCCACTCCGAGGGCTCCAGACTGCGGCTCAGGCGGGACACGGCGTCGGTCGGAGGCGGCGTCGCGAAACCGAGACTCACATCTCCCCCTTGGACGGCGCGCGCAACCCGCCCGGCACTGCTGCGGGTCCGTGTCGATTCTCGCCGCCCGGGCCGGTCGCGGCAATGCCCGAAGCCCTGTCGCACCACCCGGTCCTCGCCTGCCGACCGGGATGCCCGCGCTGGTCAGCCCTGTACCGCGAGCACCAGCGGCAGCACCCCCTTCGCTCCCGCACCGCGCAGCATCCGCGCGGCGACCGCCAGCGTCCACCCCGTCTCGGTGTAGTCGTCGACGAGCAGGACCGGACCGTCAGCCGCCGCGACCGCGGACGCCACTTCCGGGGGGAGGTGCAGCGCTCCGTCCAGCGCCCGGAGCCGCTGCGCGCTGTTGCTCCGCGGCACCTGGCCGTGCTCGGCGAAGCCCTCCGTGTACTCCACGGCTCCCAGCAACGGCATCCGGCCGATCTCCGCGATGCGCCGGCCCAGCGACGCCACCAGAGCCGGCCTCCCCCGTGAGGCCATGGTCACCACTCCGGCCGGTCGAGCGGGCGCCCCTTCGTTCCCGGAAGCCCAGCCGTCCTGGCCGCGCGCCCAGTCGGCCAGCACCGTCACCACCGCTTCCAGCACGTCCTTCGGGACCGGGCCGTCTCCGCCACCCGGAGCGAGCATCGGCCGCAGCCGGTTGCCCCAGCCGATGTCGGAGAGGCGGCCCAGCGCCCGTCCGGGGGCGGCCTGTTCACCCGCGGGGATGCGTCCCTTGAGGTCCATGCCGACGGCCGACAGGCCGGTGGGCCACATCCGGCGCGGTTCGACCCGAACACCGGGGCGCCCCAGCGCCGCCCGCGCGGCGTCCATCGCCTCCGGGGACACCTTCTCCGAGAACCGGGGCTCGCCGCGGCAGTTGTCACAGCGACCGCACGGCGCCGCCTCCTCGTCGTCCAGCTCGCGCCGCAGGAATTCCATCCGGCAGTCGCCGGTGGTGGCGTAGGCACGCATGGCCGACTGCTCGGCCTCGCGCTGCCGCGCGATCCACGCGTACCGCTCGGCGTCGTACGTCCACGGGGCGCCCGTCCACTCCCAGCCGCCCTTGACCCGGCGCACCGCGCCGTCGACGTCGAGCACCTTGAGCATGGTCTCCAGACGTGACCGGCGCAGTTCCACCTGCGGCTCGAGGGCCGGAAGCGACAGCGGGCGCCCTGCTTCCGCCAGCACCTCCAGGGTCCTGCGCACTTGCTCCTCGGGAGGGAAGGCGAGGGAGGCGAAGTACCGCCAGATCGCCTCGTCCTCCCGTCCGGGAAGCAGCAGCACCTCGGCGTGCCGGACTCCGCGGCCCGCCCGCCCCACCTGCTGGTAGTAGGCGATCGGGGAGGCGGGGGAGCCGAGGTGCACCACGAAGCCGAGGTCCGGCTTGTCGAAGCCCATCCCCAGCGCCGAGGTGGCGACCAGCGCCTTCACCCTGTTCTCCAGGAGGTCCCTTTCCGCAGCCTCCCGGTCGGCGTTCTCGGTGCGTCCGGTGTAGGAGGCGACCGTGTGACCGCTCTGCCGCAGGTGGGCGCTGACCTCCTCGGCGGCCGCGACGGTCAGCGTGTAGACGATGCCCGAACCCGGCAGCTCGTCCAGCTGCTCCGCGAGCCACGCCAGCCGGTGCGCCGCGTCGGGCAGGTGCAGCACCGAGAGGCTCAGGCTCTCCCGGTCCAGCGGACCGCGCAGCACCAGCGCCGCCCCGCCCTCCGGATCCTGCTCGGTGCCGCCGGTGCCGAGCTGGTCGGCGACGTCCGCCGTCACCCGGGCGTTGGCCGTCGCGGTCGTCGCCAGAACGGGGACGCCGGGCGGGAGGTCGGTCAGCAGGCTGCGCAGCCGGCGGTAGTCCGGGCGGAAGTCGTGGCCCCAGTCGGAGATGCAGTGCGCCTCGTCCACCACCAGCAGGCCGGTGGTAGCGGCCAGCCGGGGCAGCACCTCGTCGCGGAAGTCGGGGTTGTTCAGCCGCTCCGGGCTACGGAAACCGGAGGGCATTTGCATTCCAAGCAAGGCTAGAGCCCTGACCTGCATAGATGTTGTGAACCGGCGCTTGGGACTGGTCGAAGCCAGGCGCCGGGATGGCGCGACGACACGACTGGTTCCACGCTCCGTAGAGGTGATGTGACTACGAGCGAGGTAGCCCGGGTGCCTGGTCGTCGGGTTGCATAGGGGCATGAGCAACCTCGAGCTGCGCGATGAAGCTGACGCCGTCCTGGCCGACCTGGTGGGTGACCCGGGAGGCTCGGCTCGCCTGCGGGAGGACCAGTGGCAGGCCGTGGCGGCCCTGGTGGAGGACCGTCGGCGTGCACTGGTGGTGCAGCGGACCGGGTGGGGTAAGTCTGCTGTGTATTTCGTGGCTACGGCTCTGCTGCGTCGGCGTGGTTCGGGGCCCACGGTGATCGTCTCGCCGCTGCTTGCTCTGATGCGTAACCAGGTCGAATCGGCGGAGCGTGCCGGCATCCGGGCTCGGACGATCAACTCAGCCAATCCTGAGGAGTGGAGCTCCACTTACGAGGAGGTGGAGCGTGGAGAACTCGACGTTCTTCTCGTAAGTCCTGAGCGCCTTAACTCGGTCGATTTTCGTGACCAGGTGTTGCCCAAGCTCGCGGCTACGACTGGGTTGCTGGTCGTCGACGAAGCGCACTGCATCTCCGACTGGGGTCACGACTTCCGGCCGGACTACCGTCGGCTGCGGGCAATGCTGGCGGAGCTGCGTTTCGGAGTACCGGTGCTTGCCACGACTGCCACTGCCAATGCGCGGGTGACTGCTGACGTGGCGGAGCAGTTGGGCACCGGGGCGGGGGAGGCCCTGGTGCTTCGCGGCCCGCTTGATCGAGAAAGTTTGCGCTTGGGTGTGGTGGAGCTGCCGGATGCCGCGCACCGTTTGGCGTGGTTGGCGGAGCATCTGGATGAGCTGCCTGGTTCGGGCATCGTTTATGCGTTGACGGTGGCGGCGGCTGAGGAGGCCACTGCTTTTCTGCGGCAGCGTGGTTTTCGTGTGGCGTCGTATTCGGGGCGCACGGAGAACGCCGAGCGGTTGCAGGCCGAGGGGGATCTGCTGGAGAACCGGGTGAAGGCGTTGGTGGCGACGTCGGCTTTGGGCATGGGGTTCGACAAGCCTGACTTGGGGTTCGTGGTGCATCTCGGTTCGCCGTCGTCACCGATTGCCTACTACCAGCAGGTTGGCCGTGCGGGGCGCGGTGTGGATCACGCTGATGTGCTGTTGTTGCCGGGTCGGGAGGATGAGGCGATCTGGCGGTACTTCGCGGATACCGCCTTCCCGGCGGAGTCGCAGGTGCGCGCGACATTGTCGGCATTGGCTGACGCGGGAAAGCCGCTGTCCGTGCCGGCGTTGGAGGCACTGGTCGACCTCAGGCGTACTCGCCTGGAGATCATGCTGAAGGTCCTTGACGTGGACGGTGCGGTGAGGCGCGTGAAGGGGGGCTGGGTTTCCACGGGGGAGCCGTGGGTGTACGACTCGGAGCGGTACGCGTGGGTTGCCAGACAACGTGCGGCCGAGCAGCAGGCCATGCGGGACTATGTGGGTACGTCCGGGTGTCGGATGGAGTTCTTGCGGCGGCAGCTCGACGATGAGGGTGCTGTGCCCTGTGGTCGTTGTGACAACTGTTCTGGTGCGTGGGCGTCTCTTTCTGTCTCGGCGGAGTCGTTGTCCGGGGCGGTGAAGGAGTTGGACCGTCCGGGTGTGGAGGTTGCGCCGCGTCGTATGTGGCCGACGGGTATGGCTGCCTTGGGCGTCGATCTCAAGGGGCGGATTCCGGTGGGGGAGCAGTGCTCTGCGGGGCGGGCTCTGGGGAGGCTGTCGGACATCGGCTGGGGCAACCGTTTGCGTCCCCTGTTGGCTGAGGGCGCTGCTGATGGGCCTGTGCCGGAGGATGTCTTGCGGGCCGCGGTGGCGGTGCTCGCGGATTGGGCGCGATCTCCGGAGGGTTGGGGGTCTGGCGCTCCCGAGGCTGTCGCTCGCCCGGTGGGTGTCGTGGCGGTACCGTCCGCTTCTCGTCCGCAGCTGGTGGACTCTCTGGCTCAAGGGGTCGCTTCCGTCGGGCGTCTGCCGTTCCTGGGCACGTTGGCGTTCACCGAGGCGAACAGTGGGCACGTTGCGCATCGCAGCAATTCGGCTCAACGCCTCCGCGCGCTGTCCGCCGCCTTCTCCGTTCCGCCTGGGTTGGCTGATGCGCTGAGCGAGGCTCAGGGCCCTGTCCTGCTCGTGGATGACTACACGGACTCCGGCTGGACTCTCGCCGTTGCTGCCCGTCTCCTACGCCGAGCGGACAGCGATCAGGTTTTGCCGCTCGTCCTCGCAGCAGCTTGAGATGCCCGTAGCCAGTGCGAGGGGACGGCGGTCTCAGCTCAACTGGAGGGAGACAGGCCGCTCGCGGGGGTAGGAACGGCCGCAGTAAGGGCCTGTCACCAGTCGGCTCCTGCGAACACCCACGGTAAGGGTGTGCGGGTCCAGCGCGGCCAGCGTGAGGTCCAGCAGGCCGCCGCCGTCGGAGGGTTCGGGGTTGGGGGCGCCGTCGCGTCGGCACACCAGTGCATCCGGGGTCCCACGCCGGGGCCTGGAGGCTGTACCCGTCCGGGCAGGCCGGGCCGGCCTCGCCGCGCGGCCCCTGTTCGCCGCGTGGGCCGGGGACAGTGGAGTCCGCGCCGGGCTCTCCTCGAGGGCTGCGTGGTCCCGGCGCGGTGGAGTCGGCGCCGCCCTGGCCGTCCTCCCCGAGCTCGGGGGTGACGGTCGGCGCTGGCTTCCCGGGCGCCCCGGGGCGCCCGCGGGGGTCCCTCCGGGCCGGGCGGGCCGGGGATCGGTACCGGCACCTCCACCCGCTCCGGTAAGTCCGGCACTGCGGCGGCGGGGTCCGGCACGGCCGGCGTCTCGCCCGACGCGGTGATCCGCTACCGGAGCGTGCGCACGTCTCCCGCGAGCGTGGACACGGCCTCGCCGCGCCGGTCCGCCTCCGCGGCCAGCTCTTCCGCGGTCGCCTGCGCCTGCCGCACCTGCGACAGCGCCAGCAGCACCCCGCCCGCCAACGCGACCAGGAAGCAGCCCAGCAGGATCCACCGCCAGCGACGCGCCAGCGCCCGCTCCGCGTGCGGGACACCCCCGCTCGCGCGGGGACCACCCGGTGACGCGGACGAGGCCGACGCCGGTGAACGGGACACCCCCGCTCGCGCGGGGACCACACGGTCAGGCACAGCGGGTGGGGTTCCTTCTCCGGGACACCCCCGCTCGCGCGGGGACGACCGAAGCGGTTCACTCTCGATCCGCCCCCGTCACGGGACACCCCCGCTCGCGCGGGGACCACGCGTTCGGGGCCCCCACACTGCCGTCGTACTCCGGGACACCCCCGCTCGCGCGGGGACCACATCATGCGCGGGGCGATGGCGTTCGCCAGCTCCGGGACACCCCGCTCGCGCGGGGACCACACCGGGATTGCCCGGCGCCCCGTCGCTCCCATCGGGACACCCCCGCTCGCGCGGGGACCACTGCGAGAGCTCCCGGTACGACAGCGGCGGGACGGGACACCCCCGCTCGCGCGGGGACCACCCCGCCACGAAATCGCCGACGGTCGTCATCGCCGGGACACCCCCGATCGCGCGGGGACCACCGCGGTGCGGGGCCGCACTGCCCACGTGAGGACGGGACACCCCCGCTCGCGCGGGGACCACCGAGTCTCCCAACCCGTTCCCTTGGCCTTGTTCGGGACACCCCCGCTCGCGCGGGGACCACGGTCCGGGCAGTCGACGGCGAACAGGCCGGCCGGGACACCCCCGCTCGCGCGGATACCACCAGTCGCAGCCGCGGCCGTCGTACGTCTGCTGCGGGACACCCCCGCTCGCGCGGGGACCACACCCTGGACGTCACCGGCTGGGACGCCGTCATCGGGACACCCCCGCTCGCGCGGGGAACCACCTCTCCGCCTCGCGGCGGCGCTTGCGCTCCGCCGGGACACCTCCGCTCGCGCGGGGACCACGGCCATGAGGGTCAGCCGCACCGTGGGCACGGCGGGACACCCCCGCTCGCGCGGGGACCACCTGGGACTGTCCGGCGAGGTCGCGAACGACGTCGGGACACCCCCGCTCGCGCGGGGACCACGCGATCAGGCACAGCAGGGCGTCGGCGCCCGGCGGGACACCCCCGCTCGCGCGGGGACCACCCTGCCCCAGCCTGGGGCAGCTCCTGCCCTAGCGGGACACCCCGCTCGCGCGGGGACCACCGTCAAAGGTCGTACAGGACGGACGACTTCGCCGGGACACCCCCGCTCGCGCGGGGACCACGCGTACGAGGACACCTGGGGGCCGGACACCGGCGGGACACCCCCGCTCGCGCGGGGACCACCTCGATCTGTCGTCCGTCTGTGCCGAAGAGGACGGGACACCCCCGCTCGCGCGGGGACCACTTGCAAGTGGCGGGCCGAGAGCAGAGTTTGATCGGGACACCCCCGCTCGCGCGGGGACCACTGCTCCGAGGTGTTCGCCGGCTCCATCCACGGCGGGACACCCCCGCTCGCGCGGGGACCACGGCTGGAAGGTCGGCGGGACGACGATCCCCACCGGGACACCCCCGCTCGCGCGGGGACCACGACACCGCCGCGTCCTCGCCGTACTCACCTACCGGGACACCCCCGCTCGCGCGGGGACCACGGCATGACGGTTGTGCAGCGGCGGGACACCCCCGCTCGCGCGGGGACCACGCCGGGGCGTTTCTCGTCTGGAGACCCGATGGCGGGACACCCCCGCTCGCGCGGGGACCACTGCTGCCGGCGCTGACGGTGATCGTCTCCCGGCGGGACACCCCCGCTCGCGCGGGGACCACCACCACACCGCGAAGCAGACCACCGCGCACGACGGGACACCCCCGCTCGCGCGGGGACCACGCCAGGACTTCCGTCAAGGCCGATCTCTCGCGCGGGACACCCCCGCTCGCGCGGGGACCACTCCAGGCCGACCCAGCGCGTCACCGGATCGTCCGGGACACCCCCGCTCGCGCGGGGACCACGCCCGCCACGGCACGAACTCCGGCAGCACCGGCGGGACACCCCCGCTCGCGCGGGGACCACTTCGGCTGCCTCAGTTCCTGCTTCGGCTGCTGCGGGACACCCCCGCTCGCGCGGGGACCACTGAATGCGTACCTCGCACCGCGTGCGCTCCGACGGGACACCCCCGCTCGCGCGGGGACCACTTCCGCGGCTACGTCGACACCGGCGGCAGGGACGGGACACCCCCGCTCGCGCGGGGACCACTGAACTGCATCCCTCGGATGCGGCGAGGAAGTCGGGACACCCCCGCTCGCGCGGGGACCACCACACATCCGAACGCGAGGAGTGGCAGAACAGCGGGACACCCCCGCTCGCGCGGGGACCACCCCCAGCCGTAGCCGCCGAATTCGCGTTCGTCCGGGACACCCCCGCTCGCGCGGGGACCACCACAGCGGCCGCGTTGGGCACCACCCGCACGGCGGGACACCCCCGCTCGCGCGGGGACCACACGATGCCGTTCCAGATCGCGACCGTCCGGGTCGGGACACCCCCGCTCGCGCGGGGACCACGTGGACGGCGACAAGCTGATGATGGACGTCGCCGGGACACCCCCGCTCGCGCGGGGACCACGAATCCGTAGAGAACGCGGACAAGTACAACGGCGGGACACCCCCGCTCGCGCGGGGACCACAAGCACGAGCGGCTGCGCCAGGAGGTCCGCGACGGGACACCCCCGCTCGCGCGGGGACCACCATCCGCAGCAGCGCGTGCCCGGACCAGCGGGCGGGACACCCCCGCTCGCGCGGGGACCACCCGCGTTCCTGGTCGAATCCGGCACCGAGGGCCGGGACACCCCCGCTCGCGCGGGGACCACGACTGCGTGGCGGCGGGCCGGTGGTGTCACGGCGGGACACCCCCGCTCGCGCGGGGACCACGCCTTCACCCGCACCGCCGTCTTCCGCGGCAACGGGACACCCCCGCTCGCGCGGGGACCACTCCTCGATCGTGCCGCCCGCCTCCACCTCCACCGGGACACCCCCGCTCGCGCGGGGACCACGACTACTACTCCACTCCCGGCGCCGCCGCCTACGGGACACCCCCGCTCGCGCGGGGACCACCCGACCGCGTGCTCGATGCGCTCGTTGAAATCCGGGACACCCCCGCTCGCGCGGGGACCACCTCACAGCGCCTCCCGTTGGGACGACGTCGCGCGGGACACCCCCGCTCGCGCGGGGACCACCAGCGGGACGATCTGCACGTGACCCACGATGCCGGGACACCCCCGCTCGCGCGGGGACCACCAGCGGAAGACGCGGCCGGGCGCACGTACGGACGGGACACCCCCGCTCGCGCGGGGACCACACGCCATGGCTGCGTCCCCTCCCGTTGATCGTCGGGACACCCCCGCTCGCGCGGGGACCACACCAGGTGTGGCGCGGCGGTGTCGGCGGTGACCGGGACACCCCCGCTCGCGCGGGGACCACGAGGGCGGCGGCAGCCTCGAAACGCTCAGGATCGGGACACCCCCGCTCGCGCGGGGACCACGGCGTCGTGATGAGCGCCCACACCCTGCGCCACGGGACACCCCCACTCGCGCGGGGACCACACTTCCTGACCTGTGGTGTTAGTGGGGCTTTGCCATTCCTTGACCACTGAGCATCGTCATCACCGTCCCATGGTGTCAGAGGCGTGTGATGGAGTTCCCGTCGCTGACGAAACGCATTTGGGAGGGCGCGGCGTGGTCGATGTGCGACTGTGCGGGAAATCCGAGGGACTGGTCGAGCCGTACCCCGTCATTGGGCACCTCATCGACTCGGCGATGGTGTGTGGAGCGGTATGGGACCACGTGTTGTCTGAAAGGCAGCGCAGGCGGATCGCCACGGCCTTGGGTTCGGATCCGTCAGAGGCGAAACGGGCCGTCATGTTCTGGACAGGACTGCACGACCTGGGAAAGATCATGCCGCAGTTTCAGGACATGATCCTCAAGGGGAGGTCCGCTCACTGCGGCTTCCTCACTGAGGCGGGTTACGCACACGACCGGCAGGGCGATGCCAAGGCCGGTAGAACGCGCCACGAGAGCGCAACTCACGCGGCCCTGCCACAACTGCTGACCCAGCTCGGCTACCCCACCTCAGGGGGGCGTCTGGCAAAGCTCTTGTCAGTGCAAGTGGCCCAGATCCTGGGCGGCCACCATGGGCGGTATCCATCGGACAGCGACCCGCGGGATCTACATGCCCCGCTGGCCCGTATGCCCGAGCTCGGCTCCGGCACATGGGCGGAGCAGCGTCAGCAGCACACCGAGGCTCTGTACGAGGTGCTGGGGCGCCCCACGGTGCCGGACTGCCGTGCGATGTCGCCGATCACAGCGGCCGTGGTCACGGGGGCGGTGATTGTCTCCGACTGGATCGCCAGTCAGGAGCACGTGATCGAAGCACAGCAGAAGGTGATTGAGACGCAGAGGAACTTCGGCTCTTTCCCCTCACTGCGCCTCCACGCGCGCAACGCGGAACGCATGGCGTCCACTTTGCTGGAGGACGCCGGCCTGGGACAGGCAGCTTTCAAGACAGGCGGGTTCCGTGACCTGTTTCCCGGCATCCAATCGCCCTACCCCCTGCAACTGAGCGTGGCAGAAGGTCTGTCCGGCATTAGCCTGCAAGAGCCGGGAATCCTGCTGGTGACGGCGCCGACTGGAGACGGCAAGACGGAGACGGCGTTGTACGCCGCGTCGCTGATGGGAACGGCCTGCGGAAGCACTGGGCTGTTCTTCGCCCTGCCCACTCAGGCCACAGCGAACCAGATGTACGGCAGGCTCGTGGCGTTCGCGAAGCAGAACCTGCTGGACCCGGCCCAGCTGACCCTGTTGCACGGTGCGGCCGATCTGCACCTTCCCTATACCGAGCCGCAGCCTGATAGGGCCGCGGATGTCCCTGAGCCGCGTGTGCTGTCCGACTGCGAAGCGGGTGCCGGGCGGGACGCACGGGTTTCCGTCGAGGCGGGGCGCTGGCTGCGCAGTCGCGGGCGGGGCATCCTGGCGCCACTGGCTGTCGGCACGATCGATCAGGCCCTGATGGGCGTGCTGCCGCTCAAGCGGAACGCACTGCGGCACCTGGGCCTGTCGGGGATGAACCGTTCCGGGTCTGATGGAGGCTCGATTCCCTGAGAGGATCGAGTCATGACCCGTCCGTCCCCCTACCCTCCCGAGCTTCGTGAGCGTGCGGTCCGCATGGTCGCGGAGGTCCGCCCGAACTA
>NZ_JAVREQ010000047.1:0-12155 GCF_031845485.1 Streptomyces hazeniae
TAGTTCGGGCGGACCTCCGCGACCATGCGGACCGCACGCTCACGAAGCTCGGGAGGGTAGGGGGACGGACGGGTCATGACTCGATCCTCTCAGGGAATCGAGCCTCCATCAGACCCGGAACGGTTCAACCCCGCACCCCCGCCAACACTTGACGAAAGACATAGAGGCACCCCCGCGTGGTCGGTGGTTTCGGTACGAAGCAGCTTGTCCGTCAGCTCGACGAATTCCTGGAACCTCGCGGACCGCTCGGCCGCCGACCACGGAGCGTTCCCCGTGACCTCTGCGTCGACCCCACCCGATCCGGCTCCAAGACCCAGGATGAAACGCCCGTCCGACAGATCGTCCAGCGTCACAATCTCTTTCGCGAAAGGCACGGGGTGACGGAAGTTGGGCGAGGACACCAAGGTTCCCAGTTGGATTCTCTCGGTGACTCCCGCAGTGGCCGCGAGCGTGGGCATCGCCGCATACCAGGTGGACCCCATGCGCTCGCGCCAGGCCACATGGTCGTACGTCCACGCATGCTCGAATCCCATCTCGTCGGCGAGACGCCAGGCATGCCTAGCGGACTTCCAGTGCTCTGACGGGAGAATGCGCACTCCGACACGCATGCCTACCTCCGGCGGTCGGGCTCGGGCAGCAGAGCGGTGTCAATCCGCTCGGGCAGTTCGCGCATGGTGCGCAACGGGGACAGGACGTTCGGGATGATGCTCAGCGTCATCCCCACGACACCGATCCACAGCGTGGTCTTCGCTCCGAAAGCTGACCCCGAGACCCCGCCCAGAAAGCCGCCGAGCGGAATGCCACCCCAGGACACGAACCGGGCCGTCGCGCTCATGCGGCCCAGGAGATGATCCGGCGTGAGGGCCTGCTGGAAGCTCGACTGAGCCACCACACGGACCACTCCGCCCATCGAAAGCGAGGCGAGCCCGACGGCGGCCACATACACGCTCCAGCCCGGCTGCGCCATCGGCATCAACGCCGTCAGCGGACACGTGACCAGGGGCGCGATCCAGATGACCGGGCCGTGACCGACCCGCCGGGAGATCCTGGTGGCCAGTAGCGCACCCAGCAGGGCGCCGCACCCCATGCCTGACAGGATGAGACCGATCTCGAAGGAGTCGAGGCCAATCTCCCTGTCCAGGAAGACGAGCAGCATGGCTTGATACATGACCAGGAAGAGATTGAAAATTCCATCCCCCAGGACGATCGCGCGCAGCGCGGGATACTTGAGGACGAACCTGAGCCCTTCCTTGATCTCCCGGCCCAATTGCGGGCGTTCACTGGGCTCCGGCTTCTGCTCGCGGGTCCGGATGCTCATCGAGAGCAGACCCGACATGGCCATCCCGATCGAACTCGCCAGGACTGTCGCAGGGGCTCCGACCCACCCCACCATCGGCCCCGCGATCGAGGGCCCACTGATGCTGGTTACCGAGCGGATCGCCGAGAGTTTCGAGTTCCCCTCGACGAGATGGCTTCGTCCCACCAGATGTGGGAGGTAGCTGATGTAGGCGACATCGAAGAAGACGGTCAGAATCCCGTGGAACAGGGCGACGGCGTAGAGCCACCAGATCGTCAGCAGGTCCGCCGACCAGGCCACCGGGATCGTCAGGAGGGCCAGAGACCTTGCTATATCGGTGCTGATCATCACCGACCGCTTCCGCATACGGTCCACCCACGCCCCCGCCGGCAGCCCGACCAGGAGGGAACCCGCGGTGGTCATCGTGGTCAGCAACCCGACCTGGAACTCATCGGCGTCCAGCGCCATGATGGCCACCAGCGGAAGGGCCAGAAAGATGATGCGATCTCCCAGCTGGCCGAGCGCGGTGGCAGCAAACAGGCGGCCGAAGTCCGGATCCCGCAGGAGTCCGAGGCGAGAGGATGTTGGCATTCAAGTACCTACTTAGACGTCATTTCACTTGGCCAGTCTGCGGTGGCATATGAGGGTTGCGGCGATGGCGGTGAAGGCCAGGAAGTGCTCCGGCTTGCGCTCGTAGCGGCGGTGCAGGCGGCGACATCCGGACAGTCAGGACACGGTCCGCTCCACAACCCAGCGGTGCCGGCCCAGGCGCCGGGACGACTCAATGCCCTTGCGGGCCAGACGGTGCCCTATGCCACGAGACGCGAGCCATCGTCGCAGGTGTCGGTAGTCGTAGCCTTTGTCGCCGTGCAGTTTGCCGGGCCGTCGGCGCCGTGGGCCGCGGCGGGAGCGAATAGGCCGGATGCCGCGGAACAGCGGGATGAGGGCCTGGCTGTCGTGGAGGTTGGCGGCGGAGATGCCGACCGACAGCGGAAGGCCTGGCGGTCGACGATGAGGTGGATTTTCGATCCCTTCTTGCCGCGGTCGGTCGGATTCGGTCCCGTCAGCTGCCCCCTTTGAGGGCCCGGACGCTGACGGAGTCGATCGCGCACCGCGACCAGTCCAGCTCACCCCTGGCGCCGAGTTCGTCCAGGACCAGGCGATGGAGCTTGGCCCAGACCCTCGCCTCTGTCCACTCGGTGAACCGCCGGAACGCGGTCACACCTGACAGTCCGAAGCCCGGCGGCAGTTGGTTCCAGGTACAGCCCGAGGTGGCCACAAAGATGATCGCGGCCAGCACTTCGCGGTCCCCACGCCGACGGTGCCCTCCACCCTGCGGGCGAACCGGCGCAGGCGGCACCACCCGCTGGAACAAGGACCACAGGTCTTCCGGCGCCATCCGCTCGACAAGCGCAGCAGTCATCACCCCAGACTGCCGCAAGATCACGCCAAGTGAAATGGCGTCTTAGAGCTCGTCTCATTTGGCCTGACGGTCGGTAGCCTGCTGCCGTGGTGATCGTTGAGCGTCTGGTGCCGGATGAGTTGTGGGAGCTGTTCCAGCGGGTGGTGCCGGTGGCGCCTTCCCGTCCGCAGGGCGGGGGCCGTCGGCGGTACGGCGACCGGGAAGTGCTGGCGGCGATCATCTTCGTGGCCACGACGGGCTGCACCTGGCGGCAGCTTCCGCCTTCGTTCGGCCCGTCGGGGCCGACGGCTCACCGCCGGTTCACCGAGTGGTCGAAGGCACGAGTGTGGGCCAAGCTCCACCGCGTGGTCCTCGACGAGCTCGGTGGTCGGGGAGAGCTGGACTGGACGCGCTGCGCGATCGACTCGGTGAACATGAGGGCCCTCAAAGGGGGGCACTGACGGGTCCGAATCCTGTGGATCGAGGCAAGAAGGGGTCGAAGATCCACCTGATCACCGACCGCACCGGCCTGCCCCTGTCCGTCGGCATCTCTGGCGCCAACACCCACGACAGCCAGGCGCTGATACCCCTGGTCAAGGGGATACCGCCGATCCGATCACCGCGCGGGCGGCGACGTCGCCGGCCGGACAAGCTGCACGGCGACAAGGGCTACGACTACGCCCACCTGCGGCGCTGGTTACGCGGACGCGGGATCACCCACCGCATCGCCCGCAAGGGCGTCGAGACCTCCCAGCGACTGGGCCGCCACCGGTGGGTCATCGAACGCACCATGGCCTGGCTCGCCGGCTGCCGCCGCCTCCACCGACGCTACGAACGCAAAGCCGACCACTTCCTCGCCTTCACCAGCATCGCCTGCACCTTCATCTGCTACCGCAGACTCGCCAAATGAGACAAGCTCTTAGGGGATCGTAGAGGTCACGCCATGACCTGGTGTATCAGGCGGCTGTAGGCCTCCATCACTGAGCGGATCTCATCTACGCCCTGGCGAGTGAAGATCGTTTTTGGTGGATCGCGAAGATCGCCTGGAGGGGTGCGGTGACGCGGTTCGGGCTGATGCGCACGGTGTCCAGCACACGCCAGCGTTTCAGCGCCGCGAATGCCCGCTCGACGGGTGCTCGGAGTCGGGCGAGGGCGGTGTTGGCCAGTTTCTCCCATCCGTTGTGGCCCTTGCCCTTCGGGCGCTTGACCGGGGTGCGGATGGTGCCGACGGCGCCCTGGTAGCCGGAGTCGGCGGAGGTCTCCACATCCGCGTCGGTGGCCGCGGCGACGATCCCGTCCAGACGGGCGGCGGTCAGATCGTGCGTTGAACCCACTCTGGCTTCGCCGAGGAAGACCAGCTCACCGGATGTGTCGGTGAGGGCCTGAACGTTCATGCCGTGCTCGCGGTGCTTGGCGTTGTACAGCGGGTCGGGGTTGGTCTCGGTGGCCAGCGCGTCGCAGCGCCACAGCGGGATGAGGGTTCCGTCCAGCAGCAGGCGGCGGGACTCGCCGGAGGCGTCGATGGCCTCGGTCAGGGTCGGCGCGAGTGGTGTGAGGGCGGCGATGCCCTCGCCCACGTATCGGCGGGCGGTCTCGGTGCCGATGCCGAAGTGGGCTCCGAGCTCGGCGAAGGTGTCGCCCTTGGCAAGGAAGACCAGCAGCACGAGCGCCTGGTCCCAGGACGTCAGCGCCCGCCAGGACCCGCCGGCCTCATCCCTTCGGGTGGCAATCTGGTTCCCTGCGTGGCGGCTGGTACGACAGAAGAATGCGCGGAACTGCTGAGCGTGGACGCCTCGACGCTCCGTAGGTGGCGAACTGCAAAGCCGCCCCAAGGGCCGCCCTTCACCCGTCTTTCGTCGAGGGTGACCATGTACAGTGCCCGCGACGTCGAGTCATGGCTTGCAGCTCGCCGTATCGATCCCGCTCAGGATGCCTCTTGAATAACGCGAATCCGCCTATGGGTGTCAAGCTGTCGGAGGATGTCGAGTTTCGTGCAGGAAGTCCGAATCCCTACAGGGCGAGGGTTCGATGGTTCGATCCGCATACGAAGAAGAGACGCTCCCGGTCGGAGATGCTCCCCACGGAGGAGCGCGCCGCAGAATGGCTTCAGCGTATGCGGCGTGCCGCGGCCCGTGGTGTTGCGCCGGATCTCGCGACCATGTCCCTGGCCGGCTATGGGCAGGAGGAATGGGACCTTGCCATGCGTGGATTGGAGTCCAAAACAATGGATCCATACCGCGCAGGCTGGAAGTTGCGTGTACTCCCGTCTCTAGGGCATATCCCCGTGCACTTGATTACGAACGGGGCAGTGGACCGAGCCGTCTACGGGTGGATAGCGGACGGGTGCAGTCGTTCGTCGGTCAAGAACAGCTTGGCTGCCTTGGTCCGGGGATGCAACAGGCGGTAAGAGACGGCATTATCGATGTGAATCCGGCACGAGTCTCCGGGCGGCAACTAGAGTACAAGCGCGCCGAGGATGAACTGGACGATCCACGGTCGCTAGCCCTTCCCGATTGGCAATCCTTGGACCGCTTGGCTAACGCGCTCGTCGCGCAGTCTTCCGGCGAGTTTGAAGGATGGGGGGCAGTGGTGCGGTTCGCCGCCTGCACCGCGACACGCATCGGAGAAGTGTCGGGTGTGCGAGCGGGCGACATCGACAGCAAAGCATGGGTGTGGAACCTGTGCAGGCAGACGACTCCCTCGCCGGGCGGTCTGGTGGACAAGGGCACGAAGGGTAAGCGCCGTCGGCTTGTCCCGATCATCCCGGAGATTCGGCCTTTGGTCGTCGAGCGTATTGCTGCGGTGGGAGGCGACCCCATGGCTCGCCTTTTTACCGGGCCCCGCGGCGGGCGGATCTCGACCGCGGTGCTGCGAGATGCCACGCACTGGGACGAGGTCGTCGTCCGGCTGGGGTTCCAGCATCTGCGGCGGCACGACCTGAGGCACACGGGACTGACGTGGATGGCCGACGCTGGCGTGCCGTTGCATGTGCTGCGGAAGATCGCCGGGCACGGCTCGCTCAGCACCACACAGCGCTATCTGCACCCAGACCACCGTTCGATCGACCGTGCCGGGGCGGCGCTCAGTGAGCACCTCAAGTCGCCCAAGACGGCCCCTGGTCCCAAACTGGTCCCAGAGCAGCCTCGACAACGCCATCTCCGCGTCTTCCGCTAGCAGCGTCTCCAGGCGTGAAAAAGGCCCACTGACCAGGAGATTCATCTCCCGGCAGTAGGCCATTCCACACCGTCGGGACGACAGGATTTGAACCTGCGACCCCTTGACCCCCAGTCAAGTGCGCTACCAAGCTGCGCCACGTCCCGGTGTCCTGGGCGGCTGCGGGAAGATCCGCTCGCCGACCGGCACGAAGAACAATACCGCACTCCAGGGGGTGGATGTGCACCCCCTGCCCGCCTCGCTGGGCGGGCGGGAGGGGGTGGCGGGCGTTTGGCGGGCCGGGGCGCGGGAACCGCGGGAGGCCTGAACCCGGACCCGCAGGACAGGGAGTGCACGTGAGCAGGTCCCGCATCGTCGTCGTCGGAGCCGGGTTCGCCGGCTACCGCGCCGCCCGCACGCTGTCCCGGAAGCTCCGCGGGGCGGCGGAGATCGTGCTGGTGAACCCCCACGACTACTTCCTTTACCTGCCCCTGCTGCCGGAGGTGTCCTCCGGCGTCCTGGAGCCGCGGCGGGTATCGGTGTCGCTGGCCGGGACCCTGCCCGGCGTGCGGCTGGTGCTGGGGGAGGTGCACGGCGTGGACCTGTCGGAGCGGCGGGTGCGCTACACCGACCCGGAGGGCGGCGAGGGTGAGCTGTCCTACGAGCGGCTGCTGCTGTCCGTGGGCAGCGTGAACAAGCTGCTGCCGATCCCCGGCGTCGCCGAGCACGCGCACGGCTTCCGCGCGATGCCGGAGGCGCTGTACCTGCGTGACCACATCACGCGCCAACTGGCCATGGCGGCCGACAGCGACGACCCCGGCGAGCAGGCGGCGCGCTCGACGTTCGTGGTGGTGGGTGCCGGATACACCGGCACCGAGGTGGCCGCGCACGGCAAGCTGTTCACGGATTCCCTCGCCCGGCAGCACAACCGGTCCGCCGGCCGGGGCGGCGGACTCGTGGAGCACCCGCGGTGGATGCTGCTGGACGTGGCGCCCCGGGTGCTGCCCGGCCTGGACCGGCGGCTGTCCGCGACCGCCGACCGGGTGCTGCGGCGGCGCGGCGTGGACGTGCGGACGCGGACCTCGGTCAAGGAGGCGACCCACGACGGCGTGCTGCTGGACGACGGGGCCTTCGTGCCGACCCGGTCGCTGATCTGGTGTGTGGGGGTGCGGCCCGACCCGCTCGTCGAGGACCTGGGGCTGCCCACCGAGAAGGGCCGCCTGGTGGTGGACGAGTACCTGACGGTGCCCGGTCACCCTGAGGTGCTGGCCTGCGGCGACGCGGCCGCCGTGCCCGATCTGACCCGGCCGGGGGAGTTCACCCCGATGACCGCCCAGCACGCGTGGCGGCAGGGCAAGCTCGCCGGACGCAACCTGGCGGCCGCCTACGGGCGCGGTGTGCGGCGCCCGTACAAGCACCACGACCTCGGGTTCACCGTCGACCTGGGCGGGGTGCAGGGCGCGGCGAACCCGTTCGGCATCCCGCTGTCCGGTCCGCTCGCCAACGCGGTCACCCGGGGCTACCACCTGGCGGCGATGCCCGGGAACCGGATCCGCGTCGCCACCGACTGGCTGCTGGAGGCCCTGCTGCCCCGGCAGGCGGTGGAGCTGGGCATGGTCCGCTCCTGGGCTGTGCCGCTGGACACCTCCTCGCCCGAGCTGGCGAAGGCGCCGACCGGACGGAGCGCCCGGGGTCGCTGAGCCGCCGGTCGGGCGGGGCGCCGGGCTGCCGGGGCGCCCCGCCCGGGCGTCAGCGTTCCAGGAGCTCAGCGTTCCAGGACCAGGGCCTGCCCCTGCCCCACGCCGATGCACAGCGCCGCCAGGCCCGTGCCGGAGCCCGCCGCGGCGAGCTGGTGCGCCACCGCGCCGGTGATACGGGCGCCGGAGGCGCCGAGCGGGTGCCCGATCGCGATCGCGCCGCCGCGCGGGTTGACGAGCGAGGGATCGAGTTGCGGCCACTCGGCCAGACACCCGAGCGCCTGGGCGGCGAACGCCTCGTTCAGTTCGACGGTGCGCAGGTCGCCGAAGTCGCGCCCGGCCTTGGCCAGGGCCTTGCGCACGGCCTCCACCGGGCCCAGGCCGAAGAGCTGCGGCTCGATGCCGGTGACGGCCGAGGCGCGGATACGGGCCAGGGGTTCGCGGCCGGTGGCCGCCAGGCCCTCCTCGTCGGTGAGCAGCAGCGCAGCGGCGCCGTCGTTGAGCGGCGAGGAGTTCCCGGCCGTGACGGTGCCGGTGCCGTCCTTGCGGAAGACCGGCTTGAGCTTGGCGAGGGTCTCCGGCGAGCTGCCGTCGCGGATGGTCTCGTCGCGCGGCAGGTCGACGCCTTCGTACGGGACCACCTCCCGGTCGTAGAGGCCGTCCTTCCAGGCGCGGGCCGCCTTCTCGTGGCTGGCGGCGGCGAAGACGTCCTGCGCCTCGCGGCCGATGCGGTGCTTGTCGGCGACCAGCTCGGCGCCCTCGCCGAGGGAGACGGTCCACTCCGGGCGCATCCGCTGGTTCACCATCCGCCAGCCCAGCGTGGTGGAGAACGTCTCCGGCGCCCCGGCGGGGAAGGCGCGCTCCGGCTTGGGCATCACCCACGGGGCGCGGCTCATCGACTCCACACCGCCGGCGATCACCGCGGTGGCGTCGCCGACCGCGACCGCCCGCGCCGCCTGTACGACGGCCTCCAGGCCGGACGCGCACAGCCGGTTCACGGTGCTGCCGGGCACGCTCAGCGGCAGCCCGGACAGTAGTACGGCCATCCTGCCGACGTTGCGGTTCTCCTCGCCGGCGCCGTTGGCGTTGCCGAAGACGACGTCGTCGAGGCGCGCGGGGTCCAGGTGCGGCGTACGGTCCACCAGCGCCCGTACGACGTGGGCGGCCAGGTCGTCCGGGCGCACACCGGCCAGGGCACCGCCGTACTTGCCGACGGGGGTGCGGACGGCGTCGACGACGTAGACGTCGCGGAGTCGATCGTTGGTCATGGCAGCGATCCTCGCAGGCCCCTCGGCACGTGACCAGGGCAGGCCCCGCCCGCGGGCGCTCGCACACCGCCCGATAAAGCACCGATACGGGTCAAAGGGGTGAGATCCGCGGCGGGGCCGCGCTCGCGCAACGCGACCGGGTACGTACGAAGGGTTGACGCCGTGCCGCCCGGCAAGCGGCAATGGTCAACGCACCGCGATGAAGCGTGCGTCGAGAGGAGCAATCCATGCCCGCTCACAGCTCCGCGTCCGCCCGTCCGCCCGCCACTGAGTCCTCACTGAGCAGGCGCAGGGTCCTCGCACTGGCGGGAGGTGCGGCGGCGGCGCTGCCGCTGTCCGCGTGCGGCTCCGGCGCCCCCGACACCGACGGTGCGGGCGGCGGGGACTTCACCGTCTACTGGAATCCCGGCCACGACTACGCGCCGTACCAGCAGGTCGTCAAGGAGTTCGAGAAGGCCCACGGCGTCACCGTCCGCATGCAGAAGTACCAGTGGCCGGACATGCGCACCCGCATCCTCACCGACTTCCAGTCCGGCAACGTGCCGGACCTGATGGAGGAGCCCGGAGGGTGGGTGCAGGAGTTCGCGCTCAGTGGCGACGCGCTCAGCCTGCAGAAGTACATCGAACGGGACGGCGCCGAGATGGGCTTCCCGGACGACTGGCAGACCGCCGCCGTCGAACACAACTCGCACAAGGGCGAGGTGTACGGCATCCAGCTGCACCAGACGTGCAGCCTGCTGCTCTACAACAAGCAGATGTTCGATGAGGCGGGTGTCCGGCCGCCCGCGACGTGGGACGAGGTCGTCGAGGTCTCCCGGGAGCTCACCGGCGGCGGCGTGCACGGCATCGCCCTCAACCAGGACCCGTCGTACGCCTGGCCGTGGATGCTCCAGAACAGCGTGCGCGAGTACGACCCGAAGACGGGGAAGCTCCTGACCCCCCGCGACGCGGCACGTGAGGCCCTGCAGTTCCAGACCGACCTGGTGCACAAGCACAAGGTCTCACCCGTTCCGACGCCCGGCACGGACTACTCCGGCCCGCAGAAGCTGCTCTCCGCCAAGCGGGCCGCGATGATCGTCTCGGGTCCGTGGGACCTGGAGCCCATCGCCAAGTCCAGTCCCGATCTGGAGCTGGGCGTCGCACAGGCGCCGAAGAAGAAGGAGCAGGCGACCATCCTCGCCGGCACGTCGGTCCTCATTCCGAAGAAGGCCCGGCGCCCGGACCTGTCCTGGGACCTCATCAAGCGTCTGACCACGCTCAAGACGGAACTCGCCGTCACCCGGCAGTCCGGCATGCTCATGCCCCGCAAGTCCTGGGCCGAGGACCCGGTCGTACAGAAGGACACGGTCACCCGGCAGTTCGCCCAGGGCCTGTCCTACGCCCGCGACGCGCACGAGGGCCTGTACCTCACCGGCCACTACGGAGAGATCTCCGTGGACGTGTGGAAGAAGCTCTACCAGGGGGTCGTCATGGAACGCACGCCCGTCGACGAGGCGCTGGACGCCTACCTGGCCGCCGGCCGCCGGATCATCGAGGGGTAGCCGCGCATGGCGCTCAAGACCGCCGTACGGGAGAGGTCACCCAGGCCGCCGCGGCCCGCGCCGCGGCGGCCGAGGGGCGGCACGCTGCAGGCCCGCAGGGCCCGCACCGCCTACCTCTTCCTCACGCCCGCCCTGCTCTTCTTCGCGCTCTTCTTCTACATGCCGATCGCGGACATCGTGAACACCAGCATGCACTCCGGGCCGCAGGCGGACGAGTTCAGCGGGCTCGGCAACTACGTCGACGCCTTCGGTGACCCCTCCGTCCGGAACTCCTTCAGCGTCACCCTGATCTTCGCGGTCGGCACCACCGTCGGCGCGATCGTCCTGGGCCTGGCGCTGGCGCTGCTGGTCAACCGGCCGTTGCGCGGCCGCACCCTGATCCGGCTGGCGCTGCTGGTGCCGTACCTGACCTCGGTCGCCGTCGTCGGCCTGCTGTGGCGCAACATCCTCGACCCCCAGCTGGGCATCCTCAACCGGATGCTCACCGAGTTCGGGCTGCCCACCCAGGCCTGGCTCAACACCGACCCCCTCGCCACCATCATCCTGGTCACCCTCTGGCAGATCGCCGGGTACACCATGATCCTCTTCCTCGCCGGCCTGCAGGGCATCCCGGAGGTCTACTACGAGGCGGCCACCATCGACGGCGCCAACCAGTGGCAGCAGTTCTGGCGCATCACGCTGCCGCTGCTCGCGCCCACCACCCTGTTCGTCTCGGTGATGGCCGTGATCTCCGGCCTCCAGGCCTTCGGCCAGGCGTACATCATCACCAACGGCGGCCCGGCCGACGCCACCGACCTGTACGTCTTCCACGTCTTCGAGGTCGCCTTCCGCAGCCGCGACTTCGGCTACTCCTCGGCCCTGTCGGTGCTGCTGCTGTTCGTCATCATCGCGTTCACCGCCGTGCAGCTGCGCGCCGGCCGCCGTGGGGAGGTGCAGTACTGATGACCCGGTTCGGCCGGATCGCGGTCTACGTGACGCTGCTCGCGGCGAGCGCGGTCACCATCGTGCCGCTGCTGTACATGCTGACGCTGTCGCTCCAGACGGAGGGCGAGACGCTGTCCGGCGAGGCGGTGCTGCTCCCGGAGACCCCGCAGTGGGGCAACTACGTCACGCTCTTCGAGGAGGCGCCGTTCGGGAACTTCATCATCAACAGCCTGGTCGTCGCGGGCGGCATCACGATCGCCCACCTGGTCTTCGACCCGATGATCGGCTACGTCTTCGCCAAGTTCGACTTCCCGCTGAAGAACACGATCTTCGTGGCGATCCTGGCGACGCTGATGATCCCGCTGTTCGTGCGGATGATCCCGCTGTACGTGATGATGTCCAACCTGGGCTGGCTCAACAGCTACCAGGCGCTGATCCTGCCGTTCGTCATGGACGGCTTCGGCATCTTCCTGATGCGGCAGTTCATCCAGCCCATCCCGGACGACCTGCTGGACGCCGGGCGCGTGGACGGCGCCTCCGAGTTCGCCGTGTACCGGCGGGTGGTGCTGCCGCAGGTCAAGCCCGCCCTGGCGGTGCTGGGGCTGTTCACCTTCGTCTTCCAGTGGAACGAGTTCCTGTGGCCGCTGGTGGCCACCACCACCGAGGACATGCGCACCATCCCGGTCGGGCTGACCCTGTTCAACCAGGAGCACTTCACGCTCTGGCACCTCACCGCGGCCGGGTCGGTGATCATGTTCGTGCCCACCGCGCTGATCCTGGTCTTCGCCCAGCGCTACTTCGTCCGGGGCATCGCCCTGACCGGTCTCAAGTAGTCCCGAACCGGCCGCGGTGAGGTGCCAGAGCGTGAAGTGC
>NZ_JAVREQ010000048.1:0-11441 GCF_031845485.1 Streptomyces hazeniae
CTCCCACCCCACGAACCCCCATCCCCCCGACACACCTCGAGAACCGCCCTCCGCCGGGGCGTCATGGAGGTAGCTGTGAAAGCTCTGGCACTCACCGGAGTCGGCATAGGTCTGTGCGGCGTCGCCGCGCTCGCCTCACCCCTGGTGACCCTCGTCCTCGCCGGCGGCCGCACCCGCCCGGCCACCACGACCGGCCCGCTCCTCGACGACCTCGTCACCGCGGCCGAACGCAGCCGAACCGAACGCAGCCGAACCGAACGCAGCCGAACCGAACGCGGCCCCGCCGAAAGCGGCCGAACCGACGGCGGCAGCCGGCACGACGGCGACAGCGCGAGCGGCAACACCGCACCGCACCGCAGCGGCGGCACCCCCCTCCCGCCCGGCACCGCCGGTACGCCCAGCGCGCTGCCCTTCATCCCCGCCCAGCGCACCAGGCGCTGACGGCCGCACACCACGCCGCGCACACCACGCCGGCACACCGGTCAGGGCGCCGCTCCACGGGGGAGCGGCGCCCTGACTCATGCCGTGACCTGCCACGCTCAGCGCCGCTGCGCACGCCCTTCCCGGCGGCGCAGCACCAGATACGTGCCCGCGCCCAGCAGCGACGCCCCGGCCGCCGCCAACGCGCCGGCCGGAACCTCCGAGCCCGTCTCCGCCAGATCCCCGGAACGCGGCGCTCCCGGCGCCCCGGAACGCTCGTCCGAACCGTTCGGCGTGGGCCTCGCGCCCTCGTCCGTGGTGGTTTCCGCGGCGGGTTCGGTGGCGGTGGGCGTCGAGCCCGAGTCGCCGTCCGGGGTCTCCGCGTCCTCTCCACCCGCGCCCGACTCCGCCGACGCGGACGGAGACGGCGAAGCGGACGCCTGCGGCCCGCCCGCGGTCTCCTCCACGGGCACACCGTCGCAGTCCACCTCGAACGCCCGGCGGCCGCCGCCCTCGCCGTCGGCCCCCCGCCGGTCCCACACCAGCCGGTAGCGGCCTTCGTCCAGCGCCAGATCACCGCTCCGTCCGGAGCCCTCACCGTCCAGCAGCAGCTCACCCGTCTCGGCCACCGTGCCGGAAGCCCGCTCGACGACCTTCCAGCCGATCTGCTGCCGCCCGTCGAAACCCGCCGCGACCAGGAAGAACGAACAGACCTGGCGGTCCGCGCCCGACAACTCCCGGCCCGAGGCGGCGTCGTGCATCCGCACCGTGCCGGAACCACCGTGCGGGGACGCGAACGCGGCGGGGACCCACAGCAGCGAAGCCGCTGCGGCAACCGTCACCACGGACGCCGAAGAAAGGGCGCGCATGGGCATACCAACTTCGGGTGAAGAAGAGGGGGCTCGCGAGGGGGATGCGCGAGATACGTGACCGGCACAGCTTCCGGCGCCGCCCGGAATCCGGTCAAGCGGGAACTGTCCCACTGGTCCCCTTACATCACCACTGCACCATTGGCGAGGCATAACGATCCAGTGTCGAGCCCGCCGGCGCCGCCGGTCAACGCCGCCGCACCGCCAACACCCGCCGCCACACGCCCCCCTGACGCCACCTCACAGGCAGCCGCGCGAGGTCACGTCACAACAGCACGAACGCCCCCACCATCACGGCCGCGCCCAGCAGCCCGGCCACCCACCCCGTACGCCGCATCCGGAGCCCGCCCGCCAGCACCAGCGACGCCAACAGCAGCCCGCCCGCCAACGGCACCCACGCGAACAGCACACCGGCGGCATCCGTACGCACCGCCTCCTCGCCCTCCGCAAGCAGCGCGACCTCCAGCCGCTCACCGCCGCCGTCCGCAACCTGCGCAGCCACCCACACCCCGTCGCGCCGAGCACCCCCGCCCTCCGGCGCGAACACACCCCGGCAGCGGTCCTCGCCACACTGCTCGACGACCAGCGTCCCCCGCTCGGCCACACCCGCCCGCATCGCCGGCTGCGCCGCGTCCCACGAGGCCCACGCGCCCGCCACCATCAGCAGCAGCGCCAACAGCGCCATGAAGGTGTTCTTGAGCACCAGCAGCAGCCCGTACGCGCTCTCACCGGCGCGACGGACGCGGCTGCGTCTCACGGTGCTGTGGGGCATGGCGCGATACTCAGCCATTCCGCCCCCCGGGTCAACCGACTGCCCGAAAGGTGCGCTTATCGAGGAAATGCGCTCACGAATTGTAGGTACTCTGCGCCCGTTCCAGACCATCCGCGATCAACGACTCGACCGAGTCGGCCGCCCGGTCCACGAAATAGTCCAGCTCCTTGCGCTCCGCACCCGAGAAATCACGCAACACGAAATCCGCCACCGCCATTCGGCCCGGCGGACGCCCCACCCCGAAGCGCACCCGGTGATAGTCCGGACCCAGCGACTTCGTGATCGACTTCAGCCCGTTGTGGCCGTTGTCCCCGCCCCCCAGCTTCAACCGCAGGGCGCCATAACCGATGTCCAACTCGTCGTGCACCACGACCATCCGCGCAACGGGCACCTTGAAGAAATCCCGCAGCGCCGTCACCGGCCCACCCGAGACGTTCATGAACGACATCGGCTTCGCCAGCACCACCCGCCGGCTCGACACCCCCGGCGTACCGACCCGCCCCTCGCACACCTCCGCACGCGACCGGTGCGCCTTGAACCGGCCGCCCATCCGCTCCGCCAGCAGATCCGCGACCAGGAACCCCACGTTGTGCCGGTTCCCCGCATACTGCGGACCCGGATTCCCCAACCCCACGATCAGCCACGGCCCCTCCGGCACGAGACCGCCACCACCGGTGTTCGTCGTCATCGAAGGCCCTCCGCGGCCGTGTAAGAACTCCAGTACGGCGACCGCCGCCCCGCGTGCCCGAGGCACCCGGGACGGCGGTCGCCCGACGTCCGGCGAAGCCGCGGACTACTCCGCGGCGGCCTCCGTGCTCTCCGCCTCGGCCGCGGGCTCCTCGCCCTCGGCCTCCTCGTCGGCGGGCTCCTCGACCTGCGGCGCCAGGACCTGGATGACGATGACGTCGTCCTCCACGGCCAGCGAGGTGTTGGCCGGCAGCTTGATGTCCTTGGCCTGCACCGAGTCGCCCGCGGCCAGACCCTCGACCGACACCGTCACCGACTCCGGGATGTGCGTCGCCTCGGCCTCGACCGGCAGCGAGTTCAGACCGTGCTCCAGCACGTGCTGCCCCGGAGCCAGCTCACCCTCGATGTGGATCGGGACGTCGACGTGGACCTTCTCGCCCTTCTTCACGGTGAGCAGGTCGATGTGCACCAGGAAGCCGCGAATGGCCTCACGCTGCACGGCCTTCGGGATCACCAGCTCCTTCTTGCCCTCGACGTCCAGGTTGATCAGGACGTTCGGGGTCTTCAGGGCCATCATCAGGTCGTAGCTGGGCATCTCGACGTGCACCGGCTCGGCGCCGTGACCGTAGATGACGGCGGGCACCTTCTCCTCGCGGCGCAGACGGCGTGCGGCACCCTTGCCGAACTCGCTGCGGATCTTCGCGGAAAGGTTGACGTCAGCCATGACTGCGCTCCTCGTATGGACATTCCGTTGGACAGGGAGTCACCCGGCCCACGACAGGCCTGCTACGAAGAGCGCGCCGATAACGGAGACCCCACCCGCGCGTCCTTGCGACGACACGCGAACGGCCTCCCTCGCCGAGCAACCCCAGGAGTCTACCCGGCGCGGAAGGCCGCACGAAAATCGATCACCCCCGGCCGGAGCCGGGCCCGCAGGTCAGGCCTGCTCCTCGAAGAGAGAAGTCACCGAACCGTCCTCGAACACCTCACGCACCGCCCGCGCGATCGTCGGCGCCATCGACAGCACCGTGATCTTGTCCAGATCCAGCTCACCCGGCGTCGGCAACGTGTTCGTGAACACGAACTCGCTCACCTTCGAATTCTTCAGCCGGTCCGCCGCCGGACCCGACAGCACCCCGTGCGTCGCCGTGACCATCACGTCCTCCGCGCCGTTCGCGAACAACGCGTCCGCCGCCGCACAGATCGTGCCACCGGTGTCGATCATGTCGTCCACCAGCACACACACCCGGCCCTCGACGCTGCCGACCACCTCGTGCACCGTCACCTGGTTCGCCACATCCGGATCACGCCGCTTGTGCACGATCGCCAGCGGCGCACCCAGCCGGTCCGCCCAACGATCCGCCACCCGCACCCGGCCCGCGTCCGGCGACACCACCGTCAGCTTCGACCGGTCCACCTTCTCGCCCACGTAATCCGCCAGAATCGGCAGCGCGAACAGATGATCCACCGGACCGTCGAAGAAACCCTGGATCTGATCCGTGTGCAGATCCACCGTGAGAATCCGGTCCGCACCCGCCGACCGCAGAAGATCCGCGATCATCCGCGCCGAAATCGGCTCCCGCCCACGGTGCTTCTTGTCCTGACGCGCATAACCGTAGAACGGCACGATCACCGTGATGCTCCGCGCCGAAGCCCGCTTCAACGCATCGATCATGATCAACTGCTCCATGATCCATTTGTTGATCGGAGCAGTGTGGCTCTGCATCAGAAAACAGTCCGCCCCACGAGCGGACTCCTGGAAGCGGACGTAGATCTCACCGTTGGCGAAGTCGAAAGCCTTCGTCGGGACCACACTGATACCCAGCTGCTGAGCGACCTCCTCCGCAAGCTCGGGGTGAGCGCGGCCGGAGAAGAGCATCAACTTCTTCTCGCCGGTCGTCTTGATCCCGGTCACAGCACAGTCTCCTTGCGTTCCGCTGGGCGTGAGTGCCCCTTAACCGTAAACCCCGCCGACCTGCCCCGCGTACCCCACACCGCACACCGGGGCGCAGCTCACACCCCCTCCGAACCCTCCGAAGATCCATCCTCCACACGCTGCGCCGCCTGCGCCGCCGCACTCCCCGGCCGCTTCCGCGCCACCCAGCCCGCGATATTCCGCTGCTGCCCCCGTGCAACAGCCAACGACCCCGCCGGCACGTCCTTCGTGATCACCGAACCCGCGGCCGTATACGCGCCGTCCCCGACCGTCACCGGAGCCACGAACATGTTGTCCGCACCCGTCCGGCAATGCGAGCCGATCGACGTCCGGTGCTTGTGCACACCGTCATAGTTCACGAACACGCTCGCCGCACCGATGTTGGTGTGCTCACCGATCGACGCGTCCCCCACGTACGACAGGTGCGGCACCTTCGTCCCCTCGCCCAGCTCCGCGTTCTTCATCTCCACGAAACTGCCCGCCTTCACACCCCCGCCCAACCGCGTACCCGGCCGCAGATAGGTGTACGGACCCACCGACGCACCCGCGCCGATCTCCGCCCCCAGCGCCACCGTGTGCACCACCGACGCGCCCTCGCCCACCGAGGTGTCCGTCAGCCGCGAACCCGGACCCACCTCCGCCCGCGCCGCCACATGCGTCGTCCCCAGCAACTGCGTTCCCGGCTCCACCACCGCGTCCGGACCGAACGACACCGTCACGTCCAGCCACGTCGACGCCGGATCGACGACCGTCACCCCCGCGAGCATCGCCCCCTCCAGCAACCGGTCGTTCAGCATCCGCCGCGCCTGTGCCAGCTGCACCCGGTTGTTGATCCCCACGATCTCCCGGTGGTCGCCCGCGACCGACGCACCCACCCGGTGCCCGGCCTCCCGCGCGATCCCCAGCACGTCCGTCAGGTACTCCTCGCCCTGACTGTTGTCCGTCCGGAGCTTGCCCAGCGCGTCGATCAGCAGCTTCGCGTCGAACGCGAACACCCCCGAGTTGATCTCCCGCACCGCGCGCTGCGCGTCCGACGCGTCCTTGTGCTCCACGATCGCGGACACCGCGCCGTTCGCCTCGTCCCGGATGATCCGGCCGTACCCGGTCGCGTCCGGCACCTCCGCCGACAACACGGTCACGGCGTTCCCCTCCGCCGCGTGCGCGTCGGCGAGCGCCTGCAGCGTCCCGGCCGTCAGCAGCGGAGTGTCGCCGCACGTCACGAGCACGGTCCCGTCCAGCGCGACACCGGCGGCCGACAGCTCCTCCAGCGCCTTCCGCACGGCGTGGCCGGTCCCGTTCTGCTCCTGCTGCACGGCGGTACGGACGCCGCCGTCCACCTCCGCCAGGTGCGCGGTGACCTGCTCCCGCGCATGGCCCACGACGACGACCAGATGCTCGGGGTCGAGGCTGCGGGAGGCGTGGACGACATGGCCGACGAGAGAACGGCCGCAGATCTCGTGCAGGACCTTCGGGGTCGCCGACTTCATGCGGGTGCCCTCACCCGCTGCGAGAACGACGACGGCTGCCGGGCGGTTGGCGCTCACGGTGTGCCCTTCGGCTTCGGGTGAAGATGACCCCCGCAGGATACCGGTGGAGCCATGAGCGGCGAGGCGGCCGGAGGGCGGGTCCTGGCGCCGACGCCAGGACCCGAACCTCAAGGCTCCCGGGGGAGGATTCGAACCCCCATCAACAGAGCCAAAATCTGCGGACTTGCCCTTAGTCGACCCGGGATCTACCTTATGTCCGATTCGCCGTTTCCGGCGATCGACCTGAACATACTATGCCGCACCACCAGCCTTCGATGCGACGGTACAGGCGGGCACTTCGCGTGACGCGGATCGTGAGGCATCCGCGGTGGTCTGGTCCGCGGTTGAGGCGGGTGGAGATGTTCTTCTTGAGCCAGGGCTTCATGAAGTCCGAAGCCGGCAGGCCGACGATCTCTGCCCAGAACGACGTCGCTGCGCCCACGTCCTCGGAGGCGTGGATGTGCACCGAGCAGCGCCAGCGGTCGCGACCCACCTGCAGCATTTCGAGGAAGCGTACGAAGACCCTGATCATGTCGGGGTCGCTGTTGGTGAACGTGACGCACTCGCGGCGGGCGTAGGGCTTGTCCTTCTGCCCTTCGGCCCAGTACAGCGCGGCCCCGACTAGCAGCAGCTCGTGATCGCTCATCTTGCCCACCTGGCGGCGCGCTTCGTCTTCCAGGTGGCGTCGCTCGGCGTCGCGGTCGGTGTAGTGGCGTACCAGGCCGGTCTCCATGCGCTGCATGCGCGGGATGTCCCTCCATCGTGGCGGCGGCTTGGGGAGATCCCGGACCCATGCCGAGATCGACGACTTGGAGACCCCGAGCCTGTCGCGGATCTCGTCGTAGGTCTTCCCTTCCGTGCGCAGCTCCCGGGCGCGGAGGCGGAGGTCGTCCTTGGCGTTGGGGCGGCGGGTCCAGGCCGGGGGTGGCTCGTCGGCGACGAGACGGTTGAGCAGGTCGTTGTTGTGGACCTTGAGCGCGTCGCGGATCTGGCGGCGGCTGAGGCCCCGGCGCCGGAGGGCGACCGCCCTGGCGCGCAGCTCCTCGTAAGTGGCGGTGCCGCGCAGAATGCCGCCCGTGCCGTCGCCGTCGCGTCGGCGCCGCTGGTGCGGGATGAGCGGTCCGTCCTGAGATGCCCCGTGTGTATCGGTCATGTGCTCACTCTCCTCGCACATGTGGTCGCATGGGGCGAAAGGGCGTCGCATTCACCAGTTCGAGTGGTGCACGCGGTCGGGAGAGCGGGCCGGGACGGTCTTAGGGTGGCGGTATGACCGAGTCGGGGGAAGTTGCTCGAGCCCAGGACCAGGGCGGGCGGTCGGGTGCGCCGGAGGGCGGTGGCGGTCCGTGGTGGTGGGAGCGCCGCCGGGCCATGGTGCTGGACGTGGTGCTGGGGGTGCTGTCGGCCGCGGAGTGTGCGGCGGAGGGGGTGAAGTTCTCGGGCACGGCCGGTGTGCCGGTGGTGTTCGGGGTGCTGCTGGGGGTGGTGGCGGGTTCGGTGCTGGTGCTGCGGCGCCGGTGGCCGATCGTCGTGGTGCTGGTGGCGATCGCGGTGACGCCTGCCGAGATGGGTTTTCTGCTGAGCACGGTGGGCCTGTACACGCTGGCGGCGTCGGATGTGCCGCGGCGGATCACGGTGTGGCTGGCCGGGATGATGGTGGTCGGCGGCGTGATCATCACGTTCGTCCGGGTGCATCAGAGTGTGAGTCAGGAGTCGGGGTTCGATCCGCCGGGGTGGTTCGTGCCGACGGTCTCGCTGGCGGCGTCGGTCGGGGTGACGGTGCCGCCGTTGCTGCTGGGGATGTACGCGGGGGCGCGGCGTCGGCTGGTGGAGAGCCTGCGGGAGCGGGCGGACGGTCTGGAGTGGGAGCTGTCGCTTCTGGCGGACCGGGCCGAGGAGCGTGCGGAGTGGGCGAGGAACGAGGAGCGCACGCGGATCGCGCGGGAGATGCACGACGTGGTGGCGCATCGGGTGAGTCTGATGGTGGTGCATGCGGCGGCGTTGCAGGCGGTGGCGTTGAAGGATCCGGAGAAGGCGTCGAAGAACGCGGCTCTGGTGGGGGACATGGGGCGGCAGGCGCTGACGGAGCTGCGGACGATGCTGGGTGTGCTGCGCACAGCGGACGGTGGGGGGCGTGCGGCGCCGGCGGGGGAGCGGGAGCGTGCGGCGGGGGAGCGGCCTTCGCGGCTGGCGGATCTCGCGGCTGCGGCGTCCGGGGCGGCGTCCGAGGGGGCGTCCGGGGCTGGGCCGGAGGTGCCGTCGGTGTCGTCGTCCGGGGAGGGCGCGCGGGTGCCGTCGGGTGTGGGGCCGGGCGCGGCGTACGGGCCTCCGGAGGAGGACGGGGCGGCGGGGCCGTCCTTGGGTGAGCTGGAGGTGCTGGTGGGGCAGTCGCGGCAGGCGGGGATGGCGGTGGAGCTGTCGGTGTCGGGGGAGTCCCCGGCCGCGGGCTACGCGGCGCGGGTGGAGCGGACGGCGTACCGGGTGGTGCAGGAGGCGCTGACGAACGTGCACAAGCATGCGGCGGGCGCGCGGACGCGGGTGCGGCTGGCGCATCGCGAGGGGGAGGTCGCGTTGCAGGTGGAGAACGAACCGCCGTCGGCGGGGGTGGCGGACGCGGGTCTGCCGAGTGGGGGGAACGGTCTGGTGGGCATGCGGGAGCGGGTGTCGGCGCTGGGCGGGGTGTTCGTGTCCGGGCCGACGGATGCGGGGGGTTTCCGGGTGTCGGCGGTGATTCCGGAGGGCGGCGCGGCCTGAGCGGCGCCGCCTCGCGGCGTGGCCGGGTCAGCCGTCGGAGCGTTTCGTCTGCTCCGGCAGGTGGGGTTCCGTTTCGGTGGCGTTGTCGTTGCGGCCGGGTTCCGTTTCGGCGCCGTCGGCAGGGGGTTCGGACCGGTCCGTGGGGGCGTTGCCGTCGTCGCCGTCGGTGTCGTGTGTGTCGTCGACGGTGTTGCCGCGGCCGGTGAGGGTGGCGAGGCTGCTGCGGACGTGGGCCATGTGGGAGCGGAGTTCCTCGGCCTGTTCGTCGTGGTCGCGCAGGATGCGGTCGGTGTCGCGTTCGATGCGGTCCTGTTGTGCGCGGGCCTGGGCGAGCAGGTCGGCGGCCTGGGCCTCGGCGTCCTCCTGGCGGTGGCGGGCGGCCTCTTCGGCCTCGGCGTGGGAGCGTTCTGCTTCGGCGAGGAGGTTGCGGCCGTGGTCGTCGAGGCCGGCGAGGCGTGCCGCGGTGGCGGCCTGGTGTTCGCCGAGTTCGCGGTCGAGGGCGTCGCTGCCGGCGGTGTGTTCCTTGCGCTGGTCGGCGAGGAGGGACTGGCAGCGCCGGGTCATCTCCTCGTGGGCGTCGGCGGCTTCGCCGCGGATCTCGGCGGCGGCTTCGCGGGCGGCGGTGCGGAGTTCGTCGGCCGCGGTCTGGGCGGCGTCGCGGGTGCGGCGGGCGGCGGCTTCGGCGGCGTCGCGGGTGCGGGAGGCCCGCTCGTGTGCGGCGTCGCGGGTGGCGGTGGCGTCGTGTTCGGCCTGTTCGGTGCGGTGCCGGGCTTCCGTTTCCGCTGTGCTGTGGACTTCGGCGGCTTCCGTTTCCACTTCGGCGAGGAGTTCCTGGGCCCGGGCGCCGAGGCTTTCGTAGGTCTGCGGGGGGAGGGTGGCGACGAGGTGGTGGAGGCGTTCGGCCTCTTCGGTGAGTTCCTTGGCGAGCAGGGTGAGCCGGGCGGCGCGTTCGCCGGCCTCGTCGCGTTCCTGGGTGAGGTCGGCTACGCGGCCGTCGACCTGGTCGGGCCGGTAGCCGCGACGTACGACGACGAAGCCGTGCGGCGACGACGCACTCATGGATGCCCCTTGTCTCGAGCTGCTGCGTGTCCTCGCGCGGCGGGTGCCGCGAGGGGGTGGCGACGCGGTCGGGTGTGCCCGGTTCGCCCGTACCCGCGTTCCAGCATGCGTCATGCCTGGCGTCGGGCCGTAATCGGCACATCCTGTCGCAAGTGAGCGGATTCAGGCGGGTGTCGGGGCGGTGTGGAAGGCGGTGGTGGCCCGTGTGACCGGTGTTTTCGCCGTGGGGCGGGGCTTCGGCGGTGGTGGCGGTGCGTCAGCGCGTCGTTCTGCCGGGCCACCCTGTCGGGTGACCCGGCGGTGCCGGTGGGGCACGCCTCAGAACAGGCCGTCCCACATCTGTTCGAGCAGCACCGACCACCAGTTCTCCGGCGTGGAGAGGGCGGCGGGGTCGAGCATGGCGAGCTGCATCTGGAAGTCGACGGTCCAGCGGCCGGCTTGTTCCGGCGTGAGGCCGTAGCGCAGGCGCCACATGCGGCCGAGCAGGGCGAGGCAGCGGATGAACTCGGGCAGACCGGTGTTGACGAACTGCGGGGTGGCGGAGCTGCCGTCGGCCTCCGCGTCCAGCGGGACGGCGACGATGTGCGCGGTGCCGTACTGGACGCAGAGCTGGCGGCCGAAGTCGTTGCCCATGACGAGGTACGAGCCGGCGTCGGGCGCGGGCCGGGCGCCGCGTTCCTGGGCGAGTTCGGCGAGGGTGGGCACGGGGCGGCCCGGCTGGGCCTGGCCCCAGAAGAAGGGGCCCACGTCGACGGGTACGCCGGCCCAGACCAGCACCTGGCCGACGATGTCGGGGACGCCGTGCCGGGAGACGGCCCGCTGGTCGAAGCGGAAGACGCCCTGCGGGCCGAACGCCTGGGCCAGCTCGTGGCCGATGGCGTCCGGCGGGATGGGCGGCGCGAGCTGGATCTGGTGCGGCGGGGGCAGCGGTACGCGGTGGGGTGCGGGGCGCGGCGGCGCGTCGGCGACCTGGTGCAGTTCGCCCTGGTGCTCGACGAGGTGCCGCATGCCCTGCTGGCGGGAGGCGTGGTCGGTGCCGTAGGCGGCGGTGTGGCTGACGCGTACCTGGGGCCAGGTCTCGCGGATCATGCGGGCGCAGTAGCCGCCGGGCAGGTCGCAGGATTCGAGCTCGGTGTGCAGTTCCAGGACCTGCTGCGGCGGCACGTTCATCGCGCGGAGTTCGTGCAGGATCTGCCACTCGGGGTGGGGGGTGCCGGGTGCGGAGCGCCGGATGAGCTGCTGTTCGGAGCCGTCGGGTGCGCGGTAGCGCAGGACGGCCATGTAGCCGGGGCCGACGGTGGGGGCGCCGGGCTGCTGGGGCTGGCCGTAGGTGGGGGGTGCCGCGCCGGCGTGCGGCGGGGGCGTGCCGTGGGGCATCGGGGCCGCGGCGTGTGGGGGCGGGCCCGGGTGCGGGGCGGGGA
>NZ_JAVREQ010000049.1:0-10182 GCF_031845485.1 Streptomyces hazeniae
GACGCCCCGTCGTCGGTAAGTGCGGCTCCAGTCGGGCCCACTCCGCATTACTCAGATCACCCCGCCCCATGCCGAGCACAACGAGCCATCGACCCGACAGTCACATGATCCGCCGGACAGGCCCTAGTCCTGGAGATGCTCGCCGGACCGGTCCTCCCGAAGCTACGGCGAAGCGAAAACAGCGCTATGTAATCAGAGTGACGCTCGGTCACGGATTGCGGGGCGAGGTCCGGGCCGTGTAGCCGGCTCCCTCGAGTTCGGCAGTCAGGTCCGCGTACGCGCGCTCGGCCACCTCCGGGCCGTGGCCGTCGCGCGGCCGCCACCACACCGAGACTCGCTGCGGGTTCTCCTGGCGTGCCTTGAATCCGGTGGTGCGTGGCGACTCCGTGAAGGGTCGGCCGCGGCCGACCTTGGCGGTGCGCTGCCGCACGGTCGGCAGACGGTGGGAGACGGCGGCCGGCGACACCCTGGCCCTCATCCCGGCCAGCGGGCGTCCACTTTCACGCGGCCGGCTCCTGCTGCTGGGCGCTCCAGGTGGCGTCGAACCAGGCCAAGAAGTCCACGACGCTGCCGACCTTCGCGATACGCGTCTGCACTGCCCTCTGGTCGTGCCCGGAGGCGAAGTCGCGGCGCACGACTGTCTCGCCGCAGCCGCAGGCGCACAGGCCGGTGTCGTGCTCGGAGGCGACGTAGCCGATCGCGTTGCGGTTGCCGACGACATCGGCGGGGGTGGGCTTGCCCACGTACGCGTCGTGGACAGGGTGCCCGGCGGCCAGCACGCGGCCGGTGAGAGCGCGGCGGCCGTCGTTGTCCGCGGACGTCTGCCCGTCGGAGGAGCCGACGGAGTCGATGGCGACGGCGGCGCGCACGATGCCGTCGGAGGAGAACAGTGCGTACCGCTCGCGGTCGGAGCGGGCGCCGAGCACCCAGCGGCCGCGGTTGACCTCGTACACCTCGCGCTCGGACATCTGCGGGTGCCAGCCGTTGAACGTGCGGCCCATCGGGCAGGTGGCGGGGTCGAGTTCGCGGGTGCCGTTCAGCGTGATGTGCAGCATCAGGTGTTCCTCGGTGAGTCGGGGTCAAGGGCGGTGCGGATGTGGTCGGCGGCTGAGGGGCCCGAGGCTCCGGATGGCTGGCGTCGGCGAGCTGGCAATCGGCCTTTCGCAACCGGCGGGTGCGGCGGGACAGGCACGGGCAAGTGCTCGGTCATGGGCGGCGTCCTCCTCAACAGCGCGGTCTTGTGCCAGCCGTTGCGCGCGGGCGGTCTCCAGCTCTTCAAGCGAGGCGTACAGGGTTGGCCAGTCCGCCGTCGGAGTCAGAGCCTCGGGCGGGAGCCCGCCGAACATCGTGGTGGACCTGATGCCGAGGTGTTCGTGGCCCACCACGGCGAGCCAGCATGCACACAGGCGCCAGGCGTTCGTGGTGCCGGGCTGGTCGAGGTGGCGCCACTTTGGGCGCATGTAGGGCGGCCTCGTCGCCGGGCCGGCCCCTCGCCCTGCGGAGCATGCCCATGTCTTCGTCGGTGAAGGCGCTCAGGTCGGTGTCGGTCCGCCAGGGGCACCGTGTGCAGGGGTAGGTGCGGTGCTCGCGCGGTTCGTCGGGGGACAGCTGCACCGTACGGCGCAGTGGGGTCGCCCCCGTGCTGGCCTCTTCGGGAGATCCTTTCTTATTCGGTCTCCAGGGCGCGCGCGGCTTCGCGCCCCAGTTCGTCGGCGGCCTCCCGCAGTCGGCGGTCTCCGTCGGTCAACGGGCCGGCTGGCACGGGAGGCACGTAGGAGGTCACGATGTCGGCTGCCTTCTCCATGCACTGGGCGTAGAGGTGTCGCAGCAGGTACTCAACGGACGTCTCCCCTGCGGCGGCGAGGATCTCGCGGGCCACTGAGCTGTCCAAGACGCTGGCAGCGCTCGGGACCGGTGTGAGTGCGGACTCGGCGGGGGAATCGCGTTCCAGGACGTATCCGCTGCGGCGCCGCCTCCCGTTAGCGGTGATCGGGCTCTCGTGAAGGTCCTTGACGAGGATGCGGCGCGGGCGTTTCCCGGTGGCAGCGTCGACCACCTCCGCCCGAGCGTCGCCGTCGGTGTACGCCTCGATCCGCACGCGGATGCGTTCGCGCGGGTCGCAGTGGCGGTAGGTCTGTCCCGGGCGAACGTACTTCACGGGCGCCTTCTCTCTGTGGTTCGGAGGCCGGGAGCGGGCCGCCTGGGTTCGGGACGTCGTCGTCGGGTATGGCGGACGACGTCGAGGAGGGCCGGCAGTCGAAGGGGCTTGTACGCAGGGGGCCGAGGTGCCGGCTCCGGGGAGGGTCGCATCGCACTCCTGCGGCAATACCCCGATAGGCAGAGCTGTAAGGCTAGTAGAGTATCTGGCTGACGGTGTGCTGATTTCAACCTCAGTTTGAGCAGTTCAGGTGCAGGGTCAGGGCGGCTTGGACGAGGCTGGTGATGCGGGTGGTGCTGCAGCGGAGCTTGCGCAGGAGACGCCAGGTCTTGAGGGTGGCCATGGCCTGCTCGACGAGTGCGCGGATCTTCGCGTGGGAGCGGTTCACGGCCTGCTGACCTGCGGACAGCTTTGCCCAACGGCCCCAGTAGGGCACGCGTATAGTGCCGCCGGCGCCCCGGTATGCCTTGTCGGCCCAGCACCGCACGCCCGCTTCGGTCAGGGCGTCGATGATGCCGTGGGTTCGCGCGGCCTCGATGTCGTGGACTGCTCCGGGCAGGGCGGGCGAGGCCCACAGCAGGCGCCCTGCCGGGTCGGTGACGACCTGGACGTTCATGCCGTGCTTCTTGTGTTTCCCGGAGCAGAAGGGCCGGTCGGCAGCGATGCGGTCGATCGGCAGCAGTGTGCCGTCCAGGATCACGTACGCCTTGGTGGAGGCGGTCTTCATCGCTTCGGCGAGGGTCGGTGCGAGGACGTCGAGGACGTCGAGGACGTCGATGGCCTCGGCGATGTACCGGTAGGCGGTACCGACACCGAACCTGGCGGCGAGTTGGGCGTAGGTGTGGCCGGAGCGTAGGTGCGCGATGACGAGCAGGGCCTGGCGGCCCGCGCTCAAGCAGCGCCACCGTGTTCCGCGCTCCCGGCGCCGGGTTCGCAGGCGGGTGGACAGGTAGCGCAGGGTCGAGGTGGACACATCGATGCCGGACGGGTAGACAAGCACGCGGAAGCTCCTGGTGGGGCAGGTGATCTTGACCGTGAACCCGTCTACCAGGAGCTTCTTCACGTCCGGCCACCGCCCCCTACGACACAACTGCCCAGCCACCCAACCAGGTTGGAATCAGCTCCGGTGCCCACTCGACACCCTTGGATGTCTTCCACGGCCCGGACTGTCAGCCCAGCTGCACTGACCACCGTCCGTTTGCGGGCAACTTCGCATACCGTCCGGAACCCTCAGCCGTCAATCACCGTGGCCACTGCACGAAAGCTGAGCCAGAACCCGAAGTCGTGAACAAAGCCACGAGGCAGAAGTCAAGGAATGCCGCCAGCTGCTGCATACATGTGCCCTCGACTCGAGGCACTTGCCGGACGCACTGCTCGACGTCCTCACCTCGGGCTTGCGCGCCAGCGATCGCGTGATCCGCGACAGCCTCGCGCGGACCTCCTCCTGACGCGCCGCCGACCCTACGGCGGCGGGGCACGCTACCGCAGACAACGCGATCGTATCGCCGCAGGGAGTACCGCGTTTCGCTGCGCAGGTGGCGGACTCGCCGCGGCTGTGCGCAGCGGCCACTTGCGGAAGTACTGCTAACGGTGACCGACACAACGCCACGCCATGAGAGGGACGGGTAGCTGCGTAGGTCAGAAGCAGGAGCGGTTGTCGACGCATTCCGGGAACGACCGCGGGCCTTCGATCGCGCAGATGTTGATGACAGGTAGGAACAGCCACGCCGCTGTAGAAGGCTTCGGACTGGACCGTTGGGGGATGTGCGTGAGGGATGGTCCCCTTCATGGACAGAAGTGTTGTCCTCGACGAGGTGGCTGTCGTTCTGGATCAGCGGACGGCGGGTAGGACGTCGGCTGGCCTTGTGGGCCGGGCGACGTGGAGGGATGCGGAGGGGTCCTGGCCTCAGCCGCTGAGGACCGACAGCGCTCGGGTTCATGATCCGGACTCGCTTCATCCGTCATTCACCTGAACGACCCTGCGCAGCACTCAAGTTGGCAAAGGCTCAGCGCCTGCCACCTATTTCACTATGAGACGAATTACGCCTTCCTCGCGCGTCAACGTCAGCTCGGACTCCTTCGATATTGCATACTGGAACTCTCCTTTAAAAATCTTGAAGAATTTCCCTTCAAAGCGATGACCGGGAATGCAGCTTGCGGTTGTCTTCGATAGCTCGGATACGGATATCGCATGTGCGGCGATGGAAACATCCGCACTGAATCCGTTGCAGCCGACGTTGCCCTTCACCGCACCAGAGGAGAAGGTTACGTAGGTTTCTCGTTCCGTCGGAGCCTTGAGTGTTTCGCCGTCAAAGGTAATAGTTTGAGGAGTCCAGCGTCTTTGCAGTTCGGTTGTGTTGCCTCGCTGGCCTCCGGCATTGGTGGCCTCCCCACAGGAACTGGCAACGGTTGCGATGACGGCGACACTTACGGCAGATGTCAGGATCTTACGTATCTGATTCATGCACATCAAGCTAGCCAGGTGATTCAGGTTGTGTCTAGGTGAGTGCAAGCATCCTAGGCTACTGAGGGGAAAGTTCAGCTCCCGCTCACCGGGAGTGTGCGAGAGGCTTGTACGTTCTTCGATCGGGCCTTGGAGGGCTTCGGGGAAGGAATCTTCGACCTCACCCGACCCTTCGGGTGTGTCGCCCATGACCGAACGGCAAGATGGAAGGAATTTAGTAAACTTCAGCGTTGTACCAGTCGAGCGCTTCGTTCACATGCTGAAAGAGGCTGTAGCACTCCCCGGTCGAATATGTGATGTGACCCGATTGAATTCCGAGGGCGGCATCCGCGTGATACAGAGGACCCCCGCTGTCGCCTCCCTGTGAGCAGAAGCTCGTCGACACGAGGTTGTAAACCGGGCCGTCCGAATAGTGAGCTGCTATGCCCAGGCTTCGCACGTGACCGCACACCTTTCCACTCCGGTATCCGCTACGGCATATGAACTCGCCGACGTACGCGTCTCGTGAGTGAGTTATGTCCTGGAAGGTGCTGTCGTGCTCATAGACGTTTCCCGGCTCGTCGATGGCGGCAGCATAATGCCGAACTAGACCGAAATCCTTTCCAGGGTAATATCCGCCAGCGTCGTAGCCAACGTAGCGTTCCATGTTGGTGAGCGACTCTGTCGGGGATCTTGTACGCGCGGCTCATTTGCCTTGTCGCCACCAGCACTCCCAGGTCAGGGCGCGGGCATCGAGGTACTGCTGGAAGCTCGTGGGGCGTCGGGGGCGGTGCGGGTGGCGAGTTGTGCGTGAGGCGAGGCGTTCGATGTTGATGGCGATGCCGGTCAGGACGTGTTGCACGTGTGTCTTGCGGTGGCCGTTGTAGCGGCTGCGGCGGGCCCGGTGTCCGTTGATGAACTCGCAGAGGGTGCCTTCGACTCCGGACCGGGTGGCGTAGAGCCGTCTCCACTGGGAGTCTTGCTGGTCTGCGCGGGTTCGGGCTTGGAGTTCGTGCAGGTGGCGGGGGAGGAAGTTCACTGTGCGGGCGGCGGTGCCACGGGTGCAGGCGGACCGGTCGGGGCACGGGTCGCACTGGTGTGGGTGGAACCGGGCCACGGTGTAGGGCGCCATGGCTGGTGGCTCGAGCCAGATGTGGCTGGTCTCGCCGTTGGGGCAGGTGACCTGGCGCTGGTCGAAGTCGATGGTGAAGTCGTCGCGGGTGAAGCCGGTCTGTTCCTTGCTCTGCTATGCACCACTGGTCTTGACCGGGCCGACGACTTCGACCTGGTGGTCGCGGAGGGAGCGGTGCAGCAGCGAGACGGATAGGTAGCCGCCGTCGAGCAGGTGCTGCCGGTGCAGCAGCCGGCGGTCACTCAGTCGGGTGTGGATGCCGGGGAGGGCCTCGGCGTCCCGGGTCGGCCTGGTGGTGGCGATGTCCGTGATCAGGTTGGCCTGTGACTCGCCGGTCTCGCAGGTCTCGGTGACATGGACCAGATAGCCGCTCCAGCGGGTGTTGCCCCGGATGGCCCGGCGGGCTTCGCGGTCGTAGGGCGAGACGATCCGCAGGGCCCCTTTTGGCTGTCCGTCCTTCTCGGTGCGCGGGCGTAACCCGCCACGGGCGTCGAGGAGGAAGTCCTGTACGACGATCTGTCGCAACGCTTCCACGCGAGGCACACGCCGGTTGTGCGCACACGCTCCAAGAGCATGCGGGCGTCCGCTCCCGCCTGCTTGAGCCGCGTGGCTGGGTGACTCGGCTGGCTGGGGAGTCGGACCGGACGCCCGTAGCGGGTGGCCCACTCGGCGTCCACCAGGCTGTCGAGGATGTCAGGGGCCTGCTGGGCGGTTTTCTCCAAGGCCGCGCGTACTGCTTCGAGGACCAGCTCCAGGCGGGTGAGGTCCCGCGCGGCGGCCAGGACGTGGGTGGAGTCGGTGCGCTGCCTCCCGCGCTCAGTGACCATGCCGGCATCGCGCATCCGTGCCAGCGACAGGGAGAGCAGCTGGTCCGCGCGGTCGTCCTCGCACAGGCCGATCGCGGAAGTCCGTCAGCACACTGTGGTGGAATCCCGGATCGTCCAACTCCAGGGCCAGGGCGTACTTGAAGTCGATACGGCACCGCACCGCCTCGGCCGCCTGCCGGTCGGAGAGGTTGAGCAGGAACTGAAGGACAGAGACCGTGGCCAATTGGGCCGGGGAGAGTCCGGGGCGGCCATCACGTGGGTACCAGGAAGCGAAGTCCCTGTCGTCCCATAGCCAATCGAGGCGATCACGTACCCACATCGCCGTGGTGCCGCTGGGGTTGCTGGCCCGCGCCATCTGGGCTGTGAGCTCGGGAACTACCGCACCGGACCGGGGAAGAACGGACACTGATCACCTCAGGAAGACGGAACTGCGCAGGACCGTCCGAAGTGTTCCAAGCACCACCAGCACCCGTCCCGAGAACACCAAGATCCCCGACAGAGTCGCTCACTGACTGCCTCGCCCCCGGCAGCAGGCAGCAGGCAGCAGGCAGCACCAGGGCACTCTGCTGCGCATCCCGCCGCCACTTTATCGAGAGGTAGCTCATCGGGTGGCCGCCCTGCGTCAACCCCACGGACGCCGCGAGCCATGGAGACAACTGCACGAACAGCAGCAGGCCGTACAGACATATCTGGCGCATGGCAGTAGCGACGGCTTCCTGCGTGCTTACGTGGCTGCCGATCCACAGATCTACGAAGAATTTGACCAACTCGATTCACCCGTACGCTACGACAAGCTGACTATCATCCTTGGGCGACTTCATCAGGCTCATCTCTTGCCGGAGGAGTTCCGACGACGGGCGATTGACCGCATGAAAGAGATAGCCGTCTCGAGCCCAGACGCCTCCTGGATTGACGACGAGGACTGGCAGCTCCTCCTCACCGATGCGGACCGCGAAGCGCTGTTCGAGCATGTGCTCCGCAGACTCGTCCCCTACCTGGAAATCCGTGTCGAGAACTGGGCTGCAGAGTCCAGCGGCGACGTGGGCGACGCTGAGGTCGAGAACGCCTTGCGGTCGTATGAAGAGGCATTCAAGGAGAGACAAGACACCAAAGACACCAACACAGCCTCAAGAAATTTCTGGGCAATCGACAGTTACCAGCAAATGCGCCCAGAGCCGGAGGAAAGCGCCGACGACTGGACTCCCAAAAACACCAGCCTTCGCGAACGGCTGCTACAACTCCGTCAGTCTTCCGGAAACCAACGCAGCCTGTTCGACGACATCAACCAGTGATCAGCCGCCGATCATCATCCTGAAACGGCTGCAGGCAGTGGCAGACTTCGCAGCCCCTTTCAGGCGGCGATCGGCCTTCTTCGCCGCTCATCGTCGGCGATATTCGGCCCGCCCTCGCGCAGCATCGTGCCGGAGACGCACAAGCCCGGGATGGAAGCCGAGGTCGACTTCGGGGATGTGACCGTGCGGCTCGCCGGCGAGTTGGCGACCTAGCCTCTTGCCTGGGCATACCGCACGGGCCGGCCTGTGAAAGCGTCGAGCAGCACACGATTGTCCAGTGGAGCAGCCAGGTCCACTGTCACTTCGTCCTCCAGGCCCACCGACTGACAGGCCCCCTGCTGTGTGCCGGTCACCGCTGCCCAAAGCACGACGCTGCCGTCAGTCTCCAGAGCGTCCATCTCCAGGCCGTCGTCGCAGGCGCCGTGGAGGGCGGCCACTGTCACTGACCGGCCGTCGGCAGCCACGTCCACTAGCCTGCTGACAGGCTCCAGCAGATCGTCGGGCACCTCGTCACGTGGACCGAAGGGCTCGAGAGGTGACAATGGTGCCTCCGATGCCTGGACGGCCGCCCGCTTCAATGGGGTCTCGTAGCCTTTGAGGGTAAACAACCAGGCTGGCACCGTCGCCGGCCCCCGACTGGTCCTCAGTGCCATCTCACCCAGTTCCACCTCAGTCACCGTGAGGTACGGCGGGTCAAAACTGCCGTTGCGATCCAATGTCTCGTACACCGCCCCAGCGCCCAGCAGCGGACGTTCCAGCGAGCTACCGTCCTCCCACCTCACCCGTCCCTCCCGGTCCTTCGCGGCGGGCAACTCGCCGCGAAGAACGAAGTTCTGCCTCGCGTAGGCTCGTTTGTCGGCAAGGCTACGAAGACCCTGCTTGGGCAGCTGGACCTCGGCTGCCATCGGGTAGTAGCCCTCACGCCACCGCACGGCGGCTTTGGAGCCGTCCCACGCCTCTGCCACCTGGCGCGCACGCTCATCCCTCCGAGACCTCTGCTCGGCGTCGCGCACCGCCGCATCGCGGTTTCGTCTGTCGCCGGCTGGCTCGCTGCTGCAGCCTGCGACGGCTCCGGTGCCGATCAGCAGGAAGAATGTGACGCATACTCCGGCAGTTCGTGCGCCGTTCCAACGCATGGGGTCTCCTCGGCGACAAGGTGGGAAGAGGTGGTGGCTCTGTGACGTGATGGTGTGGGGCCGGGTTCCTGCAGGCCCCACACCATCACCCGTGTCAGTAGACGCTGAGTTCCGGGTGCTCGACATCTAGGACCCTCTGCACTGGGGTGTGCCAGCTGACGCGGTCGTCCTGTCCGTCGGAATCTCCGCACGGCTGCTTGACGTAGTTGCCGCCGGAAACGAGGCCCAGGGCCGCGTCGCCGGCGAACAAGGGGCCGCCGCTGTCTCCGTTGACGCTGCAGTGACTGGTCTTGATCATGTTGGTGAGCGTGGTCCCGTCGCTGTAGGTGACGGTTGTGACCGGCTGCAGCACCATGCCGATCAGGTCCTGGGTCATGGTGCCCACTCGCTTTGCCGTCTCCCCGTCCGTCACGTACCGGGACCGTGTGATCTGCGAGGCTGAGCCGTCCTTGTACTGCACCATGCCCAGGGCGCGCACGTCCGGGTTCTTGTACTCGATGAGTCCCCAGTCCCCCGTGTCGTCTTCCCCGTTGTCGAAGTCGCCGGACCTCACGCCGAGGTAGATGCTGCCGTTGCGCCGATACCAGGTGGTTCCACCGGTCATGCAATGCCCGGCGGTGAGGAGGTAGCGCTTACCAGCGGAGTTCGTCACGTTGAAGCCCGCACTACACACATACGAGTCGTTGTGGATGCCGATGCCTCCGCGTACGTCGTAAGTTCGCTGCAGAGTCCCTCCGCGTTGCTCCACGCGGACTGCGTCTCCTTGGGCGGCGGCCACTCGCCGGATGCGGGCTTCGTCGGCCGCGGACACGTCGTCGTACATCTCTATGACAACCTGGTTGCTGCTCGGGTCGATGCCCCATGAGGTGTTGGGTATACCGGCCAGCTTGTCCATCTCGGCGTGAGCAGAGGCGAGTTCGCGGGAACTGTGGACGACGAGCTTCGGCGTGCCGCCTGCAGCACGCACCGACTCTGCGGCTGCCCGGTCGGTGACCGCGACTGTCAGCCGGCCTTCCCCGTTGTAGAAGACGCCGCCGGTGCGGTCGTCTCCGATTTCGCTAGCTAGCTGTATTGACCCGGAGCGTTGTTCACACGGCTGATCGGTGGCTGGCCGCCGAGTGCGGTGTGGCAGCGGTGGTGGTTGTAGGTGTGCAGGAAGTCTTGCAGAGCTGCGGTCCGCTGCTCGTTGCTGGT
>NZ_JAVREQ010000050.1:0-7295 GCF_031845485.1 Streptomyces hazeniae
CCACAAACAGGGGGACGGGGTATCAACATATCTGGCGTTGACTTTTGGCACGCTGTTGAGTTCTCAAGGAACGGACGCTTCCATCGGAACCCTTTCACAGGCTCCTCCGGGCGCTTCCCTTCGGTGTTTCCGACTCTATCAGATCTTCTTTCCCGATCTGACCCCCTGTCGGCGGGGTACTGCTGGGTCCTGCTTTTCCGCCTTGCGGCGTGTCCACCACGTTAGAGGATTTACCCGCCGGCTCCAAATCGAGCCTTTCGAAAGAAATTCCGGCATGCCGAAATCACTCCCGATGGGAGATCGCACTGAGTAGTGGGTGCCGTCATACGACGGCGGAATCGGCCGCCCGGAGGACCAGGGGTCCCCGTGGCAACCCGATGAACATTACGCATCCGGGTGGTCCGTGTCAAACGCCCTCGGCGGGGCGCGTGCGCGCTTCAGTCCAGGTCGGTCAGGCGGCCGCTCGCGTCGGGCTGTGCCTCCTCGACCCGGCGCAACAGACGGGTCAGGAGCTCGCCGAGCACGGCGCGTTCGGCAGGGGAGAGGTCCTGGAGCAGTTCCTCCTCGAAGACGGAGGCGCTGCGCATGACCTCCAGCCACTTCTCCCGGCCCAGGTCGGTCAGGCCGATGATCACGCGGGTGCGGTTCTCCTCGTCGCGCTCACGCGTGACGAGGCCGGCGGTGAGCATGCGGTCGATGCGGTGGGTCATGGCCGCCGCGGTGAGGCCGAGGCGTTTGGCGATCGTGCCGGGCCAGAGCTGGTAGGGGTCGCCGGCCATGACCAGCTCCTTGAGCACCTCCCACTCGGCGCTGCCCAGCCCGAGGGTGCCGAGCTGCCGCCCGTAAGCGACGCTCATGCGCCGGTCCAGCCGGGAGAGCGCGTTGACCACCTTCTCCACCTGGGGGTCGAGGTCGCGGAACTCGCGCTGGTAGATGGCGATCTGCTCGTCGAGGGGCGGCTGACTGTCCGGCGGCATGGTGTCGAGTATCGCACGAAACCGATTAGCGTCGAAGACCTGCGACGTATAGTGTTTAGCTTCGAACTTTAGCTCTGAAGTATTCGTTCTCGAAGCCCACCCGCACCTCCGGGAGCCGCACGCGTCCTTCGTGTCGCGGTCGTGTCCCCGCTGCGGGCACGGGCTTCGACCTGCCTGGGAAGGTGAGTGTGACTCTCGAGAAGGGCGCGAACCTGCGCCGCATCCAGCTCGGCAACGCATTGTCGGCGTTCGGCAGCGGCTTCACCGTGCCGTACCTGTTCCTCTATGTGGCTCAGGTACGCGCGCTCGGTTCCGGTACGGCCGGCGCCGTGCTCGCCGCCTTCGCCGCCGCTGCGCTGCTGGTACTGCCCCTGGTGGGGCGGGTCATCGACCAGCGCGGGCCGCTGCCGGTGGCGCTGGCCGGCGTGGGCGCGACCTCCGTGGGTGCGCTCGGGGTGGGTGTGTCCGACACCGCGCCGTCCGTCCTGGCCGCCGCGGCGCTGATGGGCGGTGGCATCGCCGTCATCCAGCCCGCGCTGGCGACCATGATCGTCTGGTCTTCGACCACGGCCACCCGGTCGCGGGCCTTCGCGACCCAGTTCCTCCTGCTCAATCTGGGCCTGGGGCTCGGAGGGCTGCTGGGCGGGCAGATCGTCGACGAGCACCAGCCCTCGTCGTTCACCCTGCTGTTCTCGATCGAGGCCGTGATGTACCTGGTGCTCGGCGGCGTGCTGCGAACCGTGCGGCTGCCGAAGCCGGGCGGTGCCACGTCGGGAGTGTCCACCTCGGGGATGTCCACCACGGAGGCGGACCGGCCCGGCGGGGGGTGGCGGCAGATGCTGTCGCACCGGGCGATGCTGCTGCTCTGCGTCATGGGCTTCGTGCTCTTCTTCACCTGCTACGGGCAGTTCGAGTCCGGCCTGGCCGCGTACGCGGTCGAGGTCACCGGCATCTCGACGTCCACCCTGGGCGTCGCGCTCTTCGCCAACACCTCGGTCATCGTGGTCGCCCAGTTCGTCGTGCTGCGGCTGGCCGAGGGCCGGCGCCGCAGCCGGATCGTCGCCCTGGTCGGTCTGGTGTGGACGGTGGCCTGGCTGGCGGCCGGCGTCTCCGGCCTCGTGCCGTCGGGCCAGGCGGTGGCGACCGCGCTGCTGATCTCCACCTACGCGCTGTTCGGGCTCGGCGAGGCGATGCTGTCCCCCACCGTCGCTCCGCTGGTCGCGGACCTGGCGCCGCAGCGCATGGTCGGGCAGTACAACTCGGCGTTCGCCCTGGTGAAACAACTCGGTGTGGCGGTCGGTCCGGCCGTCGGCGGCCTCATGGCCGCGCGGGGCCTGCACGCCGCGTACATCGTGATGCTGGTGCTCTGCTCGCTGGGCATCTCCGTGCTGGCCCTGTGGATGGGGCGGCACCTCACCGCGGAGCAGGACAACCCGTCGGTGTCCGGCGGCTCGCGGATCGTCCGCAAGGGCGGCCCTTCCGTGCAGCGGGGGGCGGACACGACGGAGGGACACGCGACGCCCCCGGCCGGCGCGCCCGCAGTGGTGCACACCGCGAGCTGACCCGGCCGCATCCGGGGCGGGGGCGCGCCGCGCGTACGGTCAGCTGCCCGCGGGCAGGGCGAATTCGCACCAGACGGCCTTGCCCCCGCCCTGGGTGCGCCGCGACCCCCACGACGAGGCGACCGTGGCGACGATGGAGATGCCGCGTCCCGCCTCGTCCACCGGGTCGGCGCGGCGGCGCCTCGGCAGATGGTCGTCCCCGTCCGTGACCTCCACGATGAGCCGCCGGTCGGTGCGCCGCAGCCGGAGCCGCATCGGCGGGGTGCCGTGCTGGAGGGAGTTGGCGACGAGTTCGCTCGCGGCCAGCACTCCCAGGTCCTGCACCTCGGTGGAGAACCGCCAGGAACTCAGCACGCCTGACGCGAACGCGCGGGCCCGCGGCGCGGCTTCCGTACCGCCGAGCAGGTCGAGGGAGGCGCCGCGGAAGAGCTCCGCGTCGTGCCCGGGGCGTTCGGGGTGCTGGAGGACCAGCACGGCGACGTCGTCGTCGTGTTCGGCGGTGATGCGCAGGGCGCGCAGCATCCGGTCGCACACCACCTGCGGGGGCCCGGTGGCGCCGGCGAAGGCCCGCTCGAGCACGGCGAGCCCTTCGTCGATGTCCGCGTCGCGGCGTTCGACCAGGCCGTCGGTGTAGAGCAGGGCCGTGGCACCCTCTTCGAGCGCGAGCGAGCCGGAGGTGTGCAGCCAGCCGCCGGTGCCCAGCGGCGGCCCGGTGGGGTCGCTGGCGGACTGCACCGAGCCGTCGGCCGCGCGGACCAGTATCGGGAGGTGTCCGGCGGAGGCGTAGTGCAGCCGGCCCTCGCTGGGGTCGTGCACGGCGTAGACGCAGGTCGCGATCTGGCTGGCGTCGATCTCGGAGGCCAGGCCGTCGAGCAGCTGCAGCACCTCGTGCGGCGGCAGGTCCAGCCGCGCGTAGGCCCGTACGGCCGTGCGGAGCTGGCCCATGACGGCGGCGGCTCGTACGCCCCGCCCCATCACGTCGCCGATGACGACGGCCGTCCGGCCCGCGCCGAGGGTGATGACGTCGTACCAGTCGCCGCCGACGGCGGCGTCCGTCCCGCCCGGCTGGTAGGTGGCGGCGACGCGGAGTTCGTCGGGCTGTTCCAGTTCCTGCGGGAGCAGGCTGCGTTGCAGGGTGACGGCGGCCTCGCGCTGCCGCCGTTCGCTGCTGCGGACCCGCTCGGCCGACTCCACCTGGTCGGTGACGTCGGCGGCGAAGATGAGCACGCCGCCGCCGTCGGCCGCGGGGATGGGCGTGCAGGTGAAGGTGTAGTACGCGGTGCTGCGCGGGCCGTGCGCGGGCGCCACGCGGCGGGACTTCACCGTGCGAGGGCGGCCGCTGCGCAGGACCTGGTCCATCAGCGGCAGGAGTCCGAGCTCGTCGAGTTCGGGCAGGGCGGTGCGGGCGGGTTCGCCGCCGCTGCGCGGGCCGAACACCTCGGCATAGGCGTCGTTGACGTAGGCGACGCGGTGGTCCGGACCGTGCACCACGGCCACCAGTGCCGGGACCTGCCCGAGAAGGTCGTGCACGGTGAGCGCCTCGATCGCGCCGGGCAGCTCGGGGTCCGCGCCGTCCGGCCCGCCCCGCCGACTGCGCCCGGCCCGGGCCTGCTTGGGGCGGTGGCGCTCTCCCCGGCCCGTGTCACCGCCCCGTGGTTCGCCGTGGCCGGCGTCGGTGCGGCCGGATTCGCCGCGGGCGGCCGGGACCGTGCCGGAGACGCCGGTCTGCGAGCCGGACGGCTGCCGCACTTTCGTGCCCTTGGCGGCCTGCGCGGCGGCGGTGCGCCGCTGGGTGCCGGGCAGTCGGGCGCTCCAGCGCGTGAAGTTCACGTCGTCCGAATCCTCGCATGTGTCCTGAGCGTCGCCGCGTCGCGCGGTGAGCGCCGGTGTCGTCGTTCTTGCAGCGGCCGACGTGTCGTCACTGTGTGCCGGTGCCGCCTTCACCCATGGTCACACGTCCAGTGTGACCCACCGCACTGACACCCCTGGCGGGCGCGGACGGGCGGCTCGTTCCCGCCGTGGCGCCGGGTGCGGACCGTTCAGCTCGCCTCGGGGTGGCGGCCCGTGCCTGCCGCCAGTTCGAACTCCGCCCTGGGATGTTCGAGTGAACCGAGCGAGACGATCTCCCTCTTGAAGAGACCGGAAAGCGTCCACTCGGCGAGCACCCGGGCCTTCCGGTTGAAGGTCGGGACGCGGCTCAGGTGGTACGCGCGGTGCATGAACCAGGCAGGGTAGCCCTTCAGCTTGCGTCCGTACACATGGGCGACTCCCTTGTGCAGACCGAGGGAGGCGACCGAACCCGCGTACGCGTGGCGGTAGTCGGCGACCTCACCGCCGTTGAGGACGGCCGCGACGTTGTCGGCGAGTACCCGGGCCTGGCGTACGGCGTGCTGGGCGTTGGGGGCGCACTCGGGCTTCCGCTCGGAGCCGTCGGCGTTGCGGCCGCCGCCGTTGCCGTTGCCGTTGCGTTCGGCGGCCAGGTCGGGGACGGCGGCGGCGTCGCCGGCCGCCCAGACGTGGTCGGTTCCGTCGACGCGGAGCTGCGCCGTGCAGCGCAGCCGCCCGCGGTCGTTGAGGGGCAGCCCGGTGGCGGCGAGGATGGGGTGCGGCTTGACGCCGGCGGTCCACACGAGCGTGCGGGAGGGGTGGCGGGAGCCGTCGCTGAGCACCGCGACGCGCTTCTCGCACGTCTCCAGGCGCGTCTCCAGGCGCACGTCGATGTTCCGGGCGCGCAGCTCGCGCAGGGCGTACCGGCCCATGTCCTCGCCCACTTCCGGAAGGATCCGGTCGCTGGCCTCGACCAGCAGGAACCGCAGGTCCTCGGGCTTGAGGTTGTGGTAGTAGCGGCAGGCGTAGCGGGCCATGTCCTCCAGTTCGGCGAGTGCCTCGACGCCCGCGTAGCCGCCGCCGACGAACACGAAGGTGAGCGCGGCGTCGCGCACGTCCGGGTCGCGCGTGGAGGAGGCGATGTCGAGCTGTTCCAGGACGTGGTTGCGCAGCCCGATGGCCTCTTCGACGTTCTTGAAGCCGATGCCGTGTTCCGCCAGGCCGGGCACGGGGAGGGTGCGGGACACGGATCCGGGTGCGAGGACGAGTTCGGTCCAGGTCACCTCGAGCGGGCCGGAGCCTTCCTCGGCGGTGGCGAGGGTCTCCACGGTGGCGACGCGTGCCTCGGGGTCGATCGTCCTGACCTCGCCGACGACGACCTGGCAGTCGGGCAGGGTGCGGCGCAGCGGTACGACGACGTGCCGCGGCGAGATGGAGCCGGCCGCCGCTTCGGGAAGGAAGGGCTGGTACGTCATGTACGGCTCGGGGTCGACCACCACGATCTGGACGTCGCCCTTCCGGAGCTGCTGCCTGAGTTTCCGTTGCAGGCGCAGCGCGGTGTACATGCCGACGTATCCGCCGCCGACGACGAGAATGCGCTCAGGTTCGTTCGTCACTCGTCCATGACGCACCCCGAGCGCCGTGTTTGTCCACAGGTCCGCGCGGATTGTGTGACAGATGGAGGCAGAAGTTCCGTTTGCTTGCCGCATTCGGGTGATGCGGGTTCTCCACAGCTCAGAGGCGATATTCGATGATCGTCCGGAAGGTGCGGGGAGGGTGGTGAACGCGCCGGACGGGGTGGTGAAAGCGGCGCACGAAAATTGCCCCTTCTCTCTTGACGTGGGCTCAACTATGTTCGTAAGCGGACGGGGGCGGCTTCCAGTGCGTTGTCCGTACGCACGACCACACATGGGGCGGGGGTCTCCGGGGGGAGACACCATCACCGGGGGAAATACATGAGTTTTCAGGGGATTCAGGGCTCTTCTTCACGTTCCGCTCCGCTGCGGGTGGACGCCCAGCGCAATCTGGAGCACGTGCTGCGGGCGGCGCGTGAGGTCTTCGGCGAGCTGGGGTACGGCGCGCCGATGGAGGACGTGGCCCGCCGGGCGCGCGTCGGGGTGGGGACGGTCTACCGCCGGTTCCCCAGCAAGGAGGTGCTGGTCCGGCGGATAGCCGAGGAGGAGACGGCACGGCTGACGGAGCAGGCGCAGACGGCTCTGGGGCAGGAGGACGAGCCCTGGTCGGCGCTCGCCCGCTTCCTGCGGACATCGGCGGCTTCGGGAGCGGGGCGGCTGCTGCCGCCCCGCATACTGCGCGCCGGTGCCGCGCGCGACGCCGCGGAGGGACGGGCCCTGGTGCCGTCCCCGCGCGAGGCCCCGGAGCACGGCGGCGGCAGGGCGGGGCGGTCCGGGCAACCGGACCTGCGGCTGGTCGAGCGGGTCCCTGCGGGGGGCGCCCCCGCCGGCGGCGAGGAGGCCGGACCCGACGGGTTCGGCCCGGACGAGACCGACCCGCTGGGTATGGAACTCCTCGACGTCGTCGGACAGCTGGTCGAACGCGCCCGCGCCACGGGCGGGCTGCGCGAGGACGTCTCCGTCGGCGACGTGCTGCTGGTGATAGCCACGGCGGCGCCCACCCTGCCGGATCCCGCGCAGCAGACCGCCGCCTCGGCCCGGCTGCTGGACATCCTGCTGGACGGGCTACGCGCCCGCGACTGACGTCGAACACTCCCCGGAAGGGTGAACGGCCCTTTCCCTGGCCCTACTCGGGGGCCTCCGCTGTGGCACGCTGTGCCGGATCACCGGAGTTCGCGCGGCAGCAGCCGGTTCGGGGGCGTGCGGGATGGGCGTTGAGGGCGACGGGCAGCCGTCGGACGGCGAGGTGCGCCGGGACGGGACGGGCGAGTCCACGGTCCCGCCCGTGCCCGGGC
>NZ_JAVREQ010000051.1:0-7215 GCF_031845485.1 Streptomyces hazeniae
AGGATTTACCCGCCGGCTCCAAATCGAGCCTTTCGAAAGAAATTCCGGCATGCCGAAATCACTCCCGATGGGAGATCGCACTGAGTAGTGGGTGCCGTCATACGACGGCGGAATCGGCCGCCCGGAGAGCCAGAGGTCCCCGTGGCAACCCGATGAACACTACACCACACACTTCGCTGCTTCAAACCTCCCCGGGCGTCGAACTGACGCCCGGTCACTTCGCGTCGGCGGAACCGAGTTCGCGGCTGCGGTCGCGGGCAGCCTCGATCGCGGCCAGGAACGCCGCCCGCACCCCGTGGTTCTCCAGCTCGCGGATGGCGTTGATGGTCGTGCCGGCCGGCGAGGTGACGTTCTCCCGCAGTGTGACCGGGTGTTCGCCACTGTCACGCAGCATCTGGGAAGCCCCGATGGCGGCCTGGACGATGAGGTCGTGGGCCTTGTCCCGGGGCAGCCCGAGCAGGATGCCCGCATCGGTCATCGCCTCGACCAGGTAGAAGAAGTACGCGGGCCCCGAGCCGGAGAGCGCCGTCGCCGCGTCCTGCTGGGACTCCGGGACGCGCAGCGTCTTGCCGACGCCGCCGAAGATCTCCTCCGTACGGGCGAGGTGGCTCTCGTCGGCGTGGGTGCCGGCGGAGATGACCGACATGCCCTGGTCGACGAGTGCCGGGGTGTTGGTCATGACCCGCACCACGGGCGTACCGGAGGTGAGTCGCTCCTCGATGTACGTGGTCGGGGTACCGGCCGCGCCGCTGACGACGAGGCGGTCGGCCGGGACGTGCGGGGCCAGCTGGTCCAGGAGGGTGCTCATGTCCTGTGGCTTGACCGTCAGGATCAGCGTGTCGGCGTTCTTCGCGGCGTCGGCGTTGGTCACGCACTCGACGCCGTAGCGGACGTGGAGTTCCTCCGCGCGTTCCTCGCGGCGCGCGGTGACCAGGAGGTGTGAGGGGTGCCAGCCGCCTCGGATCATGCCCGAGAGCAGGGCCTCGCCGATCTTGCCGGCACCGAGAACGGCGACTTTCTGGGTCATGGCTGGTTGCGCTCCTCGTCCGACGGCGTCCGGCATTCATCGTCGCACTTCCGGCACCCGGGCGGGCGTGCGTTCCGGGTGCCGGGACGGGGCACGGGCAGAGGCCGTCCCGTCCGTCAGGCCGTCCGCCGCCGAAGGGTCGCGGCGCCCAGCGCGAGCACGAGCAGTGCGCTGCCCGCGACGACGATCACGTCGCGCAGGTAGTCGCCGGTGAGGTCGGTGTGGTGCAGGACCTCGTTCATGCCGTCGACGGCGTACGACATGGGCAGCACGTCCGACACCGCGTCCAGGGCGGGCTGCATGGTGTCGCGCGGGGCGAAGAGGCCGCAGAGCAGGAGCTGCGGGAAGATCACCGCGGGCATGAACTGGACGACCTGGAACTCGGAAGCGGCGAAGGCGGAGACGAAGAGACCGAGTGCGGTGCCGAGGAGGGCGTCCAGCAGGGCGATGAGCAGGAGCAGCCAGGGCGAGCCGGCGAACTGGAGGTCCAGGAGCCACACGGCGACTCCGGTGGCCAGGGCGGCCTGGACGACGGCGAGGGTGCCGAAGGCCAGGGCGTAGCCGAGGATCAGGTCGCCCTTGCCCAGGGGCATGGCGAGGAGGCGTTCCAGGGTTCCGGAGGTGCGTTCGCGCAGGGTGGCGATGGAGGTGACGAGGAACATCGTCACCAGCGGGAAGATCCCGAGGAGTGAGGCGCCGATCCCGTCGAACGCCCGGGGGCTGCTGTCGAAGACGTAGTGGAGGAGCGTCAGGAGCAGCAGGGGGACCAGGAGCAGCAGGGCGATGGTGCGGGGGTCGTGGCCGAGTTGCCGCAGGACGCGGCGGGCGGTGGCGAGGGTGCGGTGGATGTTCATGTGCGGGCCGCCTCTTCCTGGGCGCGGGCGTCGTCGACGAGGTGGAGGAAGGCGTCCTCGACGGAGGTGGTGGCGGTGCGTGCGCGCAGGGCGTCGGGGGTGTCGTCGGCGAGGAGGCGGCCGGCGCGCATGAGGAGCAGCCGGCTGCAGCGGTCGGCCTCGTCCATCACGTGCGAGGAGATCAGCAGGGTGGCGCCACGTTCGCGGGCGATGCGGTGGAAGAGGTCCCACAGGTCGCGGCGGAGCACGGGGTCGAGGCCCACGGTCGGCTCGTCCAGCACGAGCAGATCGGGGGTACCGAGGAGGGCGACGGCGAGGGAGACGCGGGAGAGCTGGCCGCCGGAGAGGTTTCCGGTGAGCGCGTCGGCGTGCGAGGTCAGGTCGACGTCGGCGAGAGCGCGGTCGACGGTGCCGGCCCGGTCGCGGCGCGGGATGCCGAGGACGGCGGCGAAGTAGTCGAGGTTCTGGCGCGCCGTCAGGTCGAGGTAGACGGACGGGCTCTGGGTGACGTAGCCGACGCGGGAGCGCAGGGCGGCGGAGCCGGCGGGGGCGCCGAGGACGTCGAGCCGGCCGGCGACCTTGGCCTGGGTGCCGACGATGGCGCGCATCAGGGTGGACTTCCCGCAGCCGGAGGGGCCGAGGAGGCCGGTGACCGTGCCGGCGGGGACGTCGAAGGCGAGGCCGTCGAGCACCGTGCGTCCGCCGCGGACGACGCGCAGGTCGCGTGCCTGGACGGCGGCCGGCGGTGGCGCGGACGGGGGTACCCCGGAGTTATTCATCATGTGTTGAATAATGCGCCTGCGCTCGCTCGGGCGTCAAGCGGGTGACGGCGTGCGCCGGGGCGAGGGCCGGGCGGAGTCAGTCCGCGCGCTCGACGACGCGCATCGACCGTTCGACGCCGGTGATCGCCTTCCGGGCCTCGGTGAGTTCCTCCATGCTGCGGCGGTGCAGCGCGACGTTGTCCTCCAGCAGCTGTGCGTACTTGTGCGCGAGCTGCTTGTACTGCTCCTCCCGCGCCGCGAGCATGCGCGCCCGCCAGGTCGCCGCGACCTGCCACACCACGACGATCAGCAGCAGGAAGAGTCCGCCCGCGCCGACCGCGCCGACGATCTCGTAACCGCCCGACACCGTCTCCGCCTGGTCTCCCACGCCGCCTCCTCGTCTCCTGCGGGCACGTCCGGCCCGTCATCTCGACGGTTCCACGGGAGGAGCCACGGATCCACGGGCGGCGGCGGATACCAGGGAAGGGTCAGGGATCGCCCCTAAGCGCTCGCGGCCGGGCGCCCGGGGCGGATCACGACGTGCAGGTCGACCACGTACGCCTCCGGCACCTCGCCGTCCGGAAAGTGCGCGAGCAGGGCCTCACGCTCGGCCTCCAGCACCGGCCGGGCGCCCTCCGGGCCGAGGACCGCGAAGGAGGAACGGCTCCCGAGGTGCGCGAGGTGGACGTCCAGCGGCACCCGGCGCACCCAGTGCACGGCGGCGCTGCGCGGCCGGTGGCCCTGGCCGTGCAGGATGTCGGAGGCCTCGTGCCTCAGGCCGGGACCGTGGTATCCGGGCAGTGCACGGGCGAGCCGTTCCTCCTGCTCTGCGGCCCACGGAACGTCAGGGTCGGGCACGTTCCACCACAGCGCCAGCGCGCCGCCGGGACGGAGCACACGCAGCGCCTCGGGAACGGAGCGGTCGGGGTCCGTCCAGTGCCAGGACTGGGCGTAGGCGACGAGGTCGAAGGAGGAGTCGGCGCACGGCAGGGCGTCGCCGTCGGCGCGTACGAGGGGCAGGCCGGGACTGGCGGCGCGCAGTTCGGCGGCCATGCCGGGTCCGGGTTCGACGGCGGTGACGCGGGCGCCGCGGTCGCGGAGCAGGCGCGAGGCGATGCCGGTCCCGGCGCCGACGTCGAGCACGTCCGCGCCCTGCAGCGGGCGGCCGGCGAGGTCCTCGACGGCGTCGAACAGCGCGGACGGGTAGCCGGGGCGGGACGAACCGTACTGAGCGGCGACGGAGTCGAACGAGCGGGCCAGGGCACGTGCCGAAGGTTCCGGGGGTGCCGTCATGGCGCCCATCGTGCCGGACGGTTCAGCGCTTGCGCCGGCGTTTCGCCGGATTGCCGGTGCGGGCGGTGCGGGCGCGTTCGTAGCGCTTGACGGCCTGCTCGTGGTCGGCGCGGAGCAGCTTCTCCCCCGGGGCCTCGACCAGACTGCGCAGCGCGTAGGCGAGCAGGACGCCGAGGAAGCCGACGATCAGGATGCTGCGCATCGAGCGTTCGCGGACCTCGTCGACGCCTTCGGGGCGGGCGCGGTAGCGGGACAGCGTGCGGGTGAAGGCCACCGAGCTGCACACCGCGAAGGCGACGACGGTGGACACCCGCACCCAGTCGCCGACCTGGGCGACGCCCAGGCCCTGGTAGGCCAGCCGCAGCACGAGGGCGCCGACGGCGGCGAGCAGCAGCGCGCCGAGGCCCAGGGCGAGGCGGCGGACGGTGTAGCCGCCGGAGTGGTCTGCCCAGGTGGTGCCGTAGAAGAGGATCGGCGGGGGCTGCGGCCGGTCCGGGTCCTCGTCGGGGCGCGGGGTGTCGCTCATGGTGTCGATTATGCCGCCGGTCCGGACGGCTCCCCTTCCCGGCTCTCCCGCGGGGCCCCCGGCCCGCCGTCCGCCGAGCGGGCGCGGGCCGCGGGGCCGCTCAGTCTCCGAGCAGGGACACGTCGCGGACGGCGCCCTTGTCGGCGCTGGTGGCCATGGCGGCGTACGCGCGCAGGGCGGTGGACACCTTGCGCTCGCGGGCCTTGGGGGCGTACCGGCCGGCCAGCGCCTCGCGGCGGGCGGCGAGTTCCTTCTCGGGGACGTCGAGTTCGAGGGTGCGGCCGGGGATGTCGATGCGGACGCGGTCGCCGTCCTCGACCAGCGCGATGACGCCGCCGGAGGCCGCCTCCGGCGAGACGTGTCCGATGGACAGGCCCGAGGTGCCGCCGGAGAAGCGTCCGTCGGTGATCAACGCGCACTTGGCGCCGAGGCCGCGGCCCTTGAGGAAGGAGGTGGGGTAGAGCATCTCCTGCATGCCGGGCCCGCCCTTGGGGCCCTCGTAGCGGATGACGACGACGTCGCCCTCCGCGACCTGCTTGGCGAGGATCTTCTCGACCGCCTCCTCCTGCGACTCGCAGACGACGGCCGGGCCCTCGAACGTCCACACCGACTCGTCCACGCCCGCGGTCTTCACGACGCAGCCGTCGGCGGCGAGGTTGCCGTGCAGGACGGCGAGGCCGCCCTCGGTGGAGTAGGCGTGCTCGGCGTCGCGGATGCAGCCGCCGGCGGCGTCCGTGTCCAGCGAGTCCCAGCGCTTCGACTGGGAGAACGCGGTCGCGGACCGCACGCAGCCGGGAGCGGCGTGGAACAGTTCGACGGCCTCCGCGGAGGGGGACCCGCCGCGGATGTCCCACTGCTTGAGCCAGTCGGCGAGCGACGGGCTGTGCACGGTGTGCACGTCCTCGTTGAGCAGACCGGCGCGGTACAGCTCGCCGAGGATCGCGGGGATGCCGCCGGCGCGGTGCACGTCCTCCATGTAGTACGCGCCGTTGGGCGCCACCTTCGACAGGCAGGGCATGCGGCGCGAGAGGGCGTCGATGTCCGGCATCGAGAAGTCGAGTCCCGCCTCCTGTGCGGCGGCCAGCAGATGCAGGATGGTGTTGGTCGAGCCGCCCATGGCGATGTCCAGGGCCATGGCGTTCTCGAAGGCGGCGCGGGAACCGACGCTGCGCGGCAGGACGGTGTCGTCGTCCTGTTCGTAGAAGCGCTTGGTGATCTCGACGACCGTGCGGCCGGCGGCCTCGTACAGCTCCTTGCGGGCGGTGTGCGTGGCCAGGGTGGAGCCGTTGCCGGGCAGGGAGAGTCCGATGGCCTCGGTCAGGCAGTTCATCGAGTTGGCCGTGAACATGCCGGAGCAGGAGCCGCAGGTCGGGCAGGCGTTCTCCTCGATGAGCGCCATGTCGGCGTCGGAGACCGCCTCGTTCGCCGAGTCGGAGATCGCGGAGATCAGGTCCAGCTTGCGGACCGTGCCGTCGACCAGCGTGGCGGTGCCGGACTCCATCGGGCCGCCGGAGACGAAGACCGTCGGGATGTTGAGCCGCATCGCGGCCATCAGCATGCCCGGGGTGATCTTGTCGCAGTTGGAGATGCAGATGAGCGCGTCCGCACAGTGCGCCTCCGTCATGTACTCCACGGAGTCGGCGATCAGGTCGCGGGAGGGGAGCGAGTAGAGCATCCCGCCGTGGCCCATGGCGATGCCGTCGTCCACGGCGATGGTGTTGAACTCGCGCGGCACGCCGCCGGCGGCCTTGACCGCGTCGGACACGATCCGGCCGACCGGCTGGAGGTGGGTGTGACCGGGCACGAACTCGGTGAAGCTGTTCGACACCGCCACGATGGGCTTGCCGAAGTCCTCTCGCTCCACGCCCGCGGCGCGGAGGAGGGCGCGGGCGCCCGCCATGTTGCGGCCGTGGGTGACGGTGCGGGACCTCAGCTCGGGCATCAGGCTCACTCCCTGGTGTGCGTCGTCGCGGCCCGCGGCGCGGTCGCGCGGGGCCGGGCTTCGAGGGTACGTCCGAGCGTACGCCGCGCGGACCAGGATGCGGACGTGGCGCCCGGATGATGAGACACCGGGCGTCGGCGAGCCGGCCCGGCCCGCTCAGACCGCGGAGCCGGCGGGCGGAGCGCCCGGGACCCCTTCGCCGGTGAGGTGGTGCTGCACCACGGGCGCGAGCTGCGCGATCAGGTCCTCGACGGGCGCGGAGGCGAGCGGCTCGATCTTGATCACGTAGCGCAGCACCGCCGTGCCGACCAGCTGCGCCACCGCGAGCTCGACGCGGTGCTGCGGATCCGGGCCCGGCAGCGACTGCGCCAACCGCGACACCAGGTTGCGGGCCACCAGGCCGCGGAAGATCCGCGCCGCCGTCTCGTTGTTCACCGCGCTGCGCACGATCGCCAGCAGCGGCTCGCGGGTCGCCGGGTTCTCCCACAGGCCGAAGACGAAGCGGGTCATCCGCTCCCCCGCCTGGCCGCGCTCGGCCGCGGCGACCTCGTCCGGAGCCCCGAAGGCGGGCGCGAACGCCTTCTCCACCGCCGCTTCGAAAACCTGTTCCTTGGTGCCGAAGTAGTGGTGCACCAGGGCGGGGTCGACCCGCGCACCGCGGGCGATGCCGCGGATCGACGCCTTGTCGAAGCCCCGGGCGGCGAACTCGGCGCGGGCCGAGCTGACGATCCGCTCGCGGGCGGACGGCTCCCCGGCGACGCGGCTGGAGCCCGCAGGGCGGCCCCGGCGACGGCCGGAGCGGGGTTCGGGGT
>NZ_JAVREQ010000052.1:0-4290 GCF_031845485.1 Streptomyces hazeniae
CCACCACCGGCCGGCCACCCCGCACCCCCCGCGAAGAGATCCTCTGCACCCTCTTCGCCGACGTCCTCGGCCTCGACACCGTCGGCGCCGACGACAACTTCTTCCACCTCGGCGGACACAGCCTGCTCGCCGCCCGGCTCATCAGCCGCATCCGCGCGACGCTCGGCGTCGAGGCCGGCATCCGTGACCTCTTCGGTGCTCCGACCGTCGAGGGCCTGGCCGGCCGGTTGTCGGATACGCAGGAGGCCCGGACTCCGTTGCTGCCGGCCTGTCGTCCCGAACGCATTCCGCTGTCGCACGCGCAGCAGCGGCTGTGGTTCCTGGACGCGACCGAGGACGGCGACGCCGCCTACCAGGTGCCGTGGACCGTTCACCTGCGCGGGCCGCTCGACGCGGACCGCTTGCGGCGTGCGGCGAAGGACGTCGTGGCCCGTCACGAGGTGCTGCGGACCGTCTTCCCCGCCCCCGACGGCGAACCCCACCAGCACATCCTGCCGGCGGACGACTTCGACCTGTCGTGGTCCGTCGTGGACTGCGCCGAGGATGAGGTCGCCGCAGCCGTGGAGGCGGAGTCCGCCCGGCTGTTCGACCTCGAGAGGGACGTCCCGCTCCGGGCACACCTGCTGCGGGTGTCCGCGCAGGAGCACGTGCTGCTGCTGGTGATGCACCACATCGTGAGCGACGGCTGGTCGATGCCCGTGCTGCTCCGCGACCTGAGTGCCGCCTACAGCGCCCGCAGCGACGGCGAGGAACCCGGGTGGGACGAACTGCCCGTCCAGTACGCCGACTACACCCTCTGGCAGCGCGAACTCCTCGGCGACCCCCACGACCCCGCCGGCCTTCTCGCCACCCAGCTCGACCACTGGCGCCACACCCTCGCCGGCCTCCCGGACCGGATAGAGCTGCCGGCGGACCGGACGGCCACCGCGGAGGCGGACCGGACCGGAGGACTGCACCGGTTCCAGCTGGACGCCACCACCCACGCCCGCGTGGTGGAACTGGCACGGGAGACCGGCACCACCGTCTTCATGGTCCTCCACGCCGCCCTCGCCGCCACCCTCACCCGCCTCGGCGCCGGCACCGACATCCCCCTCGGCACCCCCGTCGCCGGACGCACCGACCAAGCCCTCGACGACCTGGTGGGCTTCTTCGTCAACACCCTCGTCCTGCGCACCGACACCAGCGGCAACCCCACCTTCCGCACCCTCCTGAACCGCGTACGCAACACCGACCTCACCGCCTACGCCCACCAGGACCTCCCCTTCGAAACCCTCGTCGAAGACCTCAACCCCCACCGCACCCTCACCCACCACCCCCTCTTCCAGACCATGCTCGTCCTCCAGAACAACGCCACCACCGACATCGACCTGCCAGGGCTGGACGCCGACTCCGCACCCGTGCCCGTCTCCACCGCGAAGTTCGACCTGTCCTTCCTGCTCACCGAGACCCGTGGCGAGGACGGTTCGCCGGGCGGGGTCGACGGAGTACTGGAGTACGCCACCGCGCTGTTCGACGCGGAGACCGTGGACCGCACGGCTCAGCGGTTCGTCCGCCTTCTCACGCAGGTGGTCGCCGACCCGGATCTGCGGGTGGGGTCCGTCGCCGTCCTGGAGGAGGCGGAGCACCGCGCGCTGCTGTCCGAGGCCGCGGGGGCGGCGACCCCGTACCCCGCGGACCGCTGCCTGCACGAGCTGTTCGAGGAGCGGGCGGCCGCAGCCCCGGACGCGCCGGCGCTGTTCTTCGAAGACCGCACGGTGACCTTCGGGGACCTGGACGCGTCCGCGAACCGGCTCGCCCGGCTGCTTCTCCGGCGAGGGGTGCGGCGCGGCGACCGCGTCGGGGTGCTGCTGCCGAGAGGCCCGGAGTTCGTCACTGCACTCCTGGCCGCTCTCAAGGCCGGCGCCGCCTACGTGCCGCTCGACCCGGAGCACCCGACCGAGCGCACCCGCACCGTGCTGTCGGAGGCCGGTGTCCGTGCCGTCGTCTCCGACGAGGCGCTGAGCACACGCATTCCCGAGGGCCCGGACGTGGTCCGCGTCGACCGGGACGTGGAGGCGCTGCGCGCGGAGGACGACCGGACGCCCGCCGTGACGGTCTCGGCCGACGACATGGCGTGCGTGCTCTACACCTCGGGGTCGACGGGCCGGCCCAAGGGTGTGGCGACACCCCACCGGGCGACGGTGCGCACCTTCTTCGGGCAGGACTACGTGGCCTTCGGCCCGGGCGAGGTGTCCCTGCAGTGCGCCCCGGTGTCGTGGGACGGACTCACCCTCGAACTGTGGCCGTCGCTGCTGCACGGCGGGGCGTGCGTGCTCGCACCGGGACAGACGCCGGAACCGCTGTCGATCGCTGACCTCGTGCGGAGGCACGCGGTCACCACGATGTGGCTGTCCGCCGGGCTGTTCGCGGTGATGGCGGACGACCACCCGGAGGTCTTCGACACGCTGCGCCAGGTGATGACCGGCGGCGAGGCCCCCTCGGTCGCCCATGTCCACGCGGTGCGGCGCAGGCATACCGGGCTGCGGCTGGTGCACGGCTACGGGCCGGTGGAGAGCATGGTGTTCGCCACCACGCACCCGGTGTCGCCCGCCGACGCCGATCGGGCGGTGCTGCCCATCGGACGGCCCCTCGCCAACACCCAGGTCCACCTGCTCGACGAGGCCGGGGCACCCGTGCCGCACGGCGTGGTGGGCGAACTGTACGTGGCGGGTGACGGCCTGGCGCACGGCTATCTCCGGCGCCCCGCGGCGACCGCGGAGCGGTTCGTCGCCTGCCCGTTCGGACCGCCCGGGGCACGGATGTACCGCACCGGGGACCTCGCACGGCGCAGGACCGACGGCGGGCTCGAGTTCGTCGGCCGGGCGGACGACCAGGTCAAGATCCGCGGCTTCCGGGTCGAGCTCGGCGAGGTGGAAGCCACCGTGACGGCTCACCCGGACGTCGAGAAGGCGCTCGTGACCGTACGGGAGGACCGGGCCGGCCAGCGTCACCTCGTCGCCTACCTGGTGGGGTCGGCCGATGTCGCGGAACTGCACGCCCACGCGCGGGCGAAACTTCCGGACTCCGTGGTGCCGTCGGTGTTCGTTCCGCTGGAGGCGCTGCCGCTGACCCCGAACGGCAAGGTGGACCGTCGCGCCCTGCCGGAGCCCGAGTTCCGCGGGAGTGCTCCGTACCGGGCACCTCGGACCGCGCACCAGGAGATTCTCTGCGGCGTGTTCGCCGAGCTGCTCGGCCGGGACGTCGTGGGCGTCGACGACGACTTCTTCCGGATCGGGGGCCACTCGCTGCTGGCCGCACGCCTGTCGGCGCGGGTCCGGGGCGTCCTCGGTGTGGAGCTGTCGATCCGCGACGTGTTCCGTTGCCCCACGGTGGCGGGTCTCACCGGACTGATCGGGTCGGCGGAGGCCGCCCGGCCGGCGTTGCAGTCCGTCGAACGGCCGACGACGCTGCCGGCGTCACCCGCTCAGCGACGTCTGTGGTTCCTCGACCTCACCCGGATCACCGGCTCCGCCTATCACGTGGCGCACACGTTGCGGCTGGCGGGAGACCTGGACCGGGTGGCGCTCGCGGCGGCCCTGACCGACCTGGTGGGCCGTCACGAAGCGCTGCGCACGGTGTTCTCCGAGGAGGACGGGCGCGTGCACCAGCACGTGCTGCCTGCTCCCGACGCGGTGGAGCTCCCCTTCGGCACGCCGGACGCCGAGGACGTGGACAGGGCGGTCCGTACGGAGGCGGCGCGTCCGTTCGATCTGTCGTCGGAGGTTCCGTTCCGTGCCCGGCTGTTCTCGACCGGCGAGGACGAGCACGTGCTGCTCCTGGTGCTGCACCACATCGCCGGTGACGGATGGTCCGTCGGCCCTCTCCTGCGCGACCTGGGCGCCGCCTACACCGCCCGCCGCGAGGGCCGGTCACCGGACTGGGACGCGCTCCCCGTCCAGTACGCCGACTACACGCTGTGGCAGCACGAACTCCTCGGCGACCCCGACAACCCCGGCAGCCTTCTCGCCACCCAGCTCGACCACTGGCGCGACACCCTCGCCGGCCTCCCGGAAGAGCTCACCCTGCCCACCGACCGGCCACGCCCCGCACACCCCACCGGCCACGGCGCCGACGCCCCTCTCACCCTCGACGCCGCCACCCACGCCCGCGTGGTGGAACTGGCACGGGAGACCGGCACCACCGTCTTCATGGTCCTCCACGCCGCCCTCGCCGCCACCCTCACCCGCCTCGGCGCCGGCACCGACATCCCCCTCGGCACCCCCGTCGCCGGACGCACCGACCAAGCCCTCG
>NZ_JAVREQ010000053.1:0-3587 GCF_031845485.1 Streptomyces hazeniae
TGAGTGACGACGACGTCGAGCTGCGCTCCGACCTCGCCCGGCATCTCGGCCCCGGCCTGTACCCGACGGACCGGGACGGGGTGCTGGACACGCTGCGCGAGAACAATGCGCCGGACCGGCTGCTGGAACTCGCCGGACGGCTGCCCGAGGGTGAGGAATTCCGGAACGTCCAGGACGTCGCCCGGGCACTCGGCCTCGGCGTCGAGGACCACCGCACCTGAGCCATGACGACCACTCCGGGCTAGCTTGGCGTACTCGGCTTGAGCCGGCCGATGATCCCTTGCGCCAGCCGGGAACCCGCCCCCCGCAGTGCCCCGGAGGCCCGCGCACTTAAGCTCGCGCTTTCACGAGGTGGACCGTCCGAAGTTCATCCGACCCGCTCTGAACTGCAACGATAGGACTGGCCAAGATTTCTGTCGGTCGCAGAGACAGGCGGTGCGCAGCACCGCACGGGCGACATGCGCTCCGGGCCGATACCCACCCGCGTACACGTGGCCAGCTCGCCCGCGACGCCCGCGTGCTCCTGCGCCACGTGGAGGCCGTCCGGTCTGATGGTCAGGGCTGTTCAGCGTATTCGACCATCGCGCGGGAGACGACGGTCCTGACGGAGTCGCTCAACGCGGGCCCGCCGCTGGCGGCTGCCACAATCTGGGCAGCGAGACTGCGGATCTTGATGTTCGTGTGCTGGGAGACGTGGACGAGGGCCTGCCAGGCTGTCTTATCACTGACCGAGTTCAACACCATGAGCACGCCCATGGCCTGGTCTATGACCGGGCGGGAGACGAGCGCTTCACGGAGCTGGGCTATCTCCTCACGCTGCTGTATGGCCTCGCGCTCGACGGCACGACCGCGAGGGGCAGCGGAAGGGGAACGCAAGCGGTCGGGCCTGCGGGCCGCGCAGGGGGCGATATGTGCTGAAGTGCTCATGCGGCTGTCCTTGATCGCGGTGGCCCCGACGAGGTGGTTGCTGCAGCCTCGGCGTCCTTCTTCGCCCCGTCGAGTCACCATGGCGCACCGGTCGGAGTAGTGCAAGCAGCCCGGCCTCGGTGCTGCCGGTGGGCCGGCAGCACAGCCAGGAGGTGCGGCGCGTACCCCGAGGGCCAGAGCACCCCTGAAGGCCCGGTGATCTGCATCTGGAGTCGAGCGCAGGGAAGTCGATTGCGGCGGGTCCCTGGCGTGTGCGGTGTTCGGGTTGCTTTCAAGAGGTCTGGTGTGTTGCCGGGGGCGGGTCGAGCGAGTTGGAGGAGACTTCAGCCGTGGGCCGGCCCGGTGCGCCGGCCTGCCGGTGGCGGGCCGCCCGTCCCCCGGGATTCTGGCAGTCCGTGAGCATGTCGTAGGCGTTCATGCTGCGCGGAACAGACACCCGCGGACCGGTGGCCCCCTCGTGCCGGGACGGCCCACCTCCCGTACGGCCACCGCCGTCCCGCATCCTGGCCACTGTGGCAGGATGCGGGATCAGGTGGTCTCGGTGCCGCTGCCTTCGATGAGGCGTTTGACGTTGGCCAGCGTGGTCTCCAGACCGGCGCGGATACCGGGCCCGTCCGCCCGCTCGGTGTTCAGCACCACCCTCAGCCCGGCGCTCTCGGGCCCTGCGTCGGTAACGGACAATTCGCCGCTGTAGTCATTCGGCCCAGGTGATCCCCAGCGCATCGAGCGCCGATCGCGGTCGACCTCGAACCATGCCTCGCCTTCTCGACGCTGCCCCTCCACCTCGGCCGACACGAACACCCGTCCCTCACCTGCGGGGTCCGCGGCGGTCATCGCGTCCATGTAGGCGGGCAGGTTGCCGACCTGAGCCACATAGTCGAACAGTGCCTGCGGATCGGTACGGACGGTGGTGCTGTGCTCGTAGCGGCCCATCAACGGGCCCTCCGTTCCTCGAGTCAGGCCATCGGCGCGAACGGAGGTCAGCTGGGAAAGGTGCCGTCCTGCTGCTCGTACTGGGCCAGTGCCAGGCCGAGAGCGAGAAAGGTCGGGGCCCACTCGCCTACGAAGATGCCCCATCGGTCCGCGCGGTCCCGGCCCGCGCTCTCCTTCTTCTCCGAAAGCGTCCAAGACAGGAACGACGCGGCGATCGAGGCCAAGCCGGCGGTGTAGGCGTGCTCGCTGCGCACACCGGCGTCGTGCAATTTCTTGATCATGGTTGCTCTCCTCGCAGGCGACGTGCGGCTCACTCGTCTCTCCCCGGCCGTCCCGGACTGCGAACGGAAGACGTGTGCGTGTCACTCGAACACCCCACCGGCTCGCCCGACCGCCCCGCACCACCCAGCCGACGGCGCACCACGCAGTCCGGGGCGCACACGGCCACTACCGTTCGGCTACTTCATCGTTGAGCAGGTCGCGCCGGGCGACGGCATGGGGCTGGACCGCATCGGCTGGTTGTCGGCGGCCTCGACCCGGACAAGCCGCCGCCCGGCCCCAGTGAGCCCCCGAAGCCGCCCGGGACGGCAGGGTCAACTCTCGGACAGCTCAATCTGGTCGGCGAGAGGGAAGGCGCGCAGTGCCTCCCGCAGCAAGGTTTTGCGCGTCTGGGTGTCGGTGGCGGGAAGCTCGACCACAACCCGAGTCCTGAGTGAGTAGCGCAGGGCGCCGGAGTGCTCCAACTGCACTTCCGCAGCAACACGACTCTCGGCCAGGTCCGCCCCGATTTCGCTGGCGACCATGGCGATGGCCTGGTGCAAGCAGGTGGCGATCGCAGCCGCATAGAACTGCTCCGGCGCCCACACTTCACCGTCATATCCACCGGCCGCTGGTGGCGCCACCACGGGCAACGACCTGCCTTCCGCGTCGGAGAACTCCACCCGGTCCGGCCCGTGAAGAGAAGTGGCTGTCGTTGTGTAGAGCGCACGTTCCTGCGATGCCATGCCCGGCACGCTCGCCCGCGACAGCTTCGCGGCCCGACCTGACACGCGGGGTCGCTCCTCGCGTACCCGACCGGAGCAGACCGCATCCGCACAAGGGTGCGCGACGGTAACGTACAAGAGAGCTCCCGGGTGCCCCCGGCGTTTCCCGTTCAGGGCGTCGGGCGCGGCATCGCCCGGGAAGGCCGCCCGGCTGCTCGTCCCCCCGTGCCAGCCGGGCGGCTCTCTGCAGCTCGACGGAGCAGCGCAATACACCAGGTACACCCGTCCAGCGCAGCACTACCGACATGCCCAGTGAGACAGAACAGCACCTGCATGTTGGAGCCTGCTGATCTGCGACGACGAGGCTCAAGGCGGGCCCATCAGGCGAGTGGTTGATGTGACTGGGCACACCGCCCACGGTCACCACCGATCTGTCTGCGGTCGCGGACGACAGGGCAGGGTGGTCAGGTTCGGAGGTGTAGGCGGCGGTTCCCACGCGCCGACTCGCAGCAGCGGGCAGGGAACCGCATCTCGTTTCTCACAGCTGGAGAAGCCCAATGAAGCGAACCGTTCTGGCTGCCGCGGCGGCGCTGGCCGCCACTGCGCCGATGATGGCGCTCGCCCCGGCCGCCACCGCTGGTGGCATGCCCACCCCCGACCACCACAAGCCGCTCTCGCTGCACGCGAAGCTGGACCCGTTCAAGGTCAACAGGGTCACCGGGCGCGGCTGGGCCAAGGTCCACC
>NZ_JAVREQ010000054.1:0-2924 GCF_031845485.1 Streptomyces hazeniae
CCGCATCCACACCGCGATCGGCGACATCCCGCCCGCCGAATGCGAAGCCACCTACTACGCTCAGCACCAGCCGCAACCGGCGGCTGGAGCCAGTCCATAGAGCCTCCACCGACCCCGGCACGGTTCATGCTCCCCCTCGTGTGAGCCCCAGAGTGTCAACTGCCGTACCCGGCTGAGGTGACCCCCCTCAGCGACCCTCAACTCTAGGACGCTGCCCGTGCATGTCCGACAGCGGGCAGGCGCTGCCGGTTGACAGCAACATGGCCGGGAGGACGGGCTTTGGGGCGCGGGACCCACGTCACAGTCGACACGCAGCATGGGATCCTGTACCTGATGCAGACAGTGGATGCCCGATGCCTGACATAACCGAATTTGCGTCAGCTCTTCATTTATGTCGTCGATGTCACTTCGTTCGAAGGCTCGCCGACAACCGCATTCGACGGAAGTCTCGACGCGGTGAAATCGTTTCCGAAGCCGGGCGGGTGCTATGACCATCAAGGCGTATGACGTCGGCGGCGTGTTGCAGTGGGGCGGCCTCGCGGGTGTCCTGGCGTCCCTGCTGCTGCGCTATGTCGAGCCTGCCCCTCGATGGGACGTACTGGCGTGCATGGCGGTGTCGGCGCTCGGGCTCGTGGTGTCCTGGGTGGGCACACGCCAGGGCACGGCGACGGACCCGGAGCCGCCCACGTCACCGGCGCCCTCGGCACCGACGGGTCTGCGGCCGACGGGTGACTGGTGGCCGGATCGCGCGCAACGAAGGCACCTCGGTGTGCTGCTCGTCCTGGTGTCGGCAGCCCTCCTCCTCTTCGGCTCCGCACAGCACGTGACGCCTCAGCTCGCGGACGCGCGCGCCGGATCGGCACGCATCGCCCCGGTGACGGTCACCGAGGTGAGGGCGCAGAGTTCCAGCCCCGTACGCGGCGGAGGGACGACGTACACGTCGACCGTCTCGGTCACCCTCGCCGATGCAGCGGCCGACGGCCAGGACACTCCCCTGCGCGGCACGATCAAGACTTCCGAACAGGTACGGCCGAACGGCACGCTCTGGGCGCTCTACCGCCCCGGTCGGGAGGAGGCCCACCTGACCGCGACACGCGACGAACTGGTGGCGCTGCGGAGCGGCACCGTACGCCCGTCAGGTGTGCTGCTGGGCCTCTGTGCTGTCACCGCAGTGACGGGCCTGGCTCTTTTGCTCTGGCGTCGGGGCAAGCCGTACAGCGGGGATGAGACTCTGACGGACGCCCTACGCGATGGCGGTGTGCAGGCGCTCGCGGTAACCCTGAGCGGCACGGCGCCCGAAGGACGGAGGGAGTTGGGGGTCGGGCTGCGGCTGACGGCCCAGGACGGCGAGCGGTTGCTGTACGTCAGTCGCCATGTCGACGTGGAGCATCTCGCCGATGTGCTGTACGGCCGCACCGCATGGCTGTACTGGGAACGACCGCGGAACGGCGAGCCGCCACGTGAACGGCCGGGACGCAAGGGGGAGATGCTGCCCGCCGTTCTCATGGTCGGCGGTGGTGACGAGGCGCGGTACGTGCGCGGCTGGATGCCCCGGAAGCCGGACTGGCCGATCGCTCAGGGGCAGGCCCTGGGAGCGGTCGCTCCGGAATCGTGCCCGGCGGTGCCGCAACTGGGATCCGGGGCTGTTCGCCCGCCACGGCCCCGCCTCGGCGCGGTGCTGTGGCTGGGGCTGGCGGTGCTGGCAGCGGCGGTGGCGGCGGCCTTCCCGGTCGGCGGAGGCGGCAAGGAGCTTGTCCAGGTTGTCATCGTCGCCGTGGCTCTCTGCACCGTGCTGGGAATGCGCCTCCGACAGGCGAAATGGCGTCCCTCCGGACGCCGTCAGCAACGGCGAGAGGCGGAAGCCTCGGCGGAGGCGCGCTGAGGGCGACCGGCTGCGACAGCAGTGGCAGGAGGGTCGTCGTCGGCCGCGTGGGGGGAGGGATGGCGACGGTGGTGGGCGCAAAGGGGGCAGGGGCCGGGGGTGGGGCTGCGGTGGGCGCGGTCGCAGTCGGGGCAGTTCCGGAGCGGGGCGACGGTCGGGGCGGGTGGTGGGGGTTCGGGGCTGGGTGCGGGCTGGAGTTCGGCGAGGCGCCAGGCGAGGACGGCGGCCGGGCGGGTGCGGAAGCTTTCGGGGAGGTCGCCCGTGAGGGTGCGGGTGATGCGGGCGGGACGGACTCCGGAGTCCAGCCAGGCGTCGACACCCGGTGCGAGGCGCGCGATCTCGCGGCGGGAGAGGGCCAGTCGGGGGTCGTGTGTGCCGAGTGCGTTGAGGAGCGCGACTGCTTCGGGGGTGGCTGGCGCTGGCGGCCTGGGGTGTGCGGGCGGCGCGGTGGGCTGGGGCGTGCGTGGCGAGGGCAACGAGGTTGCCGCATCCACGCAGGGTGGTGCCGGTTCCGCCGAGGGCGCGGAAGAGGTCGGGGGCGCTTGGGTGTCGTCGTGGTGGGCGAGTTCGGGGAGGGTGTAGACGTAGGTGCGGGTGACGAAGCGTCCGCCGGGGCCGCGCAGGATGCGGCGTTCGAGCCAGCCGTCGGCCTCCAGTTCGCGCAGGGCGCGGCTGATGACGGTCTCGCCCTCGGTGAAGTGCTTCTGGAGGGCTTCGATGGTGACGGGGGTGCCGTCGGGCATGGAGTTGATGTAGAGGGCGACGCCTACGGTGACGGCGCTGCCGGGCCGTCGGGCGAGGCGGTTGGCCAGGATGGTGAAGTTCCCGGACAGGCGTGTCCGGACATGGATGGCGCCGGATACCGGCGCGCTAAGCTGCGCAGTAGCCATGGGGAAGGGTTCAGCTTCCTTGTTGGTGAGGCCCTCGCGTCCGGGACTGCAATCCTGGCCGGGGGCCGACTTGTCTGGATGTCTCCGCCGACAGTAACCCCGTTTCGCCACCCTGTGTGCATGGTTCACCCTGACGGGTGACTCCACCGGGA
>NZ_JAVREQ010000055.1:0-1695 GCF_031845485.1 Streptomyces hazeniae
CTGAGCCTATTGAACGGGGACCGGCACCGTGGCGGCACCACGGGCCGCGGCACGCAGATCGGCCGCAACGTACTGCCGCCGCCCGCAGACCCCGGCCGTGAGGACCCTGAGCGCAGCGTGAAGCCGTGCCGGGCGGATTGGGCGCCCGGCACGGGGGAACCCCGCGCTCATGGACATCTCCTCCCTGGTGGACACGGTGCTCGACCGGTCCGTGGTCCTCGGCTACGGAAAGCCCGGCCTGTACCTGAGGCGGCGACTGCCGGGCTGGCCGGCGGACGACGGCCGGATGGACGGAAAGGTCGTCCTGGTGACGGGGGCCGGCTCCGGTATCGGGCTGGCAGCCGCCGCGGGCTTCGCCCGGCGCGGCGCCTCCGTGCGCGTCCTGGGCCGCAGTCCGGAGCGTGCCGAACAGGCGGCACGGCTGACTCGGGAACGCTCGGGTGGCGACGCGGCCGGCGAGGTCCGGCCGGTTGCCTGCGACCTCAGCAGCCTCGCCGAACTGCGTGACTTCACCGAGCGCTTCCGGCGCCAGGAGGACCGGCTCGACGTCCTGGTGAACAACGCCGGCGTGATGCCGGACGAGCGGCAGCACAGCCCGGACGGCGTCGAACTCACCTTCGCCACACACGTGCTCGCAGCCTGGGCGCTCACCGACGCGCTCACACCGCTCCTGGAACGCGCCGCCCCCTCCCGCGTGATCAACGTGACCTCCGGGGGCCAGTACGGGCAGTCCCTGCCGGTGGGAGACCCCCAGTCGGAGCACTCCTCCTACAACCCCAAGGCCATCTACGCCCGCACCAAACGCGCCCAGATCGTCCTCACCGAGCAGTGGGCCGAGCGGCTCCGGGACAGCGGCGTCCACGTCCACGCCATGCACCCCGGCTGGGCCGACACCAAGGGCGTGCGTACGTGGCTGCCCGTCTTCCGCGCGCTGACCCGGCCCATCGTCCGCACGCCGGAGCAGGGCGCCGACACGGTGGTCTGGATGGGCCACACCCCCGAAACCGCGCGCACCACCGGCCTGTTCTGGCACGACCGGCGCCCCCGCCCCACCACCTACCGGCTCGGAGCGAAACCGGACGACGACCGCACCCGGCGGGAGCTGTGGGACCACGTGGCGGCGCTCGCCACCCGCTGATTCCCAGGTCAGGGCTGGCGCTTGGCCTGCCGTGCGGCGCGTGCCGCAGCGTCCTCCTCGGTGCCGGCGCCCGCCGTGCTCAGGGTGCCGCCCGCGCTTTCCAGGTGGGCCCGGACGAACCACTGGAACAGCTCCAGCTCCCGCAGCTGCTCGATGAGCAGATCCTGGGTGACCAGGTCCGGCTCGTCCGTCTCCCGCACGGCCCGCCGGTGGTCCTCGATGACACCCGTGTAGACGAGGTCCAGGGCGCCGAGGTGCTCGATGGCCTGGGCACGGCCCACCGAGTAGTCCTCCCAGCCCCGCTCGGCCACCAGGACGCCCGGAGTGCCCGGGGGAGAGCCCCCGAGGGTGGAGATGCGTTCCGCGGTCTTGTCGATCATCTCGCGGACGGCGTCGACCTGCGGGTCGAGCATCTCGTGCACGGCGATGAAGTGCGGGCCCACGACGTTCCAGTGGATGTGCTTCAGCGTGAGCGCCAGGTCGTTGAGGGCGTGCAGCCGTCCCCGGAGCAGGCCGATGACCTGTCCGCCCTGCGCCCCGGTCATCCCGGGGACGGT
>NZ_JAVREQ010000056.1:0-1562 GCF_031845485.1 Streptomyces hazeniae
GCGAAATCGGGGCGGACCTGGCCGAGAGTCGTGTTGCTGCGGAAGTGCAGTTGGAGCACTCCGGCGCCCTGCGCTACTCACTCAGGACTCGGGTTGTGGTCGAGCTTCCCGCCACCGACACCCAGACACGCGAAACCCTGCTGCGGGAGGCACTGCGCGCCTTCCCCCTCGCCGACCAGATCGATCTGTCCGAGAGCTGAGCGGCTTGTCCGGGTCGAGGCCGCCAACAACCAGCCGATGCGGTCCAGCCCCATACCGTCGCCCGGCGCGACCTGCTCAACGACGAAGCAGCCGGACGGTAGCGGCCGTGCGCGCCCCGGATTGCGCGGCTCTCCGTCGGCGTCAGGTGCGGGGCGGTCGGGCGAGCCGGTGGGGTGTTCGAGTGACACGCACACGTCTTCCGTTCACCGTCCGGGATGCCCGGGGAGAGACGAGCGAGCCGCACGTCGCCTGCGAGGAGAGCAACCATGATCAAGAAATTGCACGACGCCGGTGTGCGCAGCGAGCACGCCTACACCGCCGGCTTGGCCTCGATCGCCGCGTCGTTCCTGTCGTGGACGCTGTCGGAGAAGAAGGAGAGCGCGGGCCGGGACCGCGCGGACCGATGGGGCATCTTCGTAGGCGAGTGGGCCCCGACCTTTCTCGCTCTCGGCCTGGCACTGGCCCAGTACGAGCAGCAGGACGGCACGTTTCCCAACTGACCTCCGTCCCGCGCCGATTGCCTGACTCGAGGAACGGAGGGCCCGTTGATGGGCCGCTACGAGCACAGCACCACCGTCCGTACCGATCCGCAGGCACTGTTCGACTATGTGGCCCAGGTCGGCAACCTGCCCGCCTACATGAACGCGATGACCGCCGCAGAGCCCGCAGGTGAAGGACGGGTGTTCGTGTCGGCCGAGGTGGAGGGCCAGCGCCGAGAAGGCGAGGCATGGTTCGAGGTCGACCGCGATCGACGCTCGATGCGCTGGGGATCACCTGGGCCGAATGACTACAGCGGCGAGCTGTCCGTCACCGACGCAGGGCCTGAGAGCGCAGGGCTGAGGGTGGTGCTGAACACCGAGCGAGCGGACGGGCCCGGTATCCGCGCCGGTCTGGAGACCACGCTGGCCAACGTCAAACGCCTCATCGAGGGCAGCGGCACCGAGACCACCTGATCCCGCATCCTGCCACAGTGGCCAGGATGCGGGACGGCGGCGGCCGTACGGAAGGTGAGCCGTCCCGGCACGACGGGGGGCACCTGTCCGCGGGGTGTCTGTTCCGCGCAGCATGAACGCCTACGACATGCTCACGGACTGCCAGAATCCCGGGGAACGGGCGGCCCGCCACCGCCCGGCCGGCGCACCGGGCCAGCCCACGACTGAAGTCTCCTCGGAGCCGCTCTACCCGCCCCGGCAACACACCAGGCCCCTTGAAAACAACCCGAACACCGCCCACGCCACGTACGCGCCGAGCATCTGCACGACGCCCTGCGTGCCGCGGCGAGCGGACCCGTGGCTGAGGGGAATGTGGGTTCGGGCACGGGCATGATCTGCCACGGCTTCGCTGGAGGAGTCGGCACTGCC
>NZ_JAVREQ010000057.1:0-1374 GCF_031845485.1 Streptomyces hazeniae
AGGGCGGCCCGGTCGACGCCGTTCCGCCGGGCCGCTGCGCACCGCGCGGCGGCGGCCACGCCAGCACGGGAGGTGCGGGGCCCGACGGCGCGGAGGCGGACCGGGGACCGGCCGGGCGTTCCGTCCCGCAGCAGCGAGAGCGGCGCGGCGCGGGGCGTTCCGAGTCCGGCGCCGGCCCCGCGGAGTCCGACTCCGCGCTGCTCCGCCGGATGCGGGGCGGGGACACCACCGCGTACGAAACGCTCTACCACCGCCACGCGGGGGCCGTCCGCCGTTACGCGCACACCTGCTGCCGGGACGCGCACACGGCGGAGGACCTGACCAACGAGGTGTTCGCCCGCACCCTCCAGGCCGTACGGGCCGGGGCGGGCCCCGACACGGCGGTGCGCGCGTACCTGCTCACCTCGGTGCGGCGGGTGGCCGCGGCCTGGGCGCGGACCGCGAAGCGGGAGCACCTGGTGGAGGACTTCGCCGCCTTCGCCCAGTCGGCGGCCGGGGCCTCGCGCACCGTGCCGGGGGGTTCGTCGCCGGACGAGGACACGTTGTCGCTCGGCGCGGACGTGCGGGCGATGCAGGAAGCCGACCGGACCATGGCCGTGCGGGCGTTCCGCAGCCTGCCGGAGAAGTACCAGACCGTGCTGTGGCACACGACCGTGGAGGAGGAGTCGCCCAGGGACGTCGCCCCGCTGCTGGGGCTGTCCGACAACGCGGCGGCGGTGCTCGCCCACCGCGCACGGGAGAAGCTCAAGCAGGCCTACCTCCAGGCGCACGTGAGCCGGGCCAGGACAGACGGCGGCGCATGTGCCAGGTACGCCGACCGGCTCGGGGCCTACGCGCGCGGCGGCCTGCGCATGCGCGCCGAACGCGGGCTGCGCAGGCACCTGGAGACGTGTGCGGCCTGCCGGACGGCGGCGCTCGAGGTCGTGGACCTCAACGCGCAGATCAGGCTGCTCGTGCCGGTGGCCTTCCTCGGCTGGTTCGGTGCGGCGGGCGGGGCGAAGGCGCTCGGCCTGCTCACGGGCGGCGGCGCGGTCGCCGGCGCCGCGGCGACCGGCGGCGCGGCGGGCGCGGGCGCAGCGGGTGGGGGCGCAGCGGCCGAAGGCGTGGGCGCACCCGTGAAGATCGGCGTCGCGGCGGGCGTGGTGACGGCGGCCGGGGTGGCAGTGGCCCTGACCCTGATCGGTGACGACCAGCCGGCCCCCGCGCCGCAGGCCAAGCCGTCCGTCGCCCCCGCCGCCCCCTCGCCCCCACCACGCTCGCCGCAGCCTGCGCCCGAGCCGGAACCACCCCGGCCCGCCGCCCCCGTGGACCGGCCGAGGGCCGAGCCGCCGGCCGCCGCGCAGAACCAGCCGAGGAAGGCCACCGGCACGAGCA
>NZ_JAVREQ010000058.1:0-1332 GCF_031845485.1 Streptomyces hazeniae
CGGCTGACAGTGATGATGTTCGTGGTGACGCTGTTGGTGGGTCTGACCCCTCGGCTGACTGACGTCTCGACTGTCCTGTATGGGATTCGTCGGCCCACCGGGGCGTCACCACGCACGCGGCCGGACGGGCGTTTGTGACTTCATAGGAGCCTGGCTAGAGGCCCCGTCACTGTCTTGTCCACCCGCCCGACCGGCGCGTGCCGCCCTCGGCTCAGACAAGCGGCAAGGACGGACATGACCAGCATGACGCACGACGGCCCGGAGATCATCGGCGGAGTCGACACCCACGGCCTGACCCATCACGCGGCTGTGATCGACGGCCTTGGCCGCCATCTCGCCGACCAGGAGTTCCCCGCCACCATCCGTGGCTACCGGGACCTGCTGGACTGGATGCGCGGCCTTGGGATCCTTTGCGCGGTCGGCGTGGAGGGCACAGGCGCCTACGGAGCCGAACTCGCCCGAGTCCTGACTGCGGCCGGCGTGACGGTCATCGACGTGGACCGGCCGGACCGCAAAATGCGCCGGCTGCGTGGCAAGTCCGACCCGATCGACGCCTACGCCGCCGCGACGGCCGTGGCCTCCGGACGTGCCACCGGTATCCCCAAGAGCCGCGACGGCGTGGTCGAGGCCGTGCGCGTGTTGCGGGTCGCCCGCCGCAGCGCGGTCAAGGCCCGCACCCAGGCGATGAACCAGATCCGCAATCTGCTCGTGAGCGCCCCGGCGATGCTGCGTGAACAGGTCGCGGGCCTGGACCGGACCGCTTTGATACGCACCCTGGCCCGGCTGCGGCCCGGCGGCGATGTGTCCCGGCCGTTGACGGCGACCAGGGCCTCGTTGCGGCGTCTGGCCCGCCGCCACCAGGCCATGGACGCGGAGATCGCCGAGATCGACACCGAGATCGGGCCCCTGGTCCAGCAGGCGGCTCCGGCCCTGCTGGAGCTCTTCGGCGTCGGAACGGAGACCGCCGGCCAGCTTCTGGCCTCGGCAGGCGACAACCCCGAACGCATGCGCTCAGAGGGAGCCTTCGCGCACCTGGCCGGAGTCGCACCCATTCCCGCATCGTCCGGCCGCACCCACCGCCACCGCCTCAACCGCGGAGGCGACCGAGCCGCCAACAACGCCCTGCACACCATCGTGCTCGTCCGCATGCGCTACGACGAACGCACCCGCGCCTACGTCGAGCGCCGCACCAGGGAAGGCTTGTCGAAGAAGGACATCATGCGCTGCCTCAAGCGATTCGTCGCCCGCGAGGTCTACCGCGCTCTGACCAACAAGCCACGCATCACCCAAACCAACCTGGCACCCGCCGGTTGACGTCAATAGGAGCATCCC
>NZ_JAVREQ010000059.1:0-1316 GCF_031845485.1 Streptomyces hazeniae
CGGCCCGGGCCGGCGCGAGCGTGAAAACCTCAGAAGGAGCCGCGGGTGCGGGCGAACAAAAACTCGACATCGGCCCGGCCGGCCGGGGAGAGCCTCGACGCGCTACTCACCCGCGTGGGTCGAGGCGAGACAGAGGCATTCGACGCTCTCTACCACGCCGTCGCGGGCCGGATCCTCGGCCTCGCCCACAAGGTGCTGCGCGACACCGCCCATGCCGAAGAGGTCTGCCAGGACGTCCTCGTCCAGCTCTGGCGCACCGCACCCCGCTTCGACCCCCACCGCGGCAGCGCACTGACGTGGATCCTGACCATGACACACCGCCGCGCGGTGGACCGGGTCCGCTCCACCCAAGCGGCAACCCACCGGGACAAACTTGCCGGCCTCCGGGACCACCCAGTCGCCTACGACCAAGTCGCCGAAGCAGTCGCACTCCGCGAAGAACAAGCCGCCATCCGGCACTGCCTGGACGCCCTCACCCCGCGTCAGCGAGAGTCGATCACCATGGCCTACTACCAGGCCCACACCTACCCCGAAGTCGCACAGAAACTCGGCCTCGCCCTGGGCACCGTCAAAAGCCGCATCCGCGACGGACTCTTCCGCCTCCGCGACTGCCTCGCCACCACCTGACCCCGGGCCGGCCCCAGCGGAAACCAAGGCGGAGGAAGAAGACGTAGCGTTCACCAGGTACGTGAAAGCGATCCGGCGAGGGAGGCAGGTCGACGATGGCGTGGTTGCGGCGGGCAACGGTACTGGGCGCGGCGGCCGCGGGTGTGGCGGCAGGATACGCAGGGGTGGTCACCGGCGCGGTGACCGTGGACACCGGCTGGGGCCGCCGGATGCGGGCACTCGGCCCGCAGACCGTGGAGATCGCCGCATCGCGGGAGACGGTCTTCGAGGTGATCGCCCAGCCCTACCTCGGCCGCACCACCCGCGCCATGCGGGAGAAGGTTCGGGTGCTGGAGAGGGGGGAAGACATCGTGCTCGCCGCCCACTACACACCCGTTGCCGGTGGCCGGCTGACCACCACGACGGTGGAGACCGTGCGCTTCGAACGCCCCCACCGCGTCGCCTTCCGGCTCCTGCGCGGCCCGGTCCCCCACGTCACCGAGACCTTCGACCTCACCGAACACACCGGTGGCACGCGCCTGGAGTACCGGGGCGAGCTGGGCACCGACGGCGGGCCGATCGGCGCCCGATGGGGCACCCTGGTCGCGAGGAGCTGGGACGCGACCGTCGCCGCGACGCTCGCCGACATCCGGCGTGAAGCCGAACACCGCGCCCGCCGGTAGGAACACCGCTCCCCCGCGCGGTCGGCT
>NZ_JAVREQ010000060.1:0-1147 GCF_031845485.1 Streptomyces hazeniae
TGGAGGAGCCCGTGAACATCAGGATCACACACGTGCTGGCGATGACGGACGAGCAGCGTCGGCAGCTCGAAGAGGCGAACCGCAGGGCGAACGAGCAGTCGCAACGGGACGCGGCCGCGAAGCGCGGCTGACCCGCACCAGCGTCCGGGGCCCGCACCACGTCGGTGGTGCGGGCCCCGGCGCGCGTGGGCCGTTCTGTTCCTGCTCTTCGAGCCCTTGGAGGCTTTCGTGTTCGCTTCGCTGTTCGTCCTGCTCTACGTCGCGCACCTGCTGGCCGACTACCCGTTCCAGACCGACCACCAGGCGTGCCACAAGGCCAAGCCCGGTGCGGCCGGTTGGCGGGCCAACCTCGCGCACGCCGCCACCCACGTCGTGTTCTGCGCGGTGGCGCTGGCGGTGGCCGCGCTGGTGCTCGGCATCCGCACCGCGCCGGCCGCCGCCGTGGCCGCGCTGCTGTGGATCGGCGCGACGCATGCGGTCATCGACCGCCGCTGGCCCGTCGCCCGCTGGATGAGCTTCGCCCGGCAGGCCGGGTTCGCCCAGCACGGCGGCGCCGCCCACGTCGACCAGGCCGCCCACGTCCTCGCGCTCGCCGTCGCCGCCCTGCTGCTGGCCGTCACCTGACCCCGGCCGCCCACCGCCGCCCCTTTGCTCTGGAAGGACCACCGATGAACGTCATCCCGCTGAACACCCACCGCACCAACACCCGCCCTGCCACCGGGGACGGGCCGACGGCCGCCGAGCTGGCCACGATCGAGGCGGAGATGCCGGTCCTCGACGCCGAGGTCGACCTCCTGGACGTGCAGATCGCGCTGCTCGACCGGGCGCCGAACGAGCTCGACGCCCGCCGCCTGCGCCGCGCACACCGCAAGGTGCTGCTGGCCCGGATCGAGGTCGCCAACCGCACGACCGGCGCCCCGGAGGTGGCCTGATGGAACGCCGTGAACTGACCCGCACGCAGAAGGTCGTCCTCACGGCCGCGTTCGTGCCCATGCTGGCCACGGGCGTCGCGGGTGGGATCGGCACCTACACCAACATCTCGGGCGCCTACGGCAAGGGCACGGCGCTGGGTGCGGTGGCGGCCGGTGAGGGCGCGACCGGCGTGCTGGCCGTCATCATGCTCGCGTTGACGCTGCTGGGGCAGTCG
>NZ_JAVREQ010000061.1:0-1071 GCF_031845485.1 Streptomyces hazeniae
CGGCGACACCTGGCTCCAGTGCTCCCCCATCCCCTGGGACGCCTACGCCCTCGAACTCTTCACCCCCCTCCTCCACGGCGCCACCTGCATCCTCCAACCCGGAACCCGCCCCGACCCCGACACCATCACCCACCTCATCACCACCCACCAACCCACCCACCTCCACCTCTCCGCCAGCCTCTTCAACCACCTCCTCGACACCCACCCCGGTCTCTTCAGCCACACACGCCACACCCTCACCGGCGGCGAACCCCTCTCCGTCCCCCACACCACCAAAGCCCTCAACAACCACCCCCACCTCACCCTCACCAACGGCTACTCACCCGTCGAATCCACCATCTTCACCACCACCCACACCATCACCCGCGAAGACACCCAACGCCCCACCATCCCCATCGGCACCCCCCTCCCCACCAAAAACACCCTCCTCCTCGACCCCCACCTCAACCCCGTCCCACCCGGCACCATCGGCGAGATCTACATGACCGGCACCGGACTCGCCCACGGCTACACCCACCAACCCGCCCTCACCGCCGAACGCTTCACCGCCAACCCCCACGGCCACCCCGGCGAACGCATGTACCGCACCGGCGACCTCGCCCGCCAACTCCCCAACGGCACCCTCGAATACCACGGCCGCACCGACCACCAAATCAAAATCCGCGGCTACCGCATCGAACCCACCGAAATACAAACCACCCTGTCCAGCATCCCCACCGTCCGACAGGCCGCAGTCCTCCCCCACGACCACAACGACACCACCCAACTCGTCGCCTACGTGGTGGCGGAGGAGGGGACGACGTCCGCCACGCTGCGTTCCCGGCTGGCGGAACGGCTGCCGGAGTACATGGTGCCGAGCGCCTGGGTCTTCCTCGACGCGCTGCCGCTGACCCCCAACGGCAAACTCGACCGCGCCGCCCTCCCCACACCCCAGCAGCCCGCCACCACCACCGGCCGGCCACCCCGCACCCCCCGCGAAGAGATCCTCTGCACCCTCTTCGCCGACGTCCTCGGCCTCGACACCGTCGGCGCCGACGACAACTTCTTCCACCTCGGCGGACACAGCCTGCT
>NZ_JAVREQ010000062.1:0-1052 GCF_031845485.1 Streptomyces hazeniae
TGTATTGACCCGGAGCGTTGTTCACACGGCTGATCGGTGGCTGGCCGCCGAGTGCGGTGTGGCAGCGGTGGTGGTTGTAGGTGTGCAGGAAGTCTTGCAGAGCTGCGGTCCGCTGCTCGTTGCTGGTGTAGGGCCGCAGGTAGGCCCATTCGTCGAGCAGGGTGCGGTTGAAGCGTTCGACCTTGCCGTTGGTCTGCGGTCGGTAAGGGCGGGTGCGTTTGCCGGTGGCGCCGAGGTAGGTCAGGGACTGCTTCCAGAGGGTGCTCTTGCGGTAGGACCAGGCGTTGTCGGTCAGCACCCTTTCGATGCGGTCGATGCCGAGGGCGGCGAAGTGGGCGGCGGCTCGGCGGAGGAAGCCTGCGCAGGTGGCGGCCTTCTCGTCGGGGTGGACCTCGCTGTAGGCGAGGCGGGTGTGGTCGTCGACGACGGAGTGGATGTAGTCGAAGCCGACTCCGGTCTTGGTCTGGCGGCTTTCCGCGCGGCCGTGGACACGCCAGCCGCCGCCGTCGGGAATCCGCCCGAGTTTCTTCACGTCCACGTGCACCAGCTCGCCGGGCCGCTCGCGTTCGTAGCGGCGAATGATGCGCCCGGTTGGCCGGTCCATCCAGGCCAGCCGGTGCAGGCCGTGCCGGGTGAGGATCCGGTGCACGGTCGAGGGCGGCATGCCCAGGATCGGGCCGATGCGGGCGGGTCCGAGTTTGCGTTCGGTCCGCAGCCGGCAGACCCGTGCTTCGGTATCGGCATTGGTGCGGTGCGGTGTCGTGTGCGGGCGGCTGGGGCGGTCACACAGGCCCGGCTCGCCCTCGGCTCGCCACCGGTGGACCCACTTGTGGGCCGTGGCCCGGGATATGCCCATCTCCGCAGCCACATGGGCCACCGGGCGGCCGGAACGGACACGATCGACCAGCAGACGCCTGCCCAAAGGAGTCAGACGGGCATTACGGTGGGACACGAAGGCCTCCGTGCGGTGAAGATTCGACACCTCCACCACACACGGAGGCCTTCGCCATGATCAAGACCTGTGAGTGTCAACAACGCTCATGAGCAATACA
>NZ_JAVREQ010000063.1:0-1032 GCF_031845485.1 Streptomyces hazeniae
TGAACCGTGCCGGGGTCGGTGGAGGCTCTATGGACTGGCTCCAGCCGCCGGTTGCGGCTGGTGCTGAGCGTAGTAGGTGGCTTCGCATTCGGCGGGCGGGATGTCGCCGATCGCGGTGTGGATGCGGTGGTGGTTGAACCAGTCGACCCATTCCGCGGTGGCGACCTCGACCTCGGCGAGGGTCTTCCAGGGAGTACGGGGTTTGATCAGTTCGGTCTTGAACAGGCCGATCTGAGATTCCATGAGCGCGTTGTCCAGGGCGTCACCGACGCTGCCGATCGAGGCGTCGAGACCGGCGGCCACCAGGTGCATGGTGAAAGCGAAGGACGTGTACTGGCTGCCGGCGTCGGAGTGATGTATCAGCCCGGGCCCGGCCGGCGTGCCGGCCCGGTCGCGTCGCCACAGCGCCATGTCGAGAGCGTCCAGGACGAGCTTGGCTCGTTTGCTGGTGGCCGCTGACCAGCCGACGATCGTGCGGGAGTACACGTCGACTACGAAGGCGACGTAGACCACGCCGTTCCAGGTGCGCACGTGGGTGAAGTCCGCGACCCACCGCTGGTTGGGGCCACGCGCGGTGAAGTCGCGATTCAGCAGGTCAGCGGCCCGCTCGTGTCCCTCGTCGCGCACCGTGGTGCGGATCTTCCTTCCACGTCTGGCGCCCTGAAGGCCGAGTTCACGCATCAGCCGGGCCACGGTGCAACGGGCCACCGGTATGCCCTCACGGTCCAGTTGCCGCCACACCTTCCGGATGCCGTAGACGCCGTAGTTGTCGGCGTGGACGCGGCCGATGTGCTCCTTCAGTTCTGTGTCCCGGACGGATCGGAGGCTGGGCGGGCGGTTCTTGGCCGCGTAGTAGGTGCTGGTTGCGATCTGCAGTCCGTGTCCGGTCAGGACACGGCAGATCGGCTCGACACCGAACACCTGCTTGAACTCGTCGATGAAGGCTACGAGCGCCTGTGTGGCCGGTCGAGCTCGGCCGCGAAGAAAGCCGATGCGGCCTTGAGGATCTCGTTCGCCCTCTTCAGCTCGGCG
>NZ_JAVREQ010000064.1:0-973 GCF_031845485.1 Streptomyces hazeniae
AGGCCGCCCGGCTGCTCGTCCCCCCGTGCCAGCCGGGCGGCGCTCTGTCCCTCGACAACCTCGTCGACCACAGCCCACGTCCAGCGTGTTCTGCGACCAGAGGTCCAGTACCTCGCGGGACCTCACACTGTCACCACGCGCGGGCGCCACGGGTATCCGAGTACGCTCTGACACGTCCCGGCCGCAGAGCAGCCGTCCCCGGCCCGTAAGGAGGGGTCATGCCGACGACGCCGCGCGTCGTGATCTTCGACGTCAACCAGACGCTGAGCGACATGAGCCCGCTGCGGTGGCGTTTCGAGGAGGTCGGCGTCCCCGGCCATCTGCTCGCCACCTGGTTCGCGGGGGTATTGCGGGACGGCATCGCGCTTGCCGCCGCTGGCGCGTACGCCGACTTCCGGGACGTCGCGCGGGCCGGACTGGTCACCCTGTTCTCGGAGGCCGACGCGGAGGATCCCGGGCGCTCCGCCGACCACATTCTCGACGGGTTCGCCGCACTTCCCGTGCACCCCGACGTGCCGGACGGTGTGCGGGCCCTCTACGGGTCCGGGCTCCGGCTGGCGACCATGACGAACGGCTCTGCACGTACAACCGAGCGTCTGCTCGGCGAGGCGGGACTGGGCAGGCTTTTCGAGGCCCACCTCGACGTCTCGGGACCTGGGGTGTGGAAGCCGGCCCCGGCCGCATACCGGTATGCGGTCGAGCGTCTCGGTGTCGACCGCGCCGAGGCGGTGCTGGTCGCGGTGCACCCGTGGGACGTGGACGGCGCGCTCCGGGCCGGTCTGTCCGCCGTATGGCTCCGGCGGATCCCAGCCCCCTACCCCGCGATCCACAGCCCGCCCACACACGTCGTCGACGACCTGCGTGACCTTCCCGCGGCACTCGGCCTCGGCCGCGGGACCACGTAGGCGGGACGTTTGAGGGCGGGGCGGGCGAGGCAACCCGGTCAGGGCCCGTCTTCGAACATGGAGGACCC
>NZ_JAVREQ010000065.1:0-957 GCF_031845485.1 Streptomyces hazeniae
CTAGGGCCTGTCCGGCGGATCATGTGACTGTCGGGTCGATGGCTCGTTGTGCTCGGCATGGGGCGGGGTGATCTGAGTAATGCGGAGTGGGCCCGACTGGAGCCGCACTTACCGACGACGGGGCGTCGTGGAGGCAGGTGGATCGATCACCGGCAGGTGATCAACGGGATCCTGTTCCGACTGCGCACGGGCATACCGTGGCGTGATCTACCGGAGCGGTACGGCAGCTGGAAGACCGTCTACGAACGGCACCGGCGCTGGTCCGCGAACGGCACGTGGGACCGGATCCTGCGTGCCGTCCAGGCCGACGCCGACCTGGCCGGCCGGATCGACTGGAGCATGGTCAGCGTCGACTCGACCTCCTGCCGGGCTCACCAGCACGCGGCCGGGGCACGCAAGAGGAAGCCACGCATCCCGAAAAAAGAACGACGCCCCGGCATCACCGCCCCGACGAGGGACTTGGACGGTCCCGGGGCGGCCTGACCTGCAAAATCCATCTCGCCGGAGAAGGCGGCTGCCGCCCCATGGCCATGCTGGTCACGCCGGGCCAGTTCGGCGACGCGCCCCAGATGATCGAGGTCCTGGAGCGCATCAGCATTCCCCGCCCTCACGGTGGCCGCCCACGAACCCGGCCGGACCAACTCGGTGGGGACAAGGCGTACAGCTCCCGCCGCAACCGCCGTTACCTGCGAAGACGCCACATCAAGCACACGATTGCGGAACCGAAGGACCAGCGCGGCCACCGAAAACGGCGCGGCAGCCGAGGCGGCAGGCCCACCGGCTTCGACCGCGAGAACTACAAGCGCCGCAACGAAGTCGAACGCACCATCAACAGGCTCAAGAACTCCCGAGCCGTCGCCACCCGCTACGACAAGAGGGCCTACGTCTTCCACGGCACCGTCACAGCCGCAGCCATCCGATTGTGGCTCCGACCATGATCCGCCGGACAGACCCTAG
>NZ_JAVREQ010000066.1:0-938 GCF_031845485.1 Streptomyces hazeniae
TGTGAGGTCCCGCGAGGTACTGGACCTCTGGTCGCAGAACACGCTGGACGTGGGCTGTGGTCGACGAGGTTGTCGAGGGACAGAGCGCCGCCCGGCTGGCACGGGGGGACGAGCAGCCGGGCGGCCTGCGCCGGAGTCAGACGTCAGCGGGACGACCGGGACCCGTGTACACGCGCTCCTCGTCCGCGGTGCCCGTACATCGATCACGGAGTGTAACGGGAAGCGGTGTGTCGCCATGACGGGCAGGCCGCGCTGTGCGTCTGTCGGGCCCGTGCGGGTACTCGCGAACTCTGCGAACCCGCGAGCAGGAGGGATGGCGATCATGAAGGCTGCGGTGTGGCACGGAAAGCGTGATGTGCGAGTCGATGAGGTCCCGGACCCGACGATCAAGGAAGCCACCGACGCGGTCATCCGCGTCACCTCCACCGGTCTGTGCGGCTCCGATCTGCATCTTTACGAGGTCCTGGGTCCCTTGATGGAGCCCGGTGACATCCTCGGGCACGAGCCGATGGGCGTGGTGGAGGAGGTCGGGTCCGGCGTGCCGGGTCTGGCGCCGGGTGACCGTGTCGTCGTGCCGTTCCAGATCGCGTGCGGGGCGTGCTGGATGTGCGAGCGGGGGCTGATGACGCAGTGCGAGACCACCCAGGTGCGTGAGCAGGGCATGGGTGCAGCGCTGTTCGGCTACACCAAGCTGTACGGCCAGGTGCCGGGCGGGCAGGCAGAGTACCTGCGCGTCCCGCAGGCTCACTTCGGGCCGGTCAAGGTCGAGAGCGAAGCTGCGGACGACCGGTTCCTGTGCCTCTCGGACGTGCTGCCGACCGCGTGGCAGGCGGTCTCCTACGCGGACATCCCACCGGGCGGGTCGGTTGTCGTGCTGGGACTGGGCCCGATCGGCGACATGGCCTGCCGCATCGCCCTGCACCGGGGCGCGGGCACCG
>NZ_JAVREQ010000067.1:0-895 GCF_031845485.1 Streptomyces hazeniae
GGGCGCGCTGTTGGGTGTCTGAGGGCACGGCCGCATGGTCTGTTGTCTTCGGTCCGGTCCCAGTGTTCTCGGGTTTTGGCTCGGGGTGATGGGTGGCTGGTTGTTGTTTGAGAACTGCACAGTGGACGCGAGCATCTGTGGCCAAGTTTTTAAGGGCGCACGGTGGATGCCTTGGCACCAGGAACCGATGAAGGACGTGGGAGGCCGCGATAGGCCCCGGGGAGCTGTCAACCGAGCTGTGATCCGGGGGTGTCCGAATGGGGAAACCCGGCAGTCGTCATGGGCTGTCACCCGCACCTGAATGTATAGGGTGTGTGGAGGGAACGCGGGGAAGTGAAACATCTCAGTACCCGCAGGAAGAGAAAACAACCGTGATTCCGGGAGTAGTGGCGAGCGAAACCGGATGAGGCTAAACCGTATGTGTGTGATACCCGGCAGGGGTTGCGCATGCGGGGTCGTGGGACCGTACTTCAGTCGTCTGCCGGCGGCTGGGCGAGTCAGAAATTGTGGGTGTAGGCGAAGGGCATGCGAAAGGCCCGGCGTAGAGGGTAAGACCCCCGTAGCTGAAACATCTGCAACTCGTTTGTGCGGCACCCAAGTAGCATGGGGCCCGAGAAATCCTGTGTGAATCTGGCGGGACCACCCGTTAAGCCTAAATATTCCCTGGTGACCGATAGCGGATAGTACCGTGAGGGAATGGTGAAAAGTACCGCGGGAGCGGAGTGAAAGAGTACCTGAAACCGTGTGCCTACAAGCCGTGGGAGCGTCGCACAGCAAGCTTGCTTGCTGTGTCGTGACTGCGTGCCTTTTGAAGAATGAGCCTGCGAGTTTGCGGCATGTTGCGAGGTTAACCCGTGTGGGGGAGCCGTAGCGAAAGCGAGTCCGAAGAGGGCGA
>NZ_JAVREQ010000068.1:0-873 GCF_031845485.1 Streptomyces hazeniae
TAGTTCGGGCGGACCTCCGCGACCATGCGGACCGCACGCTCACGAAGCTCGGGAGGGTAGGGGGACGGACGGGTCATGACTCGATCCTCTCAGGGAATCGAGCCTCCATCAGACCCGGAACGGTTCAGAGTCCTGATCCCTCGTTCCGTCGGCGCTTGTTGAAACCCGGTCGACGGCACTCGCTGAGGACATAGACCACCGGGCGGCCCCGGTCGTCCAGGTATGCCCCCGCGCTCTGCCGGCCGACTTCGGCGGTGAGACGGTCCAGGGCCCGGATGCCGCCGTCCTGTCTGCGCAGGATCTCCGTGGCCTTGTTCACCCCCTCCTCGGCAGCCAGCGAGGTCAACGCGGCGTGCTCGACGCTCGGCGAGTGGCAGGCACCTCGTCCGCGGCCACCGAGGGGGCGGGCACGGCCGGTACGGCGCATCCGGCCAGAGCCGCGGCGGCCGTGCAGAGGGCACGGGAGGTGTGTCGTCGTTTCATGAAGGCCCCTTAGCGGTGGAAGCGTGCGCTTCCGGCGAGGGCCGGAGGTGGGGCTGAGGACGAGCCGGGGCCGGAGGGGTGTGGGACGCCCGTTCCCCACGAGCGGGCGCCCCACGGCTGCGGTCGGTGCGTGCCGGCCGGGTCAGTAGCCGTTGGGGCCGAGGACGTTGACGAACAGCGGGTTGCGGTGCGTGCCGCCGAGGGTGACGCTCTGGTAGACGACCTTGCCGTAATAGGCGCTCGCGTTGATCACCCGGTTGTTGCCGATGTAGATGCCGGTGTGGTCGAGGTCGCCGCCGTAGCGGATGCCGTCACGCTTGTTCGTGTCCCAGAAGACGAGGTCCCCGGGGCGCGGGGTGTTGGTCTTCCGGCCCTGGTTGATCTGGCCCT
>NZ_JAVREQ010000069.1:0-841 GCF_031845485.1 Streptomyces hazeniae
TGTCGAGACCTTCGACCTGCACAAGCGGTGCACCATGCTCCTGACCTACTGGACGTCCGGGGATACCCGAAACCGCGGCGCGGACATGGTCGAATTCACCCAGACCTACCGTGCCGCCGGCGTTGAGATCCCGAAAGGCGAAGCACCCGATCATCTTCCGGTCGTACTCGAGTTCGCGGCCACCGTCGACCCGGCCGCGGGGCGGCGGCTGCTCGCCAAGTACCGGGTGCCGATCGGTGTGGTGGCCCGCGCGTTGGCCGAGCAGAAGTCGCCTTATGCGCCTGTCGTGGCAGCGGTGGACGCGACCCTGCCGTCCCTGGCCTCCGTCGACGACGTGTCCCGACTGATGGTGTCCGGGCCGCCCGCGGAATCCGTGGGACTGCAGCCGTTTCAGCTGACCGTTCCGCCCCGCCGTGTGCAGGAGGTGCTCTGATGTCGGGCTGGGAGATCTTCTGGGACGTGGTGCCGTATGTGACGCTCGCGGTGGTGGCCGTCGGCACCTGGTGGCGGTACCGCTACGACAAGGTCGGCTGGACCACGCGCTCGTCGCAGCTCTACGAGTCGCGGCTGCTGCGGATCGCCAGCCCGATGTTCCACTTCGGCATGCTCGTGGTGTTCATCGGACATGTCATCGGCCTGTTCATCCCCGAATCGTGGATGGACCTGGTGATGAGCGACCACGTGTACCTCCTGCAGGCGGTGATTCTCGGCGGTATCGCCGGTATCGCGGCCCTGGTCGGGATCGCGCTGCTGATCTACCGGCGCCGTGTGACCGGCCCCGTCTTCATGGCCACCACCGTCAACGACAAGACGATGTATGTGGTTCTGGTGGCCGCCATGG
>NZ_JAVREQ010000070.1:0-830 GCF_031845485.1 Streptomyces hazeniae
CCCGAGCAGTGGTCCCAGCCACCAGCCTGCCCAACGCATCACGGCAGATATCGAATCTGGTGTGCGGCCGGTTCTGAGCGGTGGCCGGCGTCGGGTTGGTCGATGATGTCGATCCTTGCCTCGTTGATCACGTCACCCTCGTTCGTCCGTGCCCGAGATGGTAACGCCCGATACCAGATGCATCCCTTGCTTATTCGGATCCGCGTGCAATCCGGCCGGCCCTCAGCACGCGGGGGTGGGGGTTGGCTGTAGGCGCCGGTTCAGCTGCCGCGCAATCTTCAGTTCGGTTTGTCTTTCACCCTGGCACGCGGTTCCTGACGTGGCGAGTGCCGACCCTCCTGGCCAGTGCGATCAACTGGGTTTTGTGGGCATCGTGAACCTAGTTGCCAGTCCGGCGGCCCGTCTGCGGATAACAGTGTTGCGGGCGTTCCGCAGCCTGACCGGCCTGGCCGGGTCGGCGTTAATGTGCGGTTGCGGGGTCGTGCCTGGGGCATCGCGGTGATACTGATGGGCGTGACGGCGCGGTCGATGGCTTTCCTGCTCGGAATCTCGTGGGTGGTTTGTGGTGCCTTGATGGCGTTCAACCCGCCACCGGAGGGGAACAGTCGGGCATCGGTGATCCCGATTGTGGGCTGGGTGGTGATTGCCGCCGGGATCTACTTTGCAGTGAAATCCGTGCGTCTGCAGCCGGATACGGATATGGGCCGACCCGCCGGGTACGTCAGCGGAGCTACTCCTAGCCCGGCGAAGCTGCTGCTGGCGTGCGTGATCGGTGCGGTGATGGGCGTCGCGACGGTGTGGTGGGGGATCTCGTCAGGTCTGCTGTCTGT
>NZ_JAVREQ010000071.1:0-825 GCF_031845485.1 Streptomyces hazeniae
TCTACCAGGTGGTCGCGGAGGAGCAGGGGGCCGACCCCGGCAAGCTCCAGGGGACCACGCAGAACGACATCGTGAAGGAGTACCTCTCGCGGGGGACGCACGTCTTCCCGCCGGTGCCCTCGCTGCGGCTGACCACCGACATGATCACGTACACGGTCAACCGCATCCCCAAGTGGAACCCGATCAACATCTGCAGCTACCACCTCCAGGAGGCGGGGGCGACCCCGGTCCAGGAGATCGCGTACGCCATGTCGACCGCCATCGCGGTGCTCGACGCGGTCCGCGACTCGGGCCAGGTCCCGGAGGAGAAGTTCGGTGATGTGGTCGCCCGGATCTCGTTCTTCGTGAACGCGGGCGTCCGCTTCATCGAGGAGATGTGCAAGATGCGCGCCTTCGGCCGTATCTGGGACCGCGTCACCCGCGAGCGGTACGGCATCACCGACGCCAAGCAGCGCCGCTTCCGCTACGGCGTCCAGGTCAACTCCCTCGGCCTGACCGAGGCGCAGCCGGAGAACAACGTCCAGCGCATCGTCCTGGAGATGCTGGCCGTCACCCTCTCCAAGGACGCCCGCGCCCGCGCGGTGCAGCTCCCGGCCTGGAACGAGGCGCTGGGGCTGCCGCGCCCCTGGGACCAGCAGTGGTCGCTCCGTATCCAGCAGGTGCTGGCGCACGAGAGCGATCTGCTGGAGTACGAGGACATCTTCGCCGGTTCGCACGTCATCGAGGCCAAGGTGGACGCCCTGGTCGAGGAGTCGCTCGCGGAGATCGACCGCATCCAGCAGATGGGCGGCGCGATGGCGGCCGTCGAGTCCGGCTACCTGAAGT
>NZ_JAVREQ010000072.1:0-811 GCF_031845485.1 Streptomyces hazeniae
CGCAGGCGATGCAGGCCCAGCCGCGGCCGAGGTGGCCGTCACCACCGACGACGAACACGGCGCCGGCGGTGACGAACAGGACGATCGCGAGGGCGTAGAAGAACTTCGGCATGGCGTCCTCTCTCGGAGTGGTGGTGACCGGGGGCTGTCCCGGCTCCCCTCACCGCCCGAACCGTGTGGGCCGGGCGGATCGGGCAGCCGGTCAGCGGCCCTTGCGCACGTCCGCAAGGACGGAGCGCAGGATGAGCAGGCACACCGTGACCGCGACGGCGGAGACCGCGACCGCGACCGCGGACACGGCGACGGAGAGCAGGAGGGCGGATCCGCCCATGCCGACCGCCAGCCACTTCACCCCGCCCCCACCCGAGGTGGCGGCGCGTGCCGGGGAACCGTGGTGCCGGCACGCCGACTGCTCCTGCTGCTGGTGTTGCTGTGCGGCGTGGACGGCGGCGAGGGCAATGGCGAACTGGTCGGACTGGCGGGCCGCCTCGGTGGCATCCGAGGACGCGCGGATGATCTCGCTCACGCTTCCACTCCGTTCACGACTTCGCGGCGCAGGTCTGCCGCATCTCGGCGGGACAGGCCCAGCTCCGCGCGGAGCTGGTCGATGGTCACCCCGCGACGCCCGGCGGTGACCGCCTTGCGGTGCAGGGCACGGGCCTTCTTGCGCAGGTCAGACGGCGCGAGCGTCACCTTCTCGGTGACCACCTCCCGCCCCTCGGCGGCCGGTACCGCCACCGGCTCACGCCCCGGTGCCGGGGCGTCGTCGTGCTCGGTGCCGGTGGTTACCTCGGCGGTCGTGGCGGTGACC
>NZ_JAVREQ010000073.1:0-789 GCF_031845485.1 Streptomyces hazeniae
GTGGTGGTGGCCAGGGGGAGGTCGCGGTCGAGGAGGACGGCGACGGTGTCCCCGCGCGACACCCCGCAGGCACCCAGGTGGTGGGCGAGACGGTTGGCGGCCTCGTCCAGCTCGCGGTAGGTCAGGCGGTGTTCACCGCACACGAGCGCGGTCAGGTCCGGATACCGATGAGCGGTGGCCTGGAAGGCGTGGGTGAGGGTGAGGGGCCCGGTGGTTTCGGGGGTGCGGGTTGCCCTTGCGTGCCAGGTGGTGTGTTCCTCGGGGGTGAGGAGGTTGACGGTGCCGATCGGGTTGTCGGGGTGGGTGGTGGCGGTGGTGAGGAGCCGGGTGAGGCGGTCCAGGAGCTTCTCGACGGTGGTGTGGTCGAAGAGGTCGGTGGCGTACTCGGCGTGACCGGTCAGCCCTGCCGGGCGTCCGTCGGCGTCGGTGTGTTCCGTCACCGCCACCGTCAGATCGAACTTCGCCGTTCCCCGGGAGGGGCGCTCGACCGAGACCCCGAGGTCGCCCAGAACAGGCGGCGCGTCCTCGTCCTGCAGCGCCAACATCACCTGGAAGAGGGGGTGGTGGGTGAGGGTGCGGTGGGGGTTGAGGTCTTCGACGAGGGTTTCGAAGGGGAGGTCCTGGTGGGCGTAGGCGGTGAGGTCGGTGTCGCGTACGCGGTGCAGGAGGGTGCGGAAGGTGGGGTTGCCGCTGGTGTCGGTGCGCAGGACGAGGGTGTTGACGAAGAAGCCCACCAGGTCGTCGAGGGCTTGGTCGGTGCGTCCGGCGACGGGGGTGCCGAGGGGGATG
>NZ_JAVREQ010000075.1:0-770 GCF_031845485.1 Streptomyces hazeniae
GTGCTCACCTACCTGGTGCTGATGTCGGTGATGACCATCCAGTCCGGTGCCAAGATCGGTCAGGCGCAACGCTGGGCCGACCGGATGAGTGGGGAGGCCGGAGCCTATCTCGAAGGCCAGCCCGTCGTCCGGGTGTTCGGCGGTGCCGCTTCGTCGAGTTTCCGTCGCCGCCTCGATGAGTACATCGGCTTCCTGGTCGGCTGGCAGCGTCCCTTCACCGGCAAGAAGTCGCTGATGGACCTCGTCACCCGGCCCGGCACCTTCCTGTGGTTGATCGCCGCGGTCGGCACCCCGATGATCATCGGCGGCTCGATGGATCCGGTCGACCTGCTGCCGTTCCTGTTGCTGGGCACCACATTCGGGGTCCGGCTGCTGGGTGTGGGCTACGGGCTGGGCGGAATCCGCGGCGGCATGCTGGCCGCCCGCCGCATCCAGAACGCCCTCGACGAGGCGGACCTCGCCCTGCTGGAGAACGAGGGCGAACCGGGTGCCCCGGGCGCCGTGGTGTTCGACCGGGTGACCTTCGGGTACCGGCCGAGTGTCCCGGTGATCAAGGACGTGTCGCTGACCTTGCGCCCGGGCACGGTGACCGCGCTGGTCGGTCCGTCCGGATCGGGGAAGTCCACGCTCGCCGCGCTGCTCGCCCGGTTCCACGACGTCGACTCGGGGTCGATCCGGTTGGACGGCAAAGACATCCGGTCGTTGTCCGCCGACGAGTTGTACCGCCGCGTCGGCTTCGTGCTGCAGGAAACCCAGCTCGTGGCGGGCAC
>NZ_JAVREQ010000076.1:0-766 GCF_031845485.1 Streptomyces hazeniae
GCCGAGGGTGAGGAGTGCGCTGCCGGTGAGGGTGCAGGCGGTGGCCGCCGCGGTCAATAGACCGCGGCGGCCGGTGCGCCAGGTGAACGGCATAGGGCCTGTGCCGTTCAGTTCTGGCGGGTGGTGCCGCGGCGCAGCCAGTAGGCGCTGGCGCCGGCGAGGAGGAGGGCCCCGCCGGTGGTCGCTGCAGCGGCCGTGGTGGCTGTGTCGCTGCTCTGGGTGCCGCCCTGGCCGCCGGAGATGCCGCCGTGCGGCGACTTCTTCAGCGTGCCGCACAGCGCGGGGAAGGTGGCCTCGGCCGGAAGCTTGGGGTCCAGGAGGCTCTTGCCGAGGTTGAAGTCGTACTTGCCGTTGCCGTTGTAGTCGATGCCGTGCACCACCACGACTGCGGTGCCGGCGCGCAGCGACTTCGCGGCCTCCTTGCTGACCGTGAAGCTGCGCTCGTAGGTGTACATCGAGCCGGTGGGGAAGCGGTCCACAGCCAGACCGGAGGCCGGGCTGGTGTCGCCGCGTGTCGTGAGCGAGGTGCCGATCCTGCCGTAGAACGGCGCCCCGTCGGGCGTGGACAGAGACAGCTTGCCGTTGTGCTTCGTGGCCGCCGACTCCGGCGGGCACACGCCCTTGGCGGCGATGTGGAAGTGCTGCGCGTGCGGGGCGTTCAGCAGGCCCTTGACGTGCATCTTGACGCTGACGTGCCGGCCCTTGAGGTGGACCTTGGCCCAGCCGCGCCCGGTGACCCTGTTGACCTTGAACGGGTCCAGCTTCG
>NZ_JAVREQ010000077.1:0-761 GCF_031845485.1 Streptomyces hazeniae
TTACCTCGGCGGTCGTGGCGGTGACCAGTTCCCCGCGCGGCTGGTCGAGGCGTTCGGTGGTCACCTCGTAGTGCGGGTTGCTGGTCGCGCCGAACGTGTCGGGGGTGCACCATCCGATCTCCTCCAGGACGTCCGGCAGCGAACGCACCGGAACCGGCGCCGGGACGCTGGTCTCTTCGCCACCAGCGGCCGGGAGTTCCGGGCGGTCGGTGCCGGGGAGGGTGAACATCTCGCCCAGCGCGGTGTCCGCGCCCGCGGTGACCCGCTGGCGCTGGACGCCCAGGAGCTCGGCGTTCAGGGTTGTGTCCCCGGCGCCGGCCTTCCGTGCCAGCCGCCATGAGGTCTTGTCCGACCGGGCCCGGATCTTCTCGTCCGGGTGGTTCGCCGCGCGGGCCCGGTGATAGGCGAGTGACCGCATGAGGGCGGCGGCGGATGCTTCGGCCTCGGCGTCGCGGCCGGTCTGGAAGACGACGATGCGGCGGGCGACGAACGCCATGCCCTCGGCGGCCACGCACATGCCCAGCGGCGTCACCGCATAGATCACGGTCGTGGCGGGGTCGTCGGCGGCCATGGCAGCCATCACCGATGCCGCGACCGGCGTGGCCCACAACCCGAGGCGGACCACGGCCGGGGACGACTGCCCCAGCAGCGTCAACGCGAGCATGATGACGGCCAGCACGCCGGTCGCGCCCTCACCGGCCGCCACCGCACCCAGCGCCGTGCCCTTGCCGTAGGCGCCCGAGATGTTGGTGTAGGTGCCG
>NZ_JAVREQ010000078.1:0-756 GCF_031845485.1 Streptomyces hazeniae
ACATGGAAGTGGATCACGACGGGTGCCGGGGGGATCTTCTCCGGTAGGTCACGTGGCGTTGCCCGAAAGTTCGCCCGTGATACCTACTCTGCGCCAGTGCTTTTCACGCCGGGACGTCTCAGAGCGCTGGTATCCGCCGCACTTGTCGTGCTCTCGTGGTTCACGGCCGCGCCGGCGTCGGCGGTACCCGTACCGTCGGCGCAGATCGACTACGGCGGCACGATGCGTACGTATCGGCTCCATCTACCTGCCGGAGGCCCGCCCTCCGGGCTGGTCGTCAACCTGCATGCCGCCGGTGCGACCGGAGCCGACCAGGCGGCGCTCACCCATTACGACGCGGTGGCAGACGCCTATGGGTTCGCCGTGGTGTACCCCGACGGCATCGATTACAGCTGGGCTGACGGCCGCGGCGCCTCGGTGCCGGACCGTCAAGGGGTCGACGATGTCGGGTTCATCGCGACCCTCGTCGATCGTCTGGTGGCGGAGAACGGCATCCCGAGAGGACGGGTGTATGCCACGGGCCTGTCGGCGGGCGGGTTCATGGCCAACCGGCTGGCGTGTGATCGCGCCGACCTGTTCGCCGCGATCGCCCCGGTCGCCGGCACGCTCGGGACGAATGTGGGCTGCAATCCGTCGAGGCCTGTTTCGGTGCTCGCCACATATGGGACGGCCGACCCCGTCGTGCCGTTCGACGGGGGACCGATGACGGGGCGTGGCGGAGGGAGCACCGTGGTGTCCGGGCCGGCGATGGTGGAC
>NZ_JAVREQ010000079.1:0-750 GCF_031845485.1 Streptomyces hazeniae
CCCACACGGCGTCCAAGGCGCGGCGGACAGGAACTTCTCCTGTACGGTCCGCGGGTTCTCGAAATTGTTCCCAGGCCGGAAGTACGGCGGCGGGGCGCTGGTGATTCTGCAGGACGGAGCGCCGGTCGTCGACGTCTGGACCGGCTATTCGGATCGTGACGGTACACAACATTGGACGGCCGACACCGGCGCGATGGTGTTCTCCGCGACAAAGGGAATGGCCTCGACAGTCATCCATCGGCTCGTCGACCGCGGTCTGATCGAATACGACAGCCCGGTGAGCGCGTACTGGCCTGAATTCGCGGCCAGCGGCAAATCCGCGATCACGGTGCGGCAGGTGATGGCGCACGAGGCCGGGCTGTCTCAGCTCAATGGCGTCAGCAAAGCCGATCTGCTGGATCACCTGGTGATGGAGGGTCGGGTTGCCGCCGCGCCGGTCAACTCGATTCTGTTCGGTAAGCCGGCTTACCACGCCCTGACCTACGGCTGGTTGTTGTCAGGTCTGGCCCGTGCCGTGACCGGGCAGAGCATGCGTGAGCTGTTCCGTGTCGAGTTGGCGGAACCGCTGGGGACAGACGGTCTTCACCTGGGACGCCCACCGGTGGGGTCTCCCACCCGGGCCGCGCAAATCCTTCTGCCACAACGTCATTGGCCCAACCATATCTTCGACTTTCTTGCGCCGAGGGTCGCTGCGCTGAACTTCTCCCGGGCCTTCGGCTCGATGTACTTCCCCGGCGTGATGTCGCTGGT
>NZ_JAVREQ010000080.1:0-714 GCF_031845485.1 Streptomyces hazeniae
GTACACGTCCGTCTCAGGCTTGAGGTCGAACACGTTGTAGTGGGTGTACGCCGACTGCGTGAGGTAGCCGCCGGAGGTGTGCACGATGCCCTTGGGCTTGCCGGTGGTGCCCGAGGTGTACAGCAAAAACAGCGGCTGCTCGGAGTCGAACGCCTCCGGAGTGTGCTCGGTCGATGCCGCCTCGACGGTCTCGTGCCACCACAAATCGCGACCCTCGGTCCAGTTCACGTCGATCCCGGTGCGGCGCACCACCAGCACGTGCTCGACCGACGGTTGGCCGGAGACGGCCTCGTCCACTGCGTCCTTCAGTGAGGCGGCCTTGCCGCGCCGGTACTGGCCGTCGGTGGTGATGACGAGCTTGGCCTCGGCGTCCTCGACGCGTGCCCGCAGCGCCGACGCCGAGAACCCGGCGAACACGACGCTGTGCATGGCGCCGAGCCGTGCGCACGCCAGCATCGCGACGATCGCCTCGGGCACCATCGGCATGTAGATGGCGACCCGGTCGCCGGCGGTCAGGCCGAGCGCGGCCAGCGCGCTCAGCACGGTGACGCCGACCAGCACCCGCGGTGCGAGGTCCGCACGCAGCAGCAGGTAGAGCACTGCCAGAACCACTGCCCGGATCGCCGGCATCACCACGAGCCGGTCGCGCTCTGCCTCGGCGGCGGCATCCCTGGCCTGGTCGTCGGACACGCCCACAACCGCGGTCCGGTCCGC
>NZ_JAVREQ010000081.1:0-712 GCF_031845485.1 Streptomyces hazeniae
GTGGTGGTGGCCAGGGGGAGGTCGCGGTCGAGGAGGACGGCGACGGTGTCCCCGCGCGACACCCCGCAGGCACCCAGGTGGTGGGCGAGACGGTTGGCGGCCTCGTCCAGCTCGCGGTAGGTCAGGCTCGCTTCGCCGCACACGAGCGCGGTCAGGTCCGGGTGGCGATGAGCGGTGGCCTGGAAGGCGTGGGTGAGGGTGAGGGGTCCGGTGGTTTCGGGGGTGCGGGTTGCCCTTGCGTGCCAGGTGGTGTGTTCGGCGGGGGTGAGGAGGTTGATGGTGCCGATCGGGTTGTCGGGGTGGGTGGTGGCGGTGGTGAGGAGCCGGGTGAGGCGGTCCAGGAGCTTCTCGACGGTGGTGTGGTCGAAGAGGTCGGTGGCGTATTCGGCGTGACCGGTCAGCCCTGCCGGGCGTCCGTCGGCGTCGGTGTGTTCGGTGACCGCCACCGTCAGATCGAACTTCGCCTCCGCGTTCGCCACCGGAGCCAGCTCTGCGTTCAGTCCTGGCAGTTCGATGTCGGCGGTGGCGTTGTTCTGAAGGACGAGCATGGTCTGGAAGAGGGGGTGGTGGGTGAGGGTGCGGGTCGGGTTGAGGTCTTCGACGAGGGTTTCGAAGGGGAGGTCCTGGTGGGCGTAGGCGGTGAGGTCGGTGTTGCGTACGCGGTTCAGGAGGGTGCGGAAGGTGGGGTTGCCGCTGGTGTCGGTGCGGAGGA
>NZ_JAVREQ010000082.1:0-699 GCF_031845485.1 Streptomyces hazeniae
AACTGTGGGAGCAGACGGAGGGGAAGATCACCCACTTCGTCTCGGGCGTCTGCACCGGCGGCACGATCAGCGGCACCGGCCGCTACCTCAAGGAGATCAGCGGCGGCGCGGTCAAGGTCATTGGCGCGGACCCGGAGGGCTCGGTCTACTCCGGCGGCTCCGGGCGGCCGTATCTGTTCGAGGGCGTCTGCGAGGACTTCTGGCCCTCCGCCTACGACGCGAGCGTCACCGACGAGATCGTCCCGGTCTCCGACAAGGACACCTTCCAGATGACGCGCCGCCTCGCCAAGGAGGAGGGCCTGCTCGTCGGCGGCTCCTGCGGCATGGCGGTCGTCGGGGCCCTGGAGGTCGCCAAGCGGCTCGGGCCGGACGACGTCGTGGTGGTGCTGCTGCCCGACAGCGGCCGCGGCTACCTGAGCAAGATCTTCAACGACGAGTGGATGGCCGACTACGGCTTCCTGGAGGACACCAGCTCCTCCCCGCAGGTCAGCGCGGTGCTGGACTTCAAGGAGGGCCCGCTGCCCTCCCTCGTCCACATGCACCCGGAGGAGACGGTCGGCCAGGCGATCGACGTCCTGCGCGAGTACGGCGTCTCCCAGATGCCGATCGTGAAGCCGGGCGCCGGACACCCCGACGTGATGGCCGCCGAGGTCATCGGCTCCGTCGTGGAGCGGCAGCTGCTGGACGCCCTGTTCACCC
>NZ_JAVREQ010000083.1:0-698 GCF_031845485.1 Streptomyces hazeniae
GCAGAACGCATCGTGTTCGACTCTCCGGCCAAGACCACGACCGAGATAGAGCGGGCCCTCGCACTGGGGGTCTCGTTCAACATCGACAACTTCGAGGAGCTGGCGCGGGTCGATCAGGCGATCGCCCGGGTGGAAGGGCATCGGTCGGTCATCGGGATGAGGCTGAATCCCCAGACCGGCGCAGGCACCATCGGCGCCATGAGCACGGCCACCACCACCTCCAAGTTCGGGATCGGGCTGGCCGACCATCGCGACGAAATCGTCGACGCCTTTGCGGACCGGCCCTGGTTGACCCAGCTGCACGTGCACAGCGGATCGCAGGGCATGAGCCTCGCGCACGCCGCCGAGGGCGTACGGCTGGTGGCAGAGCTCGCCGCCGAGATCACCGCACGGGTCGGCGTCCGGCAGATCCAGCGGATCGACATCGGCGGAGGATTGCCGGTCAACTTCGAATCCGACGACATCACACCAAGTTTCGCCGATCACCGCGCCGCGCTGGAGGCTGCGGTGCCGCAACTGTTCGACGGCACGTACGCCTTGGTGACCGAGTTCGGGCGGGCGCTGACGGCGAAGGCCGGCACCATCGTCGCCCGCGTCGAGTACACGAAAGTCACCGGCGGCCGGCCGATCGCCATCACCCACGCCGGTGTGCAGGTGGCCACCCGCACGATCTTCGCGCCCGAGGCGTGGCCGTTGCG
>NZ_JAVREQ010000084.1:0-660 GCF_031845485.1 Streptomyces hazeniae
CGCGGGAGCGGATCGCCGCCGAGACGTCGTCGGGCGGCCTCGGACACGGTCTGCCGCTCGCCCATCTCACCGTCTCCGACCTGCCGTTCGGCGGGGTGGGGGAGAGCGGCATGGGCAACTACCACGGCCGGTACTCCCTGGAGACGTTCAGCCACCGCAAGGCGGTCCTGCGCAAGCCGCTGAGCTGACCGGGCTGGCCGGGAGCTGACTGCCGGTCAGCGACCGTGACCGGTGCGGACGACGCCGGTCAGGGCGCCTCGCGACCCGGCACCGCGGCCGCACCTCGGCGAGGTGCGGCCGTTCTCCGTAAGGGAGTTGGGGGCCAGGGCGCGGGTTGGAAGCGGATCAGCGGGGCGCCCGCACCGCCCGCGCTCACCTGCGCGGGACGCGCGCCGCCGGCCCGGCGCCGCGAACGCCGTGTGCGCCCGCGCTCACGTGCCGCGCGGGACGCACCCGCACGGGCGGGCGGTGCCCCCCGTCAGGAACGGTGGGCGGCCGGGACCGGGGCACGGAACCGTTCGAAGGCGGCCCGCAGCTGACGGGCCTGGTTGTCCGCGCCGAGAGCGTTCGGGTGGACGAAGGTGCACGTCGCGCCGGTGCCGGGGAGCAGGGCGCACAGGCGCGCGGGCGGGTCCGTCTGGTCGCCGTCGCCGGTGAGGT
>NZ_JAVREQ010000085.1:0-644 GCF_031845485.1 Streptomyces hazeniae
GGCCGTAGCCGACCTCGATCCAGGTGTCCTTGCTGTGATGGCATGACACGTCGACGGATTCGATGGTGGTGACGTTCTCGATCTCGGCGACGTCGGCCGAGCACACCACGCCAAGGATCTGGTTCACGCCGGGGGTCATGCCGGTGCCGTAGAACGTCGAGGAGCCCTTCGCGCACGCCTCGGCCAGCAACCGGGACACCGGCTTGCCGGAGGGATGCGGGTGGTTGGTGTCGCGGTGCCAGCCGGTGATCCAGTCCGCGGTGGTGACGATGTTGATGCCGGCCTCAAGGACTTTCACGTAGAGGTCCTCATCCGGAAAGACACCGTGGAACGTCAATACGTCAGGCTTGGCCGCGATGATCTCCTCGATCGAACCCGTCGCCGTCACCCCGATCGGATCGATGCCGGCGATCTCGCCTGCGTCTCGGCCGACCTTTTCCGGTGTGTAGCAGTGCAATCCGATGAGTTCGAGGTCGGGCCGCTTGCCGATGCGTTTGATCATCTCGGTGCCGACGTTGCCGGTCGCCACCTGGAATACGCGGATCTTCTCGGTCATATGAGATCGGCCTTTCGCCCTGATGTTGGATTGGCGGCTCCGCCACCGGAAGCCAGATCTGCGGCGCTACCGCCCAGACCGTCTGGAT
>NZ_JAVREQ010000086.1:0-634 GCF_031845485.1 Streptomyces hazeniae
TTCGAGACGAGCAGGGGAGGGCGCCGCGTGACCACACCCGACCCGGAGGGCCAGTACAAGGCCCTGGAGAAGTTCGGCACCGACTTCACGGCCGCCGCGCGTGACGGCAAGCTGGACCCGGTCATCGGCCGGGACCAGGAGATCCGCCGCGTCGTGCAGGTCCTGTCGCGCCGGACGAAGAACAACCCGGTGCTCATCGGTGAGCCCGGCGTCGGCAAGACCGCCGTCGTGGAGGGGCTCGCCCAGCGCATCGTCAAGGGTGACGTCCCCGAGAGCCTGAAGAACAAGCGGCTCGTCTCGCTGGACCTCGGCGCGATGGTCGCGGGCGCGAAGTACCGCGGCGAGTTCGAGGAGCGCCTCAAGACCGTCCTCTCCGAGATCAAGGAGAGCGACGGCCAGATCATCACCTTCATCGACGAGCTGCACACCGTCGTCGGCGCGGGCGCGGGCGGCGACTCCGCCATGGACGCGGGCAACATGCTCAAGCCGATGCTCGCGCGCGGCGAGCTGCGCATGGTCGGCGCGACCACGCTGGACGAGTACCGCGAGCGCATCGAGAAGGACCCGGCCCTGGAGCGCCGCTTCCAGCAGGTGCTGGTGGCGGAGCCGTCCGTCGAGGACACCATCGCCATCC
>NZ_JAVREQ010000087.1:0-634 GCF_031845485.1 Streptomyces hazeniae
CTTTCCCTCGGGCGAATGCAGCCGCACGCCGACCGGCTCGCTGGGCACATCAAGACCGTTGAGGCGGTGTGAGAACGCGAAGGTGGACACGCCGAGGTGCGCGATGCTGCGCAGCCCGGGGGTGGCCGGGTGTTCGACACCCAGTGCTTCGAAGATGTCGTGTCCGTGCGCCCATGTCTCCATCAGCCGGGCGGTCGCCGAGGACGCCACGCTCATGTCGGGACCGAACCACGGCACACGGCGTTTAGGGTCACTGTTGGCGAACAGGGTCAGCAGCTCCTGACGTGCCGCCGAAAACCAGCTCATCAGTGCCTCGGGAGCCAGGATGCGGTGTTGTTCGGCGACCCGGTCGGGAAAGTCCATCCCGCCGTCGATCAATTTGGCGGCCATCTGCGCGAAGTGATCCGGCGCGGTCAAGGCCAGTTTGGTGGCATCGTCGAAGAAGGCCAGGTGAGATACCTGATCTTGGATGCTCCAGCCCTGCGCTGGTGTCGCGCGACCCCAATACTCGAACGGCAAGTCCTGCAAACGATGTGTGAGCAGCTCAGATTCCACGTGCAGCGCCGCTAGCAGTCCGGGGTAGTCCAGGCTCATCAGCGTCCTTTCCACTGGGGGGAGCGCTTCTCCTTGAAGG
>NZ_JAVREQ010000088.1:0-633 GCF_031845485.1 Streptomyces hazeniae
TGTGAGGTCCCGCGAGGTACTGGACCTCTGGTCGCAGAACACGCTGGACGTGGGCTGTGGTCGACGAGGTTGTCGAGGGACAGAGCGCCGCCCGGCTGGCACGGGGGGACGAGCAGCCGGGCGGCCTTCCCGGGCAATACCCGCGCCGACGCCCTGAACGGGAAACGCCGGGGGCGCCCGGGAGCTCTCTTGTACTTACCGTCGCGCAGCGTTGTGCGGATGCGGTCTGCTCCGGTCGGGTACGCGAGGAGCGACCCCGCGTGTCAGACCGGGCCGCAAAGCTGTCACGGGCGAGAGTGCCGGCATGGCATCGCAGGAACGTGCGCTCTACACAACGACAGCCACTTCTCTTCACGGGCCGGACCGGGTGGAGTTCTCCGACGCGGAAGGCAGGTCGTTGCCCGTAGTGGCGCCACCAGCGCCCGGTGGACATGACGGTGAAGTGTGGGCGCCGGAGCAGTTCTATGCGGCCGCGATCGCCACCTGCTTGCACCAGGCCATCGCCGTGGTCGCCAGCGAAATCGGGGCGGACCTGGCCGAGAGTCGTGTTGCTGCGGAAGTGCAGTTGGAGCACTCCGGCGCCCTGCGCTACTCACTCAGGACTCGGGTTGTGGTCGAGCTTCCCGCCACCGA
>NZ_JAVREQ010000089.1:0-624 GCF_031845485.1 Streptomyces hazeniae
CCACGACACCACCCGCCGGAACAGATAGCGGGCAACCTCGTCGGGACTGAGCCGGCGATGGCCATGGAAGGTGCAGGTCACACCGAATTCCGTCTCGATGCCCATGATTCGTCGCTGCACGCTAACGAGCTTACGGGGTGGTTCACCGCAACGGTGGACAAGCGCGCGCTGACGGGGCGGCAAAATCTGGACGTCGCGCGCGGTACGGCCGCGAGCCCGATCGATTTCGACCTGGCTACGTCTCCCGTACCGCGGCGGCAGGCCCCTCGGCAACGGGCGCCAGCGAGCCGTCGGGCAACCCGAGGATGCGTTCGATCGCCTGCAGGTAGGCGCCGATCACACGCTGCGCGCGGGGTCCGCCGGCGTCGATCCCGCGGGATCCGTCCTGTTCCATCGCGACGGCGAAGGCATCGGCGAGCACGCCGTCCAGGCCCGCGATGAACATCGCCGCCTCGTGCGGGAACCCGGCGTCGAACACGCCTTCGTCGCAGCCCTGGCGGATGACGGCTTCGAGCATGGGCACCGAGGTGCGCATGGACTCCTTGGCCAGCTTCTGGCGGAACAACGCGTTCTCGTCCCGCCACAGGGTCATGAGGATCGACACAGCGGCCGGGTTGTCAGCCT
>NZ_JAVREQ010000090.1:0-623 GCF_031845485.1 Streptomyces hazeniae
GGGTGCTTCTGGTGACCCACGATGTCGACGAGGCCGTGACGTTGGCTGATCGCGTGCTCGTCCTCGACGGCGGATCGTTCGTCGTCGATCGTCACCTGGACTTCCAGACACCGGGTGCCCGCACCTACCGGAACCCTGAGTTCGTCGCGCACCGCGAGGCGCTGCTCGCCGCGCTCGGGGTGGGGGCAGACGAAGGGCCGTAAACAGATCAGTGGTGACCCGCTGTAAACGGATCACCACTGATGCGAGGCGGCGTTCGGAGGTTTACTCCTCGCCACCGCCAGACCACTTGTCTTTCAGCTTGCCGGGGAAGTCGTTCCACTTCTTGGCGACATCGGCGGGGGCGTTGGCCCACTTATCGGCGGTGTCGGCGGGGAAGCTGCCCCACTTGCCGGTGATGCTGCCCGGGAAGGTGGCCCACTTGTTCGCCTGGATCTCGGTGGCGCAGGACCACTTCTCACCGCTGGTCGGCGTGTATCCGTCCTCGCTGTTGATCTTGTCGACGATGTCGGAGCAGTTCGGTGCCGCCGCGGCCGGCGCGGCGAGTGCGAGTCCGGCGCTCAAGGCACCGGCGGCCACCGCCGCTGCGACGAACTTCTGCATGCTTGTGTCCCCCCTGAAGG
>NZ_JAVREQ010000091.1:0-606 GCF_031845485.1 Streptomyces hazeniae
TGGGCCAGTGGGGGTGGGGTGGGAGGTAGCGCAGGAGGCGGTGGCGGAGGAAGGCGGCGGGGGCGTGGATGTCGCCGGGTGGGAGTCCTTGGAGGGCCACGGCGCGGATCGTCTCGGCGCCTTCGCCGCGGAGGAGGTAGTGGCCTGCGAGGTGGGCGAGTTCGCGGGCGTCCGTGGTGGGGAGGGCGAGGCGGGGTTCGGTGCGGCGGAGGGTGTGGAGGAGGTGTTCGGCGCGGTCGGCGTAGGAGGCGAGGGGTCCGTCGAGGCGGCCGGGTCCTTCGTCGGGCTGCGGGGTGCTGCCCGTGGGGAGGGGGTGGGGGGTCTGGTTGTTCTGTGTCTTGTCCCCTTCGGGGGGTCGTCGCCGGGTGGGCCGTGGGGCGGGTTTCCCGGTCGCCGGTTGCGGGATCCAGGCGAGGGCGTTGACCAGGCGTACTCCCAGGCGGCGGGAGGTGGTGGTGTCCTTGCCGAGGTGGGCGGCTTCTTCGGCGGCGGCCCAGCCTTCGGCGATCTGGTCGGGGGTGTGGAGGGGGGTGAGGGAGGCGAGGCGCTGGTCGCGGATCTCGCCGCGGAGGTTCTGGCGTTTGCGGGCGTGCCAGTGGCCGTGTG
>NZ_JAVREQ010000092.1:0-599 GCF_031845485.1 Streptomyces hazeniae
CGGAATGTGCAGCGCGCCCTCGACATGACCGGCCGCCCACTCGTCGTTCTCGCGCACGTCCAGGACGAAGCCGTCCGACGGCACCTCCGCGACGTCCACCGAGGGCAGCGGGGCGAAATTCATGGGTCATGCCTTCTCTCGTACGTACGCGGCCACGTCACCGGGAACGCTACTGCACCAGCTCCGCGAGCTCGGCCTCCCGCCGGGACACCTCGCCCAGCAGCTGGTCCCCGATGTCCTCCAGGAGCTGGTCCGGGTCGTCCGGAGCCATCCGGAGCATCGAGCCGATCGCGCTGTCCTCCAGCTCCTTGGCGAGCACCGTGAGCAGCTCCTTGCGCCTGCTGAGCCACTCCAGACGGGCGTAGAGCTCCTCGCTCTCGCTCAGCGCGGCCCGCTGCTGGACCGGGCCCGCCGCCCACTCCGCCGCCAGCTCCTTGAGCAGCTCGACATCACCGCGTCCGTAGGCGCCGTTCACCCGGGTGATGAACTCGTCCCGGCGCTCCCGCTCCGGCTCGTCCTGGGCCAGGTCCGGGTGGGCCTTGCGGGCCAGCTCTCGGTAGAGCTTGCGGGCCTCCTCGCTGGGCCTGACCCGCTTCGGC
>NZ_JAVREQ010000093.1:0-596 GCF_031845485.1 Streptomyces hazeniae
GCGAACCCGTCGTCAGCATCACTGTTCCCGGCTGCAGCCACTCTGACGGATGGGCGATCTCGATCGCATGCGCGCCCGACAGTGGTACGTGCGGATTGCAGTCGCTCACCAGGGCAAGGCCGAGCGACTGATCCAACAGCAGATCAACAAGACGGAAATCGTCTTTTTGCACAGGTTCCAGCAGTCTCACCCCGAACAGTCAAAAACTCCAAGATGAGTGTAGATGACTCTCACTGTCTCCAATTCGCTCTGGATTAGTGCAGCTCAATACTTGACCACACTTCACCAGAGGAGGCTTGCCAATGAAGCAGAACACAGCCACGAAGACGCTTCGTGTTGCTGTCGACGTGGGTGGGACGTTTACCGACGTGTGCATCTTCGACGAGCGTGACCAGAGCACGCGCGTTGCCAAGGTGCCGTCTACCCCGCACGACCCTATGGAAGCGGTCGTTGCCGGTGTGCGTTCAGCCGGTATCGATCTTTCAGCGGTGACCCTGTTCTCGCACGGCACGACAGTGGCGACCAACGCGTTGATCACCCGTCGTTTTCCAGCCGCCGCAATGGTGTGCAGCGAGGGGTTCCGCGACATCCTGGAG
>NZ_JAVREQ010000094.1:0-584 GCF_031845485.1 Streptomyces hazeniae
GTCCAATTACGTGAACCTGCTCGCCACCGCCTCGACGATGCAGGGCTTCATCGCACTCGAAGAGTGGGCGCGTTTCGACGAGGCGTTCGCCGCGCTGCAGAGTTGGGAACAGCAGGGGCTGTTGGCGCACCGTGAAACCGTGTACGAAGGGCTGGAATCCAGCATCGATGCGCTCAACGGACTGTTCACCGGCGCCAACATCGGCAAGATGCTGGTGAAGATCAACGAACCTGGCCAAGGATGACGGCGACGGATCCCGGCCGGAGCAGGGTGCCTGCGCCCGGGGTGGTCGATACCGCCGATGAGGTCGACCCCCAGTGGCTGACCGCTGCGCTGAACTCGTCCGGCGTCGCCGCGACTGTGCGGCAGGTGACCGCGGAACGGGTCGGCACCGGCCAGATGGGTTCCTGCTCACGACTGTTCGTCGACTACGTCGACGGGACCGGCCCTGACCTGCTGATCATCAAGCTGCCTGCCACCGACGCCAACAGCCGGGCCGCCGGCACACTCAGCTATCGATGCGAGACCAGCTTCTATCGCGACTACGCGCACCGGATCGGTGCGCGGCTCCCCCACTGCTACTA
>NZ_JAVREQ010000095.1:0-582 GCF_031845485.1 Streptomyces hazeniae
GGTTCTACATCGTGCGCTTCAACATGACCGACGTGTGGGATCCCTATGCCGGCGCCGTAGGCGACACCCTCCAGGCCGAGATCTCTGAATTGTGGTTGCAGCCGCTGGGTTAGACCGCTCATTCGACAGACGAACAGGAATGCGACATGACGCACGACGACGCCGCACATACGCATGACGACGCACCCGAGCGGCATGCGGCACCGATGGTCGAGGAAGTGACCGATTTCGAGGTCTTGGAGATCGCGCTGCGCGAATTGGCGATCGAGAAAGGCTTGTTCACCGCCGAAGACCATCGGCACTACACCGAATTCGTCGAACAGATCGGACCGGCGCCGGGTTCGCGCTTCGTCGCGAAGGCCTGGGTCGATCCGGATTTCAAGCAGCTGGCGCTCCGGGATCCCATCGCCGCCAGCCGGGAAGTGGGAATCGATTGGCTGCACCCGACCGGCTTCGGGACGCCCAGCGACTTCACGGCGCTGGAGGTGCTCGAGAACACCCCGACTCTGCATCACGTGATCGTCTGCACGTTGTGCTCGTGTTATCCGCGGCCGCTTCTCGGCAATTCCCCCGAGTGGTACC
>NZ_JAVREQ010000096.1:0-577 GCF_031845485.1 Streptomyces hazeniae
CCGAATGCCAGTGCGTGAATCGCCCCTCCCTATCACGGATGACTGTGGTACGAGCACTCACACGTCCGACCCGTCGGACGTAGTGCGGGCATTCCTGAGTGACGCACAGATACCTAGCCATGAGCTGCGCTTTGGTGGGCGCATATCACGACAAACTCTTATGTCAGAGTGTCACCGGTTACAGCGCCGAGCGCCGTTTCAACGATTGCCGGCTCGGCCAACTGGAAGCTCGTCTGCATGCATTCCCCTGGGCCCCTGACCACTTCGCCGCTGTACTCCCGTGAACCTGTAGAAGCTCGATACCAGCCGCTGGCTGTTGTCTAGTGCATCGAAAGGTTGTGGAGCCGGTGGCTCACTCCGCTGTTTATCGCGGTAGACCTTGCTCCTCCGGGGGCAGCGGAGCCGGTCCTTTGATGCCAGGAACAGCCATGGGAATCTCGGGTTCCGGCGGTGGAGTGGTGGCCGTCATCGTTGCTCCGGTCTGCATCGGAGACGACGGCCCGGAGCCGAGGAGCGAGGCACGGTGATCTTGTTGAGGACTCGCGGTCCCAAGCACACTCACAGCAATAGCAGCAAT
>NZ_JAVREQ010000097.1:0-571 GCF_031845485.1 Streptomyces hazeniae
GTAGCGGGTGGTCCGCAACCTGGCCTTGGGCGCACGGGTTTGTAGGACGGGCCGCAACGCTGCGATCGGCGCCGACATCGACCGGTTCCGAAGCAAAGGGATCTTGGTCGACACCGCGAGGCCCGCGAAGGCCGGCGCCGGGTTGAGGGCCCACAGCGACGTGCCGTCACCGGCGGGGAACAGCAGCGGGTGAACGGTCTCGCCGTCGACGAACTGTTTGCCCCACCAGCCGCTGGCCGCCAGCAGGCCGTCCATCGGATGGCCGGTCGGCAATTCGGCACCGTGCCAGGTGCCGAGCATGAACTCCGGCTCGACGGCCTCGGCCGCGTCGAAGGCGCCCAGCGCCTCACTCGTGGTCATCGGAACAGTGGGAAACAACTGCTGCAGCATGGACGCCACCATACTTGACACGTGTCAAGAATGGCTACGGGCCGAAATGCGCATCGCCCGGCCGGAGCGAACTCCAGCCGGGCGACAGTGCGTGAGATCAGGCCAGGACCGTGGCCGGATCGGTGAACGGCATGTTGAGGTCGAAGGCGACCTGCTCGGACAGCAGCGCGCCCTCGTGCGT
>NZ_JAVREQ010000098.1:0-569 GCF_031845485.1 Streptomyces hazeniae
GACGTGAGCACGCCTGCGCCGCGCCCTCGAAGTACACGTCGACGTCCGGGCCGTCCCCATGGCGGGCAACCGTGTACGCGGCCTTCAGCGCCTCGAAGGCCGCGAGCACGGGCAGGGTGACGTCCTTGCCCACCCCGGTCGCTGTGTCGAGGTAGTGGGCGAAGCCGAAGTTGTAGCTGCGCTCGCGCTCCGCCTCGGTCACGCGCAGGTGGGCCTTGCGGGCCGCCTCGAACCACCGCTGCCCCTCATCCGCGCCCAGGGCGCTCACGACGATCGCGAGGAACGGGGTCACCCGCTCCGCGGTCGCGGGCCAGCTGTTGGGGTCTGGGCCGAAGCGGTTGCCCAGCTCCTGGGTGAAGTGGAGGCCGAAGTCGTACGTCACCCTGCACTCCTACCGCGACGGCCGGCCTCCGGGCGGGCGGCACGCGGAGCTCCACTGCGGGAACGCCCGTACGCACCGTGCCACCTGCGACAGTCCCCCTGGAGGGACACAACTCATGTGCCGTGTCGCGCAGGGGCGACATGGTTGTCAAGCAGAGGTGACACGGCAGGTGCCGGCGAGCATGAAG
>NZ_JAVREQ010000099.1:0-567 GCF_031845485.1 Streptomyces hazeniae
CCTTCCCACCACACGTCGTTGTCGTCTGTCTTGGCGACGTTGGTGAAGACGGTGTTGCCCGCGGCGATGGTCTTCATCGCGTTCGGGTTGGAGTCCCAGTTGGTGCCGGGCGCGACGCCGAAGAAGCCGAACTCCGGGTTGACGGCGTAAAGGCGGCCGTCCTTGCCGACCCGCATCCAGGCGATGTCGTCGCCGACGGTCTCCGCACGCCAGCCGGGGATGGTGGGCTGCAGCATCGCGAGGTTGGTCTTGCCACAGGCCGACGGGAACGCCGCGGCGACGAAGTAGGCCTTGTTCTCCGGGGAGATCAGCTTGACGATCAGCATGTGCTCGGCGAGCCAGCCCTCGTCGTGGGCCATCGCCGAGGCGATGCGAAGCGAGTAGCACTTCTTGCCCAGCAGCGCGTTACCGCCGTAGCCCGAGCCGAAGCTCCAGATCTCGCGGGTCTCCGGGAAGTGGGTGATGTACTTGGTGTCGTTGCACGGCCACGGCACGTCCTTCTGGCCGGGCTCCAGCGGTGCACCGATCGAGTGCAGCGCCTTGACGAAGAAGCCGTCGTCGCCGATC
>NZ_JAVREQ010000100.1:0-567 GCF_031845485.1 Streptomyces hazeniae
ACACAGCTCACCCCTCGCGCGTGTGCCGGGCGAGCCGTGCCGTCCGCCCATGCCGTCCGCCTGGCGGTTTTGCTGTTTTCGTTGTTGTGGTTGTTTAGTTTCGCCTTGCTTTGCTTTGGTTTGTTTTTTTGTGGTTTCGGAGCACCTCGGAGGACACCAGTGGGACGACTCTTCGGTACGGACGGAGTGCGCGGTGTCGCCAACGCGGATCGGACGGCCGAGCTCGCGCTCGGGCTCTCGGTCGCGGCGGCGCACGTACTCGCCGAGGCGGGCACCTTCGAGGGGCATCGCCCGACGGCTGTGGTCGGCCGTGACCCCCGGGCGTCCGGAGAGTTCCTGGAAGCCGCCGTGGTGGCCGGTCTTGCCAGCGCGGGCGTGGACGTCCTGCGCGTGGGCGTGCTGCCGACGCCGGCCGTGGCGTACCTCACCGGCTCGCTCGGCGCGGACATCGGCGTGATGCTCTCCGCCAGCCACAACGCGATGCCGGACTACGGCGTGTAGTTCTTCGCGCTCGGCGGCCACAAGCTCGCCGACGAGCTGGAGGACCGGATCGAGACGGTCTACGAG
>NZ_JAVREQ010000101.1:0-562 GCF_031845485.1 Streptomyces hazeniae
GCTTGACGACGAAGGCAAGCTGTCCAACAAGCTGGCACGCCAGGTGATCGAGGGTGTGCTGGCCGGCGAGGGAGAACCCGAGCAGGTGATGACCGACCGTGGTTTGGCGCTCGAGCGCGACGACTCGGTGATCCAGGCCGCTGTGGACGACGCTCTGGCCGCCAACCCTGACGTCGTGGAGAAGATCCGCGGCGGCAAGATCCAGGCCGCCGGTGCGATCGTCGGTGCGGTGATGAAGGCGACCAAGGGCTCGGCCGACGCCGCCCGGGTCCGTGAGCTGGTGCTGGCCGCGTGCGGCCAGAGCGGCTGACCGCTCGTCAGCTCACCGGGCCGGCGAACATCGTCATCGCCGCGGCGGCATATTGCTCGAGCCGCTCGCGCGGGTAGTTGTCCGGATCGTGCACGGCCAGGCGACCGAGCATCTCGGCGAACGAGAGCAGGGTGTGGCCGAGCAACTCGGGGTCCAGCGCGGCAAGCCGGGGGTCCACCGCGATGCCGGCTTTCGCCATTTGCTCGACCTGCGTGAGGATCTGGTTGCGGGCGTTGCGGACGGCCGCGCGGT
>NZ_JAVREQ010000102.1:0-549 GCF_031845485.1 Streptomyces hazeniae
GCCTGACCTACCGCGAGCTGGACGAGGCCGCCAACCGTCTCGCCCACCACCTGGGTGCCTGCGGGGTGTCGCGCGGGGACACCGTCGCCGTCCTCCTCGACCGCGACCTCCCCCTGGCCACCACCACCCTCGCCACCCTCAAGGCCGGCGCCGCCTACACCCTCCTCGACCCCGACTTCCCCACCACCCGCCTGACCACCATCACCGGCCACTCCCACGCCACCCACCTCATCACCACCACCAGCCACAACACCGACTGGCTGGACGAGACCCTCCAGGTCGTCCTCCTCGACCAGGCCGCCGTCGACCACCTGCCGGCCACACCACCAGGCGTCCCCATCACGCCCGACGACACCGCCTGCGTGATGTTCACCTCCGGCTCCACCGGCACCCCCAAAGGCGTCGCCACCCCCCACCAAGCACTCACCACCACCCTCACCCACCAGCACTTCACCACCACCGCACCCGGCGACACCTGGCTCCAGTGCTCCCCCATCCCCTGGGACGCCTACGCCCTCGAACTCTTCACCCCCCTCCTCCACGGCGCCA
>NZ_JAVREQ010000103.1:0-547 GCF_031845485.1 Streptomyces hazeniae
GACATCAGATGCACCTCGTAGGTGCTCATCGGTTCGAACACCGGGTTCTGCGCAGCGCGCCGCGCCATCCACTCGCCGTCGTTCCAGGTGTAGGAACTGGTGGTGACCCGGGATGCGGTTTGCGGAGGTACCTCGGTGGCGAAAGCCATCGGGTCGGCGCGGTCGGTGGTGCCCCCGCCGGCGCCGTGCACGCGGAACTTGTACAGACCGTCGGCAGGGAAGCCGGGCCAGAACAACTCCCAGACCCCCGACGAGCCCAGCACCCGCATCTGCGCCTCGTTGCCGTCCCAGTGATTGAAATCACCGATCACGCTGACGCCCTTGGCGTTCGGGGCCCACACCGCGAAGGACACGCCGTCCACGACGCCATCGGGAGTGGTGAAGCTGCGCGGGTGCGCGCCCAGGATCTCCCACAGACGCTCGTGGCGTCCCTCGGCGAACAGGTGAAGGTCGAGTTCGCCGAGTGTTGGCAGGAACCGGTAGGCATCCGCCGTGGTGTGGGTGAAGATCGATTCGTCCGCGCCGGGATAGCCGATTTCCAGACGGT
>NZ_JAVREQ010000104.1:0-546 GCF_031845485.1 Streptomyces hazeniae
GGACGAACACCATCCTCCAAGAACGCTCCGCCTCCGCTTCGAGCTCCGCGTAGGGCGCCTGCCACAGCAGCTGCGCGGGCCAACGGGTTTTGAACTGGGATGATTCGGCTACGAGCCGCGCTTCCAGCGCATCCAACTCCTTGGCTACGCTGCGACCGGCCCAAATCTGCACCAGCACATAAGTTGCGACCATGACACCGATGGCCGCCGACAGCCCGAGCCATTCCTCTGGTGTGCTCGGCAGCCGACCACGGGCGACAAACTCCACTGCCACTTCGTCCCCTCGCACGGCCACAGCCTAAACCCGGGTCCGCTCAGCAGGGTTGAGGGTTGTCGCAAATTCGTGTGCCAGCACTCCCCGACTGCGGGCTAGGCTCACTGAGACGAAAAATGGGGGTGGCATGAACCTGGAGTCCGGCCGAAAGGTGGTCGAGGCTGTATTCGCCGTCAAGGGCGCCGGAGAGCACGTCGCCGAGCTTCCTAGCTTCACGTCGATCATTGGCCTGCAGGCCGACCTCACCGGCGCCATGCAGATGTATGCCACGT
>NZ_JAVREQ010000105.1:0-543 GCF_031845485.1 Streptomyces hazeniae
GTGAATGCGGTGAACGCGATGGCCACGAACATGCCGAGCACGGCGAGCTTGAGGATCACCATGACGTGTTGACCGCCGCGGACTCGCTGGCGCCGCGGATCAGCAGCAGGGCGCACATGATGATCAGGACCGTTGCGGGCAGGTTGATCAGGCCGGGGTTGTCGCCCCACGGTGCCGCGGACAGTGCGTGCGGCAACCGCCAACCGAACCAGTTGTCCAGCAGTTGATTGAGGTAGCCGCTCCAGCCGATCGCGGTCGCAGACATGGACACGCCGGACTCCAGCAGCAGGCAGGCTGCGACGCCCATCGCGATGAATTCGCCCATCGTGGTGTAGGCGTAGGAGTAGGTGGAGCCCGAAACCGGCACGGCCGCCGCCATTTCGGCATAGCAGATCGCCGACAACCCGGCGGCGATGCCGGCCACCACGAACGACACCAGCACTGCGGGACCGGCTTTGGGCACGGCCTGCTGCAGCACGATGAAGATGCCGGTGCCGACCGTCGCGCCGACGCCGAACAGCGTCAGCTGGAACGTGCCGATAC
>NZ_JAVREQ010000106.1:0-538 GCF_031845485.1 Streptomyces hazeniae
GACCCTGGCCGGTGAGGACTGACCCGGGGCGCGGCTACCAGATGGCCCCGACCCACTCGGGGTGGTCGACGAACGGGTTCCGGGTGTGCTGGAACCGCTCGAATATGACGTCGTTACGGCGCTTCTCGAAGGCGTCCGGCGGGTCCTGCTCGTTCCACTGCTTCAGCACGGACAGCTTGCCCATCTTCGGGGCCGAGCCGTTGTTCACCTGGTCGTTGGGTTCGAGGTCGGCGAAGGAGTCGTTGCCCTCGTAGCGCACCGCCATGTAGAGGATCATGCGGGCGACGTCCCCCTTGACCGCGTCACGCGGTTCGAAGGAGTCGCCGTCGGTGTAGTTGCCGGGCGCCTCGCCCAGTTGGCTGCCGCCGTTGTCGAAGTCCTTGTTGCCGCGGGCGGAGTTGACCGAGACGTCCTCGGGGCGCAGATGGTGGATGTCGGTGCCCGGGCCCGTGGCCGTACCGAAGCCGCCGTGCGACTTGGCCCAGACGTGCTCGCGGTTCCACTGGTCGGCGTTGCCGCCGTTGTCGTTCTTGGACTG
>NZ_JAVREQ010000107.1:0-531 GCF_031845485.1 Streptomyces hazeniae
GCTGACGCGCCGGTCGCCCCGCCGCCACGCGCGTCCGTCCACCCGCCGCCCTGCGCGGGCCATCGCCGGGCCGCGGCGTAATCACGCGGCCGGGGCCGACCGGTGTGGACGGAGGACGACAGTTCGTTCACTGTCTTTCCCGCCACCGGCGATCCGCCTGCACGACGGCCGGTCCCGCACCGTTGACCGCAGCCGGCGGTCTCCGGGGCGTTCGCCCGTGCGAACGGCGCCCTCAGGGCCGGAAGACGACCTTCACCGCACCGTCCCGCTTGGCCTGGAACATGGCATACGCTTCCGGCGCCTCGGCCAACGACACGTGGTGGGTGGCGAATTCGTCGACGCCCAGCGGATCCTGGTCGCTCAGCAGCGGCAGAATGTCGGGCACCCAGCGGCGCACGTTGGCCTGGCCCATGCGCAGAGTGACCTGCTTGTCGAAGAGCGTCAGCATGGGCATCGGGTCGGCGGCCCCGCCGTAGACGCCGGACAGGGAGATCGTGCCCCCGCGGCGCACCACGTCGATCGCGGTGTACA
>NZ_JAVREQ010000108.1:0-516 GCF_031845485.1 Streptomyces hazeniae
TCTTCGGCGGCGGCCCAGCCTTCGGCGATCTGGTCGGGGGTGTGGAGGGGGGTGAGGGAGGCGAGGCGCTGGTCGCGGATCTCGCCGCGGAGGTTCTGGCGTTTGCGGGCGTGCCAGTGGCCGTGTGCGCGCAGGCATTTGCGGGCGGCGTTGAGTTTGTCCTTGCCCATGCGCAGGGAGGTGGCGACGGCGTCGCTGTTGCGCCGGTTGCGGGGTGGGAGTTTGACCAGGGCCTGCAGCAGCCGGAGGGCGGCGTCGCTGAGCGCGGGGTCGTCGATGAGGTCTTCGGGGGTCTGGAGGAACGGGGCGCGTGCGGGCGCGCTAACCTGGCTGGGCATCGTCAGTGGGCCTTATCCACTCGTCGGTGTAGGCCCTTAGCTGGTGTTCGCGCACCGTGCTAGGGGCCGCTTTCGTCGCTACGGAGACGAAAAGTGACGTGACCCACGGTACACCCGATTAGCCCTGCTTCGCGGCGAACTCCACGAAAGAAGCCCAGGCCAGAGCTTTGACCGCCAC
>NZ_JAVREQ010000109.1:0-513 GCF_031845485.1 Streptomyces hazeniae
GGTAGTAGATGGTCAGCCAGTCCAGGGATGCGGCGAACTCCCGCAGGACGGCGGCCTTGTGGACGTTCAGGTTGTCCCAGACGAGCACGATCGGGCCGCCGAGCTGCTGATGTGCGGCGACCAGCAGGTCCCTGTAGTCGCGCCAGGAGAAGCTCTTACGCCCGTCACGCCGGCCGTCGTCCCGCCGCGGCCGGTAGATCAGCCTCGACCGATGGCCGGGTTTGTAGCAGGTCAGTGCGGCGATAGATATACGTCTGCGGGATCGGCCGCGGACCCGCACCACCGGGGTCCGGCCGCGCTGAGACCAAGTTTTTGCGTGCGGCGGCGTCATGGAGAAACCGGCCTCGTCCTCGAAGACGAGCCAGGCTCCACGGGCCGCCGCGAGTCTTCCGCGCACGGCCACACCTCCTTGACCCACCCGGCCACCGCCTCGTCGTCCCGCTCCACCGCTCGTCGGGCCGGGACCTGACAGGACCAGCCATTACGGACCAGGAGTTTGCGTACGCCCTGGAT
>NZ_JAVREQ010000110.1:0-507 GCF_031845485.1 Streptomyces hazeniae
TGTTGCCGGAGTTGCCCACCTGCCCGATCTCCTGCCCGGCCCGGACCCTGTCCCCGGCCCTCACCTTGAGCGAGCCGCGCCGGACGTGGGCGTAGGCCGCGTACGTACCGCCGCCGAGGTCGAGGACCACGTGGTTGCCGAAGATGCGGTGCGCGCCGAGGGCCATGCGGACGTTGCCCTCGATGAGCATCAGGTAGGCGAGGGCGGGCAGCGAGTTGCGGCTCAGGTGGTCACGCTGTCCGTCGCTCACCCGGACGACCGTGGCGTCGGCCACCGCGGCCGCGATGCGTCCCGGCGCACGCTGACCCGGAGCGGTCCACCGCCACGCGCCGGACGGCCGCCCGAGCTGCGGGCGGCCGTCCGAGGACAGGGCCTAGGCTTCCGGGAAGACCGGGCGGGCCCAGCGCGGCGGCCGGGGCGGCGGCTCGGGCGTCGCCGACCAGGAACCGGCCCGCGCGTCCACCCGGGTCGGCGCGTGGTCCCCGGCCGCGATCCCGGCCGCCGCCG
>NZ_JAVREQ010000111.1:0-501 GCF_031845485.1 Streptomyces hazeniae
GATGACCCTCTGCTCCTCCAGCGTCTGCGCCGAGAACATATCGCGCATGGCGCGGCCGTACAGGAGCCGCATCACGGGGGCGACCACGCGCTTGTAGAACTTCTCGTGTCGGCCCGACATGACCAGGCCCCGCCGGACCTCCTTGCGGTGCCGTAGAGCTCGTAACACGATCTTGCTGAATCGTCCTGGTTGGCCGTGACCGGTGTGACGATTCGGCTGTTCGTGATGGTGTGACTACTCGGCCGTGGATCGTGGACGACGACTTGTGGGCGCTGATCGAGCCGTTGCTGCCGCCGTGGCCGGAGCGCTCGCCTGGGCCGCGGCCGGTGTCGGACCGGCTCTGTCTCCAGGGCATTCTGTTCGTCCTCCACAACGACATAGCCTGGCAACTCCTGCCCTTGGAGCTGGGGTTCGGCTCCGGGCAGACCTGCTGGCGTCGCCTGGACCGGTGGCAGAAGGCGGGAGTCTTCGACCAACTGCACCAACTCCTGCTCGCAGAGC
>NZ_JAVREQ010000112.1:0-500 GCF_031845485.1 Streptomyces hazeniae
GTCCAGCTGATCGCGCTCGCCACGGACCGTACGTAGCTGATCGACGACGATACGGCCGAGCCCACGCCTCGCATCAAGAGAGACCGGGCGATCGTTGGTCTGCCGGGCCAGTCGAGAGTCGAGGTGATCTCGTGGAATGACAAGAGCGACCGCCGAAACGTTGTCGCCGTGTCGCATATCCATGGCGGCATCGAGCGAGGTCAGGGTCATCGTGTGTGGAACGGCCACGATGTCGCAGTCACCTTGGGCAAGCTGAAGGTGGCCATGGACTGGGATGAGCAACTCGTAAGATTCATGCGGAGATCGCCGGATCTGGGTGGAATCTCGGGTGAGTGCTTCAGTGTCACCCCACCAGCGGACCAGTCGATAGCGGCCTGACTGCTGATATTCGATCCGCCCGCAGTAGTCGTCGGCCAGCGCGAACGACATCGGACAGTGAATCTCTGATACGCGGTCTCGCCACCAGTCGCTGCGTTCCTTAGCGCCCAGATCCTGGGTGC
>NZ_JAVREQ010000113.1:0-500 GCF_031845485.1 Streptomyces hazeniae
GATCGGCACTCCAAGGAAGGTCCGCATGGGAGGGTGCCTGGGTGGAAAACCGACAGAGGCCGGATGGTGCGAGATGTTGTCGAGGCGAATCGGCTTGGGGTCGTCGATCAACGCACCCAACACACCGCGGCCTTCGGGTAGATGACCGATCAACTCCCGAGTTTCTTCGTTGATGCCTTCGTAGATGAAGCCGATCAGCTCGTGGTCGTCGCCGCGCACCCCCAGTGCCCCATAACGCGCATCCACCAACTCGATTGCCGTGTGGACGATAGTGCGCAGGGTTTCATCCAGTTCGAGGCCGGAGGTGACCACCAACATGGCATCGAGCAGACCGTCAAGCCGGTCACGCCCTTCGACAATCTGCTCAACACGGTCCTGCACCTCCATGAGAAGCTCACGCAGACGCAGTTGTGAGAGTGTGTCGCGCAGCGGGCGAGTAGTGAACTCGCTCGACCCGCGCAGGTCGGCCACCGCTTGATCGTCGCACGTGAGGGTTGGGT
>NZ_JAVREQ010000114.1:0-493 GCF_031845485.1 Streptomyces hazeniae
GGAGGGCGCGTAAATACTGAAGGATATTGCGGTCCCGGTATTAGAGAAAGCCCCCTTGATCGAAACATCGCAGAGCGTCTGCTTCGCAGACCAGCTGCGCCCCGAAGCGTAATACTCCTCGACCTTTTCGATCACCTTGCCCAGTCCGTCCCCTTCATCCCGATGGAAGACGGTTCCGCCGGCCACGGCCTGAACCGTGCCCTCCAGTCGACCGGCGAACAACCCCTCACATACCTCAGCCGCATTCACATAGGGCGACGGAGGAGACTCCGGGTCCGTTCCGCACGCCGCACCACTGGCACCAACAGCCACCACCAGGAAAGCCGTCAGGGCCCTCCCGCGCCGCTTCTCACCCACACCCACACCTTTCACCGCAGCCAGCCACGTCAGTCGGTCTCCGGCCCCGCGCCCTGCTGTCTCACACGATCGTTCCCGTCCGCATAACCCACCCTCATCGCCGTCTTCATATCCTCGCGAAAGTCGGAATCCACCC
>NZ_JAVREQ010000115.1:0-492 GCF_031845485.1 Streptomyces hazeniae
CCGGTCGCGCTGCGGGCCCGGTACGAACGCCAGACCGCCGGTTCGCCGGACCCGGGGGAGCGGTGGTGGAACTGGGTGCTCCGGGTCCGCGCCGACGGCCGGCTCGTGGGGTATGTCCAGGCGACCGTACGGGGCTCGTGCGCGGAGATCGCCTGGGTGGTCGGGGTGCCGTGGCAGGGCCGGGGGTACGCGGCCGAGGCGGCGAAGGGGCTCGCGGCGCACCTGTGGTCCGCCGGGGGCGTCCGTACACTCGTCGCCCATCTTCACCCCGGCCACGCCGCGTCGGGTGCGGTGGCGGCGGCGGCCGGGCTCGCGCCGACCGGGGAGCGGCGGGAGGAGGACGGGGAGCAGCGGTGGACCGGGGGCGCGCCGCGTCCGCCGGTTCTCTGACGGGCCTCCGGCGGTAGGAGGCCGGGTATCAGTCCGCTGACTCTCCGGAGGCCGGATTTCAGTCCGGCTGGTCCTCCATGTGCGCGAGGACGCGGTCCGAGA
>NZ_JAVREQ010000116.1:0-489 GCF_031845485.1 Streptomyces hazeniae
GTTGGAGAACCGGCAGAAGGCGCTCCAGGCGTCCAACGCCGAACTGGAGGAGAAGGCCGAGCTGCTGGCCCAGCAGAACCGTGACATCGAGGTGAAGAACACCGAGATCGAGGAGGCGCGGCAGGTCCTGGAAGAGCGTGCCGAGCAACTGGCCGTCTCCATGCGCTACAAGAGCGAGTTCCTCGCCAACATGTCGCACGAGCTGCGCACGCCGCTGAACTCGCTGCTGATCCTGGCCAAGCTGCTGGCCGACAACGCGGACGCCAACCTCACGCCCAAGCAGGTCGAGTTCGCCGAGACGATCCACGGCGCGGGCTCCGACCTGCTCCAGCTGATCAACGACATCCTCGACCTGTCGAAGGTCGAGGCGGGCAAGATGGACGTCTCCCCGACGCGCATCGCGCTGGTGCAGCTCGTCGACTACGTGGAGGCCACGTTCCGGCCGCTGACCGCGGAGAAGGGCCTCGACCTGTCGGTGCGGGTCTCGCC
>NZ_JAVREQ010000117.1:0-488 GCF_031845485.1 Streptomyces hazeniae
CGCGAAGGCCTGATCCAGGTGATGCGGAACATGCTTGCCGCACCCGAGCAGTTCGACTGGCTGGCCACGCGGCTGGAAATCGCCCGTAAGTTGCGCAACGATCCGGCGTTTCACCAAGGTTGGGCGGAACGCTCGGCCGAACTGGACGCCGCGATCACCGCGCGCCTGCGCCGCCAGAAGCAGGCCGGGCGGCTGCGTGACGACGTGCCCAGCGCGGTCCTGCACATCTATCTGGATCTGGTTCTCGACGGCCTGGTAGCCCGAATCGCCTCCGGCGAGGACCCGAAGAACCTCACCGCGGTGCTCGACCTGGTCGAGGCCAGCGTGCGGCAGCAGACGCCGGCGGACAACTGAATCCGGGGCTACAGCACAGGCGGTTGCTCAGTAAGCCCTGGACCGGGTGCGGTGATTGGGACCGCCGCGGCTGCGCATCGTCGTTCCCGACTCCCGCAGCAAGCTGTGAATCGAGCCGTAGGAACGTCCCGTAT
>NZ_JAVREQ010000118.1:0-485 GCF_031845485.1 Streptomyces hazeniae
CGGCACCATCGTCAAAGGATCGATCGAGGACATCCCCATGGAAGACGCCCTTCTGACCGGAGTAGCCCACGACCGCGGGGAGGCCAAGGTCACCGTCGTCGGTCTGCCCGACGTGCCGGGTTACGCCGCCCAGGTGTTCCGCGCGGTCGCCGACGCCGACGTGAACATCGACATGGTGTTGCAGAACATCTCGAAGGTCGAGGACGGCAAGACCGACATCACCTTCACCTGTCCGATGGACAACGGCCCGACGGCCGTGGAGAAGCTGACCGCGCTCAAGGATGAGATCGGGTTCAGCCAGGTGCTCTACGACGACCACATCGGCAAGGTGTCCCTGGTCGGTGCGGGTATGCGCAGCCATCCCGGCGTCACCGCCAAGTTCTGCGAGGCGCTGGCCGAGGTCGGCGTCAACATCGACCTGATCTCCACCTCCGAGATCCGGATCTCGGTTCTGGTCAAGGACACCGAGTTGGACACGGCGGTCC
>NZ_JAVREQ010000119.1:0-483 GCF_031845485.1 Streptomyces hazeniae
GTCCGGTATCGGCCGGATGCAGGCGCTGACTCGTTGCGGCGCAACCACAACGGGCTCCGGTAGCGATGTCGCGCAATCGCCGACGGCCGCTGCGCACCGCGGCTCGAACGCGCATCCGGGCAACGGCGACGCCGGGCTGGGCACCGCGCCGGGCAGCGCCGCGAGCTTCCGGTCACGTGCGGTATCCAGAGTGAGCCGGCTGCCGAGTAGTCCTTTGGTGTAGGGATGGGCAGGGCTGTCCAGTACCTCGGCGGCAGGGCCGATTTCGGCGATGCGGCCCGCGTAGAGCACCGCGATGCGGTCGGAGATCTGTGCTGCTACGCCCAGGTCATGGGTGATCAAGACGATGCTGCAACCGATCTCGTCGCGCAGCCGCTGCAACAGCCGCAGCACCTGAGCTTGAACGGTGACATCGAGCGCGGTGGTCGGTTCGTCGGCGATGACGAGTTCGGGGTCCCCGGCGACCGCATCGCGGTGCTCTAC
>NZ_JAVREQ010000120.1:0-481 GCF_031845485.1 Streptomyces hazeniae
GCCCGCAGGAGGGGAACGTACGATCGACGACCGTGCAGCAAGGTTCGGAGAAGTCTTCCCGTCACGGCCGTCGCTCCTCCACCATGGGCGTCATGCCGCTCACTGACATGCCGTGGTGGCGCTGGCGCACCAACGTGCGCTCGGCGCTGCACATGCTCTCCGACCCCGTCTTCCACCACGAGTACTGGCTCGCCGGCCGGGAGGGGTACGGGGACGTCACCGACGCCGTGTACCGCCTGGTCGAGGACACCTGGCTCGACAACTGGTCCGCCGAGAAGTACGTCGGCACCATATTCAGGGACTCCGCCGAGGCCGCCGCCGTCGACACCGCCGCGCTGCGCGTCCTGCGGATCATGCACCAGGTCGGCGCGGACGCCCCTGTCTCCGCCTATCTGGAGCACCACGGCTGGCCGGAGGCGGTCCGGGCGGCCCGCGAGGCGCATGTGATGCTCGCCACCAACGACGCCGAGGACCCGGACGT
>NZ_JAVREQ010000121.1:0-481 GCF_031845485.1 Streptomyces hazeniae
GCTGGGGCACTCCCGGGTCGTGACGGTCGGGTTCTCCATGGGCGGGTCCGTGGTGCTGCGGCACGGCGCTCTGTATACGGACGGCTCCGAGGGGGATTTCGATGCGCGGGGGGCGTCCGTTCGTGTACCGGTGCGCGAACGGCGCGCGGAGGAGCGCTCGGGGGCGCACTCCGGAGCCCACGCCGACGCGGTGGTCTCGGTCAGCTCTCCGGCCCGCTGGTACTACCGGGGTACGGCCCCGATGCGCCGCCTGCACTGGGTGGTCACCCGGCCCTCGGGGCGGCTTGTCGGGCGGTACGGATTCCGGACCCGGATCGCCACCGACGACTGGGACCCCGTCCCGCTCTCCCCGGTCGCGGCGGTCCCGCTCATCGCCCCGGCCCCGCTGCTGCTCGTGCACGGCGACCGCGACCCGTACTTCCCGCTGGACCACCCGAGGATGCTGGCGGGGGCGGCGGGGCCGGGCGGGGCGGAACTGTGG
>NZ_JAVREQ010000122.1:0-481 GCF_031845485.1 Streptomyces hazeniae
GTCTACGAGATCGGCGCCCCGCTGAACTTCCTCAACGTGTTCAGCGACGTCAACGACCAGCTGACGGAGGCGCGGCCGGGCCAGTTCACCGGCGTCGTCCTCGAAGGCGGCGTGCACATGGACCCGATGCAGGGCGGCAACCCGCTGATCCAGGTCGCCGCCTATGCCATCGCCGGATTCCCGCAGCCGCAGAACCCGCTGGCCGTCCGCGAACTGTCCGCCGGGTGGATCAACGACATGTTCGACGAAAAGATCGATCCCGCCACCGGGGCCTGCCAAGCCGACTGCGCGGGGCAATACGGAGACGGCGACGACTCGTTCACCATCACCACATCCCGAGGCGACGCCGTGGCGGTGCTGATCGGCACGCAGAAGGCCACGGCACTCACCTCCCTGCACGCCATCAGCCTGACCGACTTCGTCTCCGCGATTCCGGCCGGCGTACTCAACGGGTTGCAGACCACGTGCGAGCTGTTCACCG
>NZ_JAVREQ010000123.1:0-480 GCF_031845485.1 Streptomyces hazeniae
GTACCGCGAGGCCGACGATACAGAGTCGGTCGAGATCGGTGGCTCGGGACGCAACGCCTCGCGGGGCCGGCGTGCTCAGGGCGAACCCGGGCGGTCGGTCAGTGCCGGCATCGTGGAGGGCCGCGACACCACCAACATGCCGCGCGCCGAATTGGCCGATCTGATCAAGGATCTGACCGAGCAGATGATGACCGCCGCACGGGATCTGCAATTCGAGCTCGCGGCGCGGATCCGGGACGAGATTCAGGACCTGAAGAAAGAGTTGCGGGGGATGGACGCGGCCGGCCTGAAATGAGCCGGTGTTGACCTCAACGGTGGTTCAGCTTCTAGCGTCATCGATGTGACCGATACCGTGACGCCCGACATTGGCACCTGGCGGCAGTTGTTGGGCGCCAGGCATCTGGGCGCGTCCACCGTTTTGGCCGGCGGCGTACTGCTGTATGCCACCAACGAGTTCCTCACCATCAGCCTGCTTCCCAG
>NZ_JAVREQ010000124.1:0-479 GCF_031845485.1 Streptomyces hazeniae
CCGGCCCGCGATGGAGGTTCTGCTGCTGGGCGGTCAGCCGATCCGGGAACCGGTCTTCCACTACGGCCCGTTCGTGATGAACTCGAAGTCCGAGCTCATCCAGGCGCTGGAGGACTACCAGGCGGGCAAGTTCGGCCAGATCCCGCCGAATGCGCTCATGCCGCACCGGCCCCTGAGCTGACAGCCAACTACCCGGAAATAACGACGCCGCCCGGTCTGCGACTGGGCGGCTTAGGCTGTCCGGCAGTCGTTTTGGGGGACGACCCGTTGGTCTGGTTCGGGGAGGACCCGTTGGTCTGGTTCGTGGAGACCTTGGGTTCGGGGCTCTGCCCGTTGCGCTGATCACCGCCGATTCGCCGGCGCAGCTCGTCGAGGTGAGCCACTGTGATCCGGCTGCTGGCGCGGTTGGGATGGATCTTTGTCAAGAGCCTGCTGGTGACGTCGAGGTGCGTACAGACCGAATCGAGGTTGCTCTGGGT
>NZ_JAVREQ010000125.1:0-479 GCF_031845485.1 Streptomyces hazeniae
TGCCGGAGCAGATCGGTGCGGTCTGCGGGCACCTCGGTCACCAGGTCCCGGCCCGCCGCCAGGTGCTCCCAGAACGTGGCGGTGTCGGGGGACCCGGGCAGGACACCGGCCATGCCGATCACGGCCACCTCGTACCGCGCCGCCCCGGGCCGTACGCCCGAGGAGAGCGGCCCGGGGGGCCTGTCGGTCGCCTCCGGTCCAGCGGCTCCGGCGGAGTACGGGGACCCGCCGGGCGCAGGCGGCTCGGCGGGTCCGGCCGGTTCGGCGGTTCCGCCCGGTCCGGCCGCGCCGGCTGTTCCGTCCTGCCGAGCGGGAGGCCGGGCGGGTTCCGGGGCGGCCTCCGCGCCCGTCCGCGCACCGGCACGGGAGAGTTCGTCCGCGTGGTGCTCCTGGAGATAGGTGGTGAACGACGCCAGGTCAGCGCATTCGAAGAGCACCGTCGGCAGCAGGTCCAGGCCGTAGGTCTCGTTCACCAGGAC
>NZ_JAVREQ010000126.1:0-479 GCF_031845485.1 Streptomyces hazeniae
TCTGCACCGAGTCGTCGGCGGTGTCGCCGACCGTTCCGTCTACAGCATCGACCAGAGCCGCCTCCCGCTGGGCCAGAATGCCGCCATCGGCCCAGATCACCTGCCCGGTCACGTAACTGGCGGCCGGGCTGCCCAGGAACGCCAGCAGCGACGCCTGTTCGGCGGCCTCGGAGTTGCGGCCGAGCGGGGTGGTGAACGAATCGAGGTACTGCTGACCGTAGGCCGAGCGCAGCTGGTCGAGGATGGGGGTATCTGTGACGCCCGGCCCCGTGCAGTTGATCCGGATGCCGCGGGCACCGAGTTCGGTGGCCCGCCACATCACGTAGAGAATCGTCGCCTCCTTGGACAGCCGGTAGCCACCGTCGGCCAGAGCATCGGGATGGTCGGCGCACCACCGCAACCCTTCGTCGACCGATCGCGTCCGGATCAATCCCGCTGTGGTGGCACGGTTTTCGCGGTAGGCCGACGCTGCCAGCGAG
>NZ_JAVREQ010000127.1:0-479 GCF_031845485.1 Streptomyces hazeniae
GCCCGAGACCTCGTGCCATTTTTTGCTTGCCTCTGTGAACTCGGAGGTCTTGAGATCGCGCAGCAGCTGCCAGGTGAGGGTTCCGGTCACCGCTTCGCGTCCGCCCCGTGAACAGTGTCGACGGCCTTGAGGGACCTGTCGACCGCACGCTCCGTCTCGCCCATCTCCCCGGCGACCGTCAGCAAGGTCCCCTTGAGCTGTTCGCACTCGTCCCGCACCGCCTGAAGACGCTCCTCCCAGGACGTCAGCACGCCTTTGAGGGCCGCGACGGAGCTGAGGCCGGCGGCCCCCGCGTCGATGCCCTCGTGGCCGGGCCCCAGCGCCGACCTGCTCTTCTCCGCCCGGGTACGCAGATCCCCGGCCGTGCCGGAGGCGCTGACCCAGGGGCCCTTGCTGTGCTTGAGCCTTCCGGTTCCGCCCGTGTCGGTCCCGGGGTCGGAGGCCGCCGAGGCGAGCCTCGTCGCGGGCCCCTCGCCGGT
>NZ_JAVREQ010000128.1:0-479 GCF_031845485.1 Streptomyces hazeniae
GTGCCACCGGTGGCCACGTGCTGGCGCTGCCACTCTTCGATGGTCTCGTGGGCGGCGTGGTCGATGAAGTCGACCGACAGTTCCCCGGTCACCGCGGCGCCCGACGGCACCCGCGCCAGCGCGCTGGTGAGGGTCGGCCGGGACCGGAAGGTGCCGGAGCCCTCGATGGCGACGCGCCCGGTGTCCTCACCCGTGGGCTCGGAGACGCTGGTGGTGCGCACCACTCGCCACACGGTCAGTGCGACCGCCAGTGCGAGTCCGATCAGCACGCCTTCGAGCAGGTTGAGGAACACCACGCCGACCACTGTGACCGCGTAGACCGCGAGATCGCCTGTGCGCTTGGCGGTTTCGATGTGGGCACGCTTGACCAGCTGGCAGCCGATGACGATCAGCAGGCCGGCCAGGGCGGCGGTGGGGATCATCTGGGCCAGGCCGGCGAACGGCACGGCGAAGATCAGGATCCACACGCCGTGCATGAT
>NZ_JAVREQ010000129.1:0-478 GCF_031845485.1 Streptomyces hazeniae
GCGATGGCCACCGACGGGTCGATCTCCCCATCGCGGGCCAGCCCTTCGAGCACTGCCACCACGACCGACTCGGCGTCGGTGTTGAAGTAGCGCCGCGCAGCGGGCCGGGTGTCGGAGAATCCGAAGCCGTCGGTGCCCAGGGTGATGTAGGTACCCGGGACCCACGGCCGGATCTGCTCCGGCACCGCACGCATCCAGTCCGACACCGCCACCACCGGGCCCGCGGCATCGGCCAGCGCGGCGGTGACATGCGGTGTGCGGGCCTGCTGATCCGGATGACGCAACCGGTGCCGCTCGATCTCCACGCCTTCCCGGTTGAGCTCGCCCCAACTGGTCACCGACCACACGTCGGCGGCCACGTCCCACTCTTCGGCCAGCATGTCGGCGGCCCGCAACGCCTCGGGCATCGACACACCGGAGGCCAGGATCTGCGCGGTGTTCGTGCGCTTCTCGGGTGCCCGCCGGTAGCGGTACATGC
>NZ_JAVREQ010000130.1:0-478 GCF_031845485.1 Streptomyces hazeniae
GTCGAGGCGGCCCAACTGCTCGACGCCGCTGTCCACGGCTGCCTTGATCGCGTCGGCGTCGCGCACGTCGACCTCGGCGGTGACGACGCGGCGGTTGAGTCCCTTGATGAGGTTGGCGGTCTCGGCCAGGTCATCAGAGGTGGAGGCCGGGATGGCGGTCTCCACGCCGGGCCGGATCGGTCCACAGATGTCGATCGCGATGATGTCGGCGCCCTCTTGCGCCAGCCGCACCGCGTGGCTACGTCCCTGGCCGCGGGCCGCGCCGGTGACGAACGCGACCTTGCCTTCCACCCGTCCAGTCATTGATTACCCCAGTTCTGTTTTCGTGTCTGCCACATGCTCGGTGAAGTTCTGTGCACCTGCTCAGCAACTCTGTCATCGGGTCGCCTGCCGTGTCAATGACAGATACGTTTATGGCCATTTGTACTCTCCGCTTAGAAGAATGAAATTCTCTAACTCAATTCGGCGACGATCTGCG
>NZ_JAVREQ010000131.1:0-477 GCF_031845485.1 Streptomyces hazeniae
GTGGCTTCTCGCAGGGTGCGGCGGTGGCCGCCTACCTCACCGAGGATGCCGTGCCGCAGGGCTTCGCGCTTCCGCCGAGCATCACCGGCCCGCTGCCCGCGGGGGTGGCAGACCATGTCGCCGCGGTGGCGTTGTTCGGCAAGCCGTCGAGCGGCTTCCTGCAGATGATCTACACCGGAGCACCGCCGATCACGGTCGGCACCCGGTACGCCGCCAAGACCGATGATCTGTGCATCCCGGAGGATCCGGTGTGCTCGCCGACGGGTAGCGACAACAACGCGCACAACCTGTACGCCGCCAACGGGCTGACGGATCAGGCAGCCGACTACGTGGTGGCGCGGCTGAACGGTCAGCGGCCGGACCGCAGCGTCGACCAGGCCTCCGGGCGGTAGGAACCCTCACGGCACCGCGCGCTATTGTTCGAGCACGTTTTCTCGGACAGGGGTGGGTCAGTGACGGAACAAGAGCAGCAGCTGA
>NZ_JAVREQ010000132.1:0-477 GCF_031845485.1 Streptomyces hazeniae
TGATGGTGTGGTGCATGGCGCGCACGGTCTTGGCCACCCGTTCGGCGGTCTCGGTGTTGCCGTAGGCGGTGCCGATGAAGAACGCGATGGAGTGGCCCAGCCGGACGGCTGCGCCCTGCGGGTCGATGACCGGAATGGCGGTGCCGTTCTCGTCGCGCTTGACCAGCCGCGAATGGTGCATGCCCATCCAATAGATCGACGGATCGAGGCGTTCGATGAAGGCCGCGCACTGCAGGCCGAAGATCAGTGCCTCGGTGTGGGAGTGGACATGCCAGACAGCACTGCCCGGACCGAACCATCCCGGATCGCCCGCCGGCCCGGCGAACTCCATGCCGCGGAAGTAGTGCTGACGAATGTCCTTGTCGAACTTCCGCTGCAGCATCTGCTCGAGCACCTGGTGCGGCATGTCCACCTTGAACCCCCTTCTGGTTACGTCTGTAGCCAGAATACATTTTGGGTACGGGTGTGACCAGATCT
>NZ_JAVREQ010000133.1:0-476 GCF_031845485.1 Streptomyces hazeniae
GAACCGGTCTCCCTGCGCGACCGCGTCTACCTCGACCTCGGCAAGTTGCTCATGGTCGGCGAGATCGACCATCGCACCCGGCTGGTCGAGTCCCAGCTGTGCGAGACGCTCAACGTCAGCCGGACCCCGCTGAGAGAGGCGCTGGTCCGGCTGCACGCCGACGGCATGCTCGAACGCAGGCCCGACGGGTACTACCCGGTCGCGCTGGATATCCCGGGCGTCCGCGACCTCTACGAGTTGCGCATCACAATCGAACTGCGCGGCATCACCCGGATCCTGGAAACCGATGAGCTGCACTACGATAAGGACCGGCTCTCGGCATTGCGCGCGGAGTGGCTGGACCTGAAGGCCAGCCCGCCCCCACCGGACGGTGACATGGTGCTGCGCGACGAGTCATTCCACCTCGAGTTGTGTGCGGCATCCGGGAACAAGGCGATGGTGGCCACGCTCGACAACCTCAACCGGCGGATCCGGCT
>NZ_JAVREQ010000134.1:0-476 GCF_031845485.1 Streptomyces hazeniae
GTATTGCGCACCGAACCGCCTGACGAGGTGGGGGTTCCTCGATCGTCGGGATCGCGATGACGACGACGGTGCAGAACAGGGCGAACCAGGCGAACAGCCAGGGTGAGGCCGTGGCGACGGCCGTGCCGAGCTGGATGCAGAACACCGCGGTCATCATCGGATTCCGGACGTGTCGATACGGCCCGCGGAGCACGAGGTTGATCGGAGAACCGATGGCCAGTGTGCCGTCGCCGACGCGGTCGAACAGCACGACCGTCCAGATCAGGAACCACAGCCCGAGCGCGATCAGGCCGGCGCCTGCGAGGGCGAGGAGCAGGCCCGTCGAGGTGCTGAGGTCGGGTGCTTTCACGCCGGTCATCCAGATGATCAGGCCGGGAATGAAGACCGTCATGGTGGCCGGGGCAATCAGCACCGCTGGCGTCGGCCGGTCTCGAGGGCCTGGTCGCCTGGATGGGGCCGACCGTGCAGCGCTACCT
>NZ_JAVREQ010000135.1:0-475 GCF_031845485.1 Streptomyces hazeniae
GCGCCGCGATGCCGAGGGGGTAGGGGCTGTTGCCGGTGAGCGATCCGACCACGGGGCCGATGCCCAGGCCGATCAGCAGGATGATCACCACTTCGGGCAGTCCGCGGAAGATGTCGGTGTACACCCGGGCCGGCCAGCGCAGCCACCGGGACCGCGAGATACCCGCCACCGCCAGGACCATCCCGAGTACCAGCCCGATGACGCTGGCGCACACGGTCAGGATGAGCGTGTTGGGCAGGCCCGTGCGTAGCAGGTCGGGGATGGCCTGCTTGTAGAGATCCCAGTCCAGGAAGGAGTCCGCCAGTTGCGCCAGTGTCGATTTGGGCGCCACCGGGGCTCCGGCGGCGGGTTTCTCCTTGGCGGCGGCGATGGCGGCGAAATCAGGCAGCTGGGGAACGGGTGCGGCCTTGGAGCCGGGCTTCCAGCCGGGCGGCAGTGCGCGCGGCACCCAGTCGGAGTACAGCCGGGCCCAGGT
>NZ_JAVREQ010000136.1:0-475 GCF_031845485.1 Streptomyces hazeniae
GCTGTTGGCGCGCGAACAACTGATCTGTGGGACCCAGATACACGTTGGAATCGAGGACCGTGACGAGTCTGTTCTGGTGGCCGGCCGGGTGGCCGCTTACGTTCCCACCCTGCTTGCGCTGAGCGCGAGTTCGCCATTCTGGTCCGACGGATCTGACACCGGCTACAGCAGTGTCCGCACACTGGTATGGCAACGATGGCCCACCACTGGTTTGGCGCCGCCGGCCACGTCGGCCGAGGAGTACGACACATTGATCTCCAATCTCGTTGCGACCGGAGTGATCAGCGATGCGGGGATGTCGTACTTCGACGTTCGCCCCGCCCTGCGAACTCCTACCTTGGAACTGCGCGTATGCGATAGCTGCCCACGTGCCGACACCATCGTGCTCATCGCGGCGCTATTCCGCGCGCTCGTCGAACGTGAAATCGAGGGACTACGCGCCGGGGTGCCTGCCGCCGTGGTGGTCCCCCCGCTC
>NZ_JAVREQ010000137.1:0-475 GCF_031845485.1 Streptomyces hazeniae
GAGCTATGTGACCTACGTTTTCCAGGCGTACTTCGGCTACTCGAAGGGCAAGGCCCACAAGCTCATGCTCGACGTGCACCAGAAGGGCCGTGCCGTCGTCTCCAGCGGGAGCCGTGAGGAGATGGAGCGCGACGTCCAGGCCATGCACGGCTACGGGCTGTGGGCCACCCTCACCCAGGACCGTAACTAGCCCCTGGCGCCCCTCGCCCCGACCGCTGTCCTGCCCCGTCCGTTCCAACATCGGAGAATCCATGGCCGGCCATTTCGAGGCCACCCCGGGCGGCGGCGCGGCCGTCGCGCTCGACGAGGTCGAGATCTCGATCCTGCGCTCCCTCGCCGTGCAGCTGCTCGAACTGATCGGCCCGGGCGACACGCCCGCCGAGGGCGAGGACCCGCTCGCCGCGCTCTTCGCCGAGGGCCCCAGCAAGCCGCCTTCCGACCCGGCCCTGGCCCGGCTCTTCCCGGACGCCTACGG
>NZ_JAVREQ010000138.1:0-474 GCF_031845485.1 Streptomyces hazeniae
GATAAATTGAGCTATGCAGGTTATGCATTGCCAGGGGTCATTGTCGCTCTCGGGTTCATCTTTATTTTTAACAATCATATTCCGATGCTATATAACACGTTCTATATGTTAGCTCTTGCTTTCGTCGTTCGTTTTCTCCCCCAAGCGATGCAAGCAGGAGAAGCTTCATTGAGCCTTGTTTCGCCTAGAATGGATGAAGCAGCTCGAAGTCTCGGCTATCCGCCATGGAAAGTCATGTTTACAGTTATTCTTCCTAACATATTGCCGGGAATCCTTGCTGGTGGTGCCCTCGTTTTCGTCAGTTCAATCAAAGAACTACCAGCAACCCTTATGCTTCGCCCACCAGGTTTTGATACGTTAGCAGTAAGAATTTGGGTAGACGCATCTGAAGCACTTTATCATCTCGCTGCCCCTGCAGCATTGCTCATTATTTTCATCTCTATCATTCCTCTCCGCTACATGTTGAGGAAATAC
>NZ_JAVREQ010000139.1:0-474 GCF_031845485.1 Streptomyces hazeniae
GGCGGCGGTTCCCTGAACTACGCCAACACGCTGTACATTCCGCCGGACCCGTTCTTCAACGATCCGCAGTGGAAGGACATCACCGACTGGCGTGGCGAGCTGATGCCGCACTACGAACAGGCGCAACGAATGCTCGGCGTGGTGAAGAACCCGACCTTCACCGATGCGGACCGCATCGTCAAAGAGGTCGCCGACGACATGGGCTGCGGGGATACATTCGTCGCAACGCCGGTCGGCGTGTTTTTCGGGCCCGACGGTGACAAGGCGCCGGGCAAGACCGTCCCGGACCCCTACTTCGGCGGGGCAGGCCCGGCGCGCACCGGCTGCATCGAATGCGGCCAGTGCATGACCGGCTGCCGGCACGGCGCCAAGAACACTCTCGTCAAGAACTACCTTGGCCTCGCGGAAAAGGCTGGGGTGCAAGTACATTCGATGACCACGGTGACCAGCTTTCAGCAGCGGTGTGACGGGCTG
>NZ_JAVREQ010000140.1:0-473 GCF_031845485.1 Streptomyces hazeniae
GCGCGGGCTGATCGGCGGCGGGTACACCGAGCATGTCGGAGATCGTCCGCATCGGCAGCTGCGCCGAGCACGCGTCAACGAAGTCGACGTCCCCGGCACCGATCAGGTCGTCGACGACGGCGACGGCGTTGCGGTGGATCTGCTCCTCGATCTTGCGCACATTCCGCGGGGTGAACGCCGAGCTGATCAGGCGGCGGTACGTGGTGTGCTCGGGCGGATCCATCATCAGGAAGAAGGTGGCGAACTTCTGCACGTCGGCCGGCATCGGATCCAGCGCAACGCCCTGGGTCGAGGTGAACAACTCAGGGTGCTGGCTCACGAACTGGATGTCGGCGCGGCGGGTCACCGCCCAGAAACCGGGCTCCTCGACATCGAACAGCGTCGACAGCGGCTGATGCCAGCTGAGGCCCTCACCCGCACGCAACTGCGCGAATGTCTCGTCACGCTCGGCGAAGGGCCGGCTCCAGAAATCG
>NZ_JAVREQ010000141.1:0-472 GCF_031845485.1 Streptomyces hazeniae
GTGTGGGAGAGGAAAGACGTCAAGGCGCTGGTCAAGCAGGCAAAGGCGCGGGAGAAGGAAGAGGCCAAGCTGAAGAAGAAGGGCGTGCAGATCACCGGTCCGGTGCTGCCTCCGCAGATGCCCGCCACGGCTCCGGTCATCCCGAGTCAGCCCGCGGCTGCGGACGCCCCGCCGGCCGGATACCCGGGCATCCCCGGTCAGCCGGGCTACCCGGCCGCTGAGGGCGACCGGTGGAGGTACACCGGATGAGCGAGCGGAGCCGTGGGCCCGCCGACTCGTCGCGGGACGTGCTGGCGGTGTGGGAGAAGACCCGGGACCTGGGCAACCGGCTGGACGGCGTCAACGAGCGGCTGGAGACGCTGGAAGGCTTCGACCTTCCGGACCGCGTGGCGGACCTGGCCCTGACGGTCAAGAAGCTGACGGAGAAGCCGGAGGCGCCGAAGTTCGCGGTCTGGAACTGGAATGCCATGAC
>NZ_JAVREQ010000142.1:0-472 GCF_031845485.1 Streptomyces hazeniae
TCACATACCCTCCCGGGGTAAGCTGCCCCCATGGTGCGTACGGTCGGCGGAGCCCGGAGCGGGAGCGTGATGTGCGGGCAGCTGCTGCTGTTCGCCGCGCTGCTCTTCGGCATCTTCACCATGCACACCGTCGGGCACCCGGCCGAGCATGGCACCCCATCCGCCCCATCCGCCCCATCCGCCCCGTCTGCCGTGTCCACGGCCGGGGCTGACGGTGTCTCCGTCGGCACCGGGCACCATTCCTCCCATGAGTCCCACGACTCCCCCATGAGCGGCATGGACCCGCTCTCCGTCTGTCTCGCCGTCCTCGGCGCCTGGGGGCTCGCCCTCGTCGGGCTCTGGCTGTTCGGGATGCGCGTGGGCGGGCGGAGGCTCGGTACGCCGGTGGGGGCGGGGCTCCTGCGGGTGCTGCGGGCGAATCCGCCGCCCCCGATATCGGTGCTCGCCACCGTCTCGGTGCTGCGTATTTAGG
>NZ_JAVREQ010000143.1:0-472 GCF_031845485.1 Streptomyces hazeniae
GTCCAGTGAGTGCGGTTCGGTGAGTTCGTCGACCCCGAGCACGAACGGGCCACCCGGGATCAGCACGGAAGTGCCTGCCACTCCGGCACGACCGGCCGGCAGTGCGCTGCCTGCGTCGAACAACGGCGGACCGGCCCGCAGGTTCAGAGCCTGCAGCATGGTCTCGTCGTGCTGATTCTCGTGGCTGATCACCAACCCGAAGTTGAACCCGGAGTCGTCGGCGTCAAGCGAGTCGAGGGCATCGAGGGCGCGGGACCGGACCGTCGCGCAGTACGCGCGCGCTTCGGTGGGCGGCAGCAGAGGAAGGTCGACGCGGCTGGCCCGTGAGTGCACGAAGGCGTCGTAGAGCCGGTCCACGTCCGGGGAAAGCATGCCCGGGCGGTCCGGATTGCCGCCGCGCAGCAGCCACAGCTCCTCCTGCTGGCCGATGTGGGCGAGATCCCAGACCAGCGGGCTCATCAACGGGCTGTAC
>NZ_JAVREQ010000144.1:0-471 GCF_031845485.1 Streptomyces hazeniae
GATCGATCTGGTCGACTTCGACAAAGGCCGGTTCGCCGAGGTCGAGCGTGAGCTGCAACAGGTCGCCGACCGGCTCGGCGGGCTCGATCTCACCGTCATCCCGATCGCCGCCAAGCTCGGTGACAACGTGGTGCACCGCTCGCAGAACACCCCCTGGTACGACGGGCCCACCCTGCTCGAGTACCTCGAAGGAATCGAGCTGTCGGCGCCGCATGCCGATCCGGCGAACCTGAGGCTGGCCGTGCAGTGGGTGTCCCGGCCGACCGCGGAACAACGCCGCCGTTACACCGGCCGGCTGTCCGCGGGCACGCTCGCGGTCGGTGACCCCGTCGTGAGCCTGCCGGCCGGCACCCGCTCGATCGTGACGGCCGTGGACACCCTCGATGACGACCGGTCGGTAGGCGTTGCACCACTGTCGGTTTCGATCGAATTGGCCGACGACATCGACGTCGGGCGCGGTGACGTCTTCGT
>NZ_JAVREQ010000145.1:0-471 GCF_031845485.1 Streptomyces hazeniae
GGTCTATGTGGCCCACGAGAGCGAGGTCAGCGAGCCAGGTGACTACCTCACGCGATTCATCGGCCATGACCCCGTCGTGGTGGTGCGCGGCAAGGACGGCGTCGTCAGGGTGCTACTCAACCGCTGCACCCACCGTGCCAACAAGCTGTGCAACGCCGAGATCGGCAACGCCAACTCGTTCCGGTGCCCATACCACGGCTGGACTTTCAGCAATACCGGTGCACTGCAAGGTGTTCCGATGCGTGAGGGCTACGGTGACACCTACCGCGAGCTGCGCGCCGAATTGGGCCTGGCGCAGGCGCCGCGGGTGGACGACTACGGCGGGTTCGTCTTCGCGTCGCTCGCCCCCGATGGGCCGTCGCTACTCGAACACCTCGGCAACGCCACCCGCGCCATCGACCGCCTCCTGAACCTGTCTCCCACACGCAAGATCGACCTGCGCGCCAATTGGATGAAGCATCTGCACCACGC
>NZ_JAVREQ010000146.1:0-470 GCF_031845485.1 Streptomyces hazeniae
TCTTTAGGGTCACCTTTTGTGAGGATCTCTGGGCGACCGTTCTCGATAGCGTCAAGGTTGTGGTTGTAGTGACCGGGAACAACGTTTTCGTTGTAGACAGCCGACGGCACCTCGGTGGTGTGTCCGCAATCGAGTTTTGTGCAGGCTGGCAGGCTCTTGGGGCCGTAGTCGGCCGGCATCGGGCAGTTGTGGACAAGGACCGGTGCGGTCGAGGTGGCGATGTAGAAGGTGTGGGTGTTCTCGATGGTCAGGTCCCACATGTGGGCGTCACCGTCCACGGGTGTAGCTGACTTGACCTGTGCGGCATCACCGTTGGGGGTGTAGAGGCCGTCACCGGATCGAAGATCCGCCGCGTCGGTCCAGCCGGGTCCGTTGGCCTGACTCGGTGTGGCGGCGGCTGCCAGGCTGCGAACCGGGTTCTGCGCGCGAATGGGGCTGTAGAACGGGTGGCGTTCGGTGGTGTTGATGAC
>NZ_JAVREQ010000147.1:0-470 GCF_031845485.1 Streptomyces hazeniae
GGAGTCCGCAGAGCGAGAACTGAAGCTTTTCTTTCCGGGACTTTCCTGACCCGATCGGCCAAACAGCGCTGCCTGGCGGGGGCGACCGAAGTAATTCGGTCGCCCCTCGGCCTAGGGTTCCCTCTAGCGGGAACGCATCCCTCCGACGTAACGTCACCATGGGTGGAAAGGGCACCCGTTCCGCCCACAATGGCGAAGGGCCCTCGCGTTGTGTCCGTGCATACGGCACTACGATGGAAGCTTACACGCCCGCAGAGCCAACCTCGCCTACCAGAACAAGCCATCATCGCTTCCTGGGAAGGCGCGACGCATCCTCATGGGGATCAAGGGGAACTCAATGTCGTTAATCGGCCGTGACATGGCTATCGACCTCGGGACTGCCAACACGCTGGTGTACGTCAGGTGGCGCGGCATCGTCCTGAACGAGCCGTCCGTCGTGGCCATCAACACCAACACCGGCGGCATTCTGG
>NZ_JAVREQ010000148.1:0-469 GCF_031845485.1 Streptomyces hazeniae
GACCAGCATCATCTCCGGGTCCAGGACGACATAGGCCACCAACCGTTTGTCGGCGGTCGGCGCACCCTGGCTCGCGGTGGACGTGGTGGTGTGAGCGACGACCACCGCTTGGGAGACGCGGGGATGGGACGCCAACACCGACTGGATTTCGCCGAGTTCGATGCGGTAGCCGCGGATCTTGACCTGCTCGTCCGCGCGACCGGTATACCGCAGCTGCCCGTCGGCTCCCCAGGACACCCGATCCCCGGTGCGGTACATCCGGGTGCCCGGCGCCCCGAACGGGCAAGGGACGAAACGCGATCCGGTCAACCCCGGCCGGCGCACATAACCGATACCGACGCCACGACCGGCCACATACAGCTCCCCCACCACACCTGGCGGGACTTCGCGTAGCCACTGGTCCAACACGAACAGCCCGGCGCCCGGTACCGGCACACCGATCGGGACGACACCCGCCCCGGTCTGTAGC
>NZ_JAVREQ010000149.1:0-468 GCF_031845485.1 Streptomyces hazeniae
GTGGCCGAGGAGATCGACGCGCTCGCCGACAGCGAGGGCATCAAATACTCAGACGTCGCGGTGTTCTACCGCACCAACAACTCCTCGCGCGCGCTGGAGGAGGTGTTCATCCGCGCAGGCATCCCGTACAAGGTCGTCGGTGGCGTGCGGTTCTACGAGCGCCGCGAGATCCGCGACATCGTCGCCTACCTGCGGGTGCTGGACAACCCGGGTGACTCGGTGAGCATGCGCCGCATCCTCAACACCCCGCGCCGCGGCATCGGCGACCGGGCCGAGGCCTGTGTGGCGGTGTACGCGGAGAACACCGGAGCCAGCTTCAACGATGCGCTGCAGGCCGCCGCCGAGGGGCGGGTGCCGATGCTCAATTCCCGTTCGGAGAAGGCCATCGCATCGTTCGTTCAGCTGCTCGACTCGCTGCGCGGCAAGCTCGATGACGAGCTGGGGGATCTGGTCGAGGCTGTCATGGAG
>NZ_JAVREQ010000150.1:0-468 GCF_031845485.1 Streptomyces hazeniae
GGCATGGTGTCCTACACCGTCCTGCGCGATGCGCCCGACGGTCATGCCCACCTCGCCACGGCGTTCGACGCCAACGGTGTGCACTGGGCGGCAAAAGTGATCTCCGTCGGCGCGCTGGCAGGGCTCACCACGGTGGTGATCGTGCTGATGCTGGGACAGACCCGGGTGCTCTTTGCGAGGTCGCGTGATGGTCTGCTGCCTCGGCGGCTGGCCGTCTCCGGCAGCCACGGCACGCCGGTCCGGATCACCCTGATCGTCGGGGTACTGGTGGCGATCGCCGCTTCTGTGTTCCCGATGGGCCGGCTCGAAGAGATGGTCAACATCGGCACGTTGTTCGCCTTCGTGCTGGTTTCGGCCGGGGTGATCGTGCTACGCCGGACGCGGCCGGACCTGCCGCGCGGTTTCCGGGTGCCGTGGGTGCCGGTACTGCCGATCGCCGCGATCCTGGCGTGCCTGTGGTTGATGCTC
>NZ_JAVREQ010000151.1:0-467 GCF_031845485.1 Streptomyces hazeniae
TATTATGGCCGGAGGGGAGTTTTCTAGGGGAATTTTCTTCCAGATCATTTTGTTAAAATTTTATTTTTTTATATTAAAGGGGATATCTGTATTATTTTTTTCAATATCGATGCAAAGAGTTTTGCTATCCAAATTTTTTCGGATGTAGAAGAAGTGGATAGTGTTGCTTTATTGTAATTGAAACGTGTGGGTTATTATGGCCTATATTGGACCATGAAGAATAACAATATTGATCTGTAAATTAAGAGTTTTTTATTTTTTATTTTGCATAGATACTTTTTTATTACCTCTTGTATTAAAATTTTACTGAGTGGTAACAATTAGCTATGTACTTTATTGAGAGATACATTTAAAGCTCATTTCAAAATTTGAATAGCTCAGAGATTATAGGAATGTGTTGCATAAGATGAAAAAAAATCGTTGGAATGTTTTTGTTACCTGTTGTGTAGCGCCGTTAGTTGTTGTGG
>NZ_JAVREQ010000152.1:0-467 GCF_031845485.1 Streptomyces hazeniae
GGCGTACTTCACCGCACGGTCGAGCGCCACCCGGCCGATGCCGAGCGCCTCGGCCGCGATCAGCATCCGCTCCGGGTTGAGCCCGTGCAGGATGTACTTGAACCCCTTGCCCTCCTCGCCGATGCGGTGCTCGGCCGGCACCCGCAGATCGTCGATGAACAACTCGTTGGAGCTCACCGCGTTCCGGCCCATCTTGTTGATGGGCCGGATCTCGACGTGATCGCGGTCGAGGTCGGTCAGGAACAGCGTGAGACCCTCGGTCGGCGTCCCTCCGCGTTTCTCCACAGCCTCACGGGACTCGGTACGAGTGAGCAGCAGGATCTTCTCGGACTCACGCGCTTTGGAGATCCAGACCTTGCGGCCGTTGACCACATAACCGTCGCCGTCCTTCTTGGCGAACGTGGTGATGCGCGAGGTGTCCAGGCCGGCGCCGGGTTCGGTGACGCCGAAGCACACATGCAGATCTC
>NZ_JAVREQ010000153.1:0-467 GCF_031845485.1 Streptomyces hazeniae
GTTCAGACCTTGCAGACTGACCGGTGCGTAGGCCTGCAGCGTCTCATTGCCCAGGTAGTCGTCCTCGATCACGGTGCCGCTCTGGCCGCGCAGGGCCAACCGGGTCGCTGTCGTCTCGACCGGCTGGACCAGCGTGGTTCCGTGTTGACGGAGTGATTTCGCCGCCACCGCCGGTGGGGTGCCGGCATCGATGACGTCGCGTTCGAACTTCTCCGGATTCTCCAGGAACAGTCGTGAATCGGACCGCATCAAACCGTCGGGACCGACCACGAACGTCTCGCCGGTCGCACCCATCCCGGCGGTTTCCCATTGTTTGTCGGCCGTCATGAGCCGGTTGATCTTGGAGATCGGGAACTGCAGGGCGAGTACGCCCTCAACCCGGCCGGGTGGGCCGACTGGCGCCATCATCCAGGCCGTGGGCTCATCGGCCGGTTGATAGTCACCGAAGTCGGTGATCCCGACATAGT
>NZ_JAVREQ010000154.1:0-466 GCF_031845485.1 Streptomyces hazeniae
GTGCGGCACGAGGACCTCGTCCTCGGCCGGCTCAGCGTCCGTCGCTTCGGCATCGGCTTCGGCATCGGCATCGTCGACAACTTCGGTGCCGGCGTCGTCTTCCGCTTCTGCCGTCGGTTCCGGTTCAGGTTCCGGCTCAAGTTCCGGTTGCGGTTCGGCGTCTGGCTCAGGTTCGACGGCCGCTTCGGGCTCGACGGCCGCCTTGCGGCGTGCCTTACCCGACGGGGTCCGACGCTCCGGGGCATCCTCAGATTCCGAGTCAGATTCCGGGCCGGATTCCGAGTCGGATTCCGGGTCACCCTCGTCGGCCGACGCCTCGACCTGCTCCTCGACCACTTCCTCGGCACGGCGACGCCGCCCGAAACGCAATCTGCGGCGCGGCTTGTCAGGCTCGCCGGTGGTCAGATCACCTGAATCAGCTGGCTGATCTTCCACTGCTGTCCTTCCCAAATCGTCGTCGCAATCC
>NZ_JAVREQ010000155.1:0-466 GCF_031845485.1 Streptomyces hazeniae
GTATTGGTGAATCCCGACGCGGTGAGGATCTGCTTACACACATCGGCGCTCTGGCCCTTGCAATCCGGCACCACGGTGTCTTCCGGACCCGAACCCACCACGATCGTGACCTCGTAGATGATCCCCGCGGTCTGATTGGCCGGCGGGTTGGTGGCCAGCACCCGGCCCGGCTGCTCGGGCGTCGACGGGCTCGTGGACTCCTTGACCTTCTCGAACCCGGCGTCCTTGAGCTTCTGCCTGGCCTGGGAAGGCGTCAGGCCCGCGACGTCGGGGATGAGTTTCTGTTCCGGTCCCCGGGAGACGTTCACGGTGATCTCGTCGCCGGCCGCCACCATGCTGTTGGCCGCCGGATCGGTGCCGATCACGATCTCCGGCGGAACCTTGTTGTCTTCTTTGCCCTCGGTGCGCGTCTTGAAGCCCCGGTTCTGCAGCGCGGCGACGGCGTCGGCCGAACGCTGACCACTCA
>NZ_JAVREQ010000156.1:0-466 GCF_031845485.1 Streptomyces hazeniae
GCTGGCTCCAGCCGACGACCGCGTCGGTGTCCACGTACACCGGCTGGGCGGCCGTCACGGGGATCACGATCGGGGTGCCCTCACATATGAGGCCGATCTTGCCGTGGCCGGAGAAGACGCTGTTGAAGAGGCCGCCGCCGACAATCCCGGCGCCCTTCACCGTCTTGATCTCGTACGAGAGGGTGGCGTCGAACCAGAGTACGTAGCGGCCGTTGATGGTGAGCTGGTCGCCCTGGTCCATCTCCACGATGAAACAGTTGGCGGCCTCGTGCGCGTACCACTCCTCGCCCTGGCCTCGGACGGCCATGAGCGCGAGGCCCTCGCCGGTGACCGCGCGCTTGAGCAGACCGCCGATCCCCTGGCCCTTGCGCTCGAACTGGAGGTTGCCGCGGAAGGCGATCATCGAGCCCTGGCGGGCGTGCATCTCCCCGTTCACGGCGTACTTGATCGACTTGGAGTTCTGGAG
>NZ_JAVREQ010000157.1:0-465 GCF_031845485.1 Streptomyces hazeniae
TCCCAGGGGTAGCTCCAGGTCCAGTAGATGCTGATCCGGCGGCGCCCGTCGTGAGGGCGGGGAATGTGCGTCTGGTTGTACGTGCGGGCACCGGTCATGAGGCCGCCTCTCCTTCACCGGTGGCCAGATAGCGCAGTCCCGACATGCCCGGCAGGACGAAATACGCACCACCCCGAAGTGTGGTGAAAGCTGGAATCCCCTTGTGTACCTTACGTATCGGCCGCTTGGGGACGGTGAAGTCCAGGGTTCCGTCCTGCGTGCCGCAAATGGGGTCGTGCTCGTTGCCCAGCTCGTGGAACGTCTTGTCGTTGATCCAGACGTTCTGGGCGAACTCGAACTGGCGCACCAGGTCGGCGCAGATGATGAACGCCGCGATACCCCGGTCCGCTCCGTCGTCGGGTGCGTCGTCCGGTAGGGCCGGACCGTAGGTGGCGCCGCGCCGGATCATCCGCCGCCGGTTCATGT
>NZ_JAVREQ010000158.1:0-464 GCF_031845485.1 Streptomyces hazeniae
GTGTTGGACGCCTTGAGGCCCATCTTGTGCTCGACGTTCGTCGCGTACACACCGTTGCGCTCGCCCAGCTCACCGGTGGTCCAGTCGAAGTGGTACTTCGGGACCAGGAAGAGCGAGAGGCCCTTGGTGCCGGGGCCGGCGCCCTCGGGGCGGGCCAGCACGTAGTGGAGGATGTTCTCGGACATGTCGTGCTCGCCCGAGGTGATGAAGCGCTTCACACCCTCGATGTGCCAGGAGCCGTCCTCCTGCTGCACGGCCTTCGTCCGCCCGGCGCCGACGTCGGAGCCGGCGTCCGGCTCGGTCAGCACCATCGTCGAGCCCCACTGCTTCTCGACGGCGATCTCCGCGACCTTCTTCTGCTCCTCCGTGCCCTCCTCGAAGAGGATGCCCGCGAAGGCCGGACCCGAGGAGTACATCCACACGGCCGGGTTCGAGCCGAGCAGCAGCTCCGCGTAGCCCCAGAT
>NZ_JAVREQ010000159.1:0-464 GCF_031845485.1 Streptomyces hazeniae
TCACGACGGTATAGGCATTTGGCCGACCTCGGGCACACCTGGACTTCCTTTTATTCACAGACTTCTGCGGTTGCATGGCAGCCGACACACAGACTCGGCACCGCGTTCGGCCGAATGAACGGCGGGCGGCCGCATACCGTTTCACACTGGAGGAAGTCCAGCGGCGAAGGGGAGTGCGACCAGGATGGAATCCGATGACGTTCCGGCGCTCAACCGCAGGAGAGCACTGCTCGGTCTGGCCGCGGTCGGCGGTGTCGCGGCGGTCGGTGTCGGCGGTCTCGCCGAGGCGGCGGGCTTGCTGCGGCCCAGTGCGCTGACTCCGGCGGATTTCGCCGACCGCTTCGAACAGATCAACGGCCGTCACGACGGTTTCCGGCGCAACCACGCCAAAGGCTTGGCCGCGACCGGAACGTTCACCAGCACGGGCGCAGGCGCCGAGGTGAGTCGCGCGGCGGTGTTCAAGC
>NZ_JAVREQ010000160.1:0-462 GCF_031845485.1 Streptomyces hazeniae
GAGTGACCTGCTTGTCGAAGAGCGTCAGCATGGGCATCGGGTCGGCGGCCCCGCCGTAGACGCCGGACAGGGAGATCGTGCCCCCGCGGCGCACCACGTCGATCGCGGTGTACAGAGCGGCGAGCCGGTCCACGCCGGCCGTCTGCATCGCTCGTTCGGCCAGCTTGCCCGGCAGCAGCCCCGCTACCGTCTGCAGCATCTTGTTCACGGGACTGCCGTGCGCCTCTGCGCCGACCGCGTCGATGACGGAATCCGCTCCACGCCCGCCGGTGCGCTCCTTCACCGCCGCGGCAAGGTCGTCGTGCTCGCGCAGGTCGAGCACCTCGGCGCCGCGCGCACGCACCCGCTCCAGCCTCTCGGGCACCAGATCCACCCCGATCACGGTGCCCGCGCCCCGGTGCAGGGCGATGCGGCAGGCCATGTCGCCGATCGGGCCCAGTCCCAGCACGACAACCGACCCGC
>NZ_JAVREQ010000161.1:0-462 GCF_031845485.1 Streptomyces hazeniae
GGTCTGGTGGGGGCCACGCAGGATCTGCTGGACGGCAGCCGGGACGCCGTCGTCTCCGGCGAGGACCCCGTCGTCCCGCTGCTGCTGCACGGCGACGCGGCGTTCGCCGGCCAGGGCGTGGTCGCCGAGACGCTGAACCTCGCCCTGCGCGCCGGTTACACGACCGGCGGCACCGTCCACATCGTGGTCAACAACCAGATCGGGTTCACCACGGCGCCAACGGATTCGCGGTCCAGCGAGTACTGCACGGACGTCGCCAAGATGATCGGCGCGCCGATCTTCCACGTCAACGGCGATGACCCGGAGGCCTGCGCCTGGGTGGCGCGGCTGGCAGTGGACTTCCGCCAGGCGTTCAAGAAGGACGTCGTCATCGACATGCTGTGCTACCGCCGCCGCGGACACAACGAAGGCGATGACCCGTCGATGACCCAGCCGTACATGTACGACGTCATCGACACCAAG
>NZ_JAVREQ010000162.1:0-462 GCF_031845485.1 Streptomyces hazeniae
GTGAACACGGTGTCGAATCCGGCGTCTTCGGCTGCGGCGACCAGCTGTGCATGGTTGGTGGGCGGTTGGGCGTCCCAATAGCCAAGCTGCAGACCGAACTTCACGATTGTTCTGCTTGCTGTCCGGGGTCAGTACGATCGGGGCAGGTTGAGGCTGTGCTGCGCGACATAGTTCAAGATCATCTCTCTGCTGACCGGGGCGATCTGCAACAATCTGGCCAGACCCCATTGCGGGAGCAAGCCGTACTCGGCTGATATTCCATTTCCACCGTGCAGTTGGATCGCGTGATCGACGGCGCTGACCGCTGCCTCGGCGGCCACGTATTTGGCGATGTTGGATGCCTCCCCGGCGGGCAACCGGCGATCGAACAGCCAGGCGGCGCGGCCGGTGGCAACGGCGGCCAGGTCGACGTCGATCTTGGCTTTGGCCAACGGATGTGAGATCGCCTGATAGGTGCCAATG
>NZ_JAVREQ010000163.1:0-461 GCF_031845485.1 Streptomyces hazeniae
TCGCCGCACTGAGCGCACCGGGCAGTGCGGTGGCCACCGAGTTCGTACCCGGGCTCAAGGATTTCGACCCGGAGAAGGCCCGCGCCGCCACCGCGGCGTTCAGCCAGATGGGGTTGAACATGGACATGCCTTCGCTGATCTACCACGGCGAAAGGCATTCGGCCGCTGACTATTTGAGCGCCAAGGGCTGGCAGATGACCGGAGTGGTCCGGTCGGAGCTGTTCGTCCGCCACGGCCTGCCGGTTCCCGACCGCGACGAGAACGACCCAATGGGCGAAATCGTCTACATCAGCGGCACTCTGAGCTGAGGACCGGTCAGGACGCCCGGCTACCGGCCTGTTGACGCGGACGACGTGCCGGCGTCGGCCTCGATCTCGTAATCCAGCTGGGGCGGTGCTTCGGGAGTTCCGGGTATCTCGGTGCCGCCGATCGGACACCGGGCGGTCTCGGGCACCTTGATC
>NZ_JAVREQ010000164.1:0-461 GCF_031845485.1 Streptomyces hazeniae
CGTGGCTGTCCGGATCGGGCCGGCTGCGGCCCGGCAGAGCTATCTCGACATCGACGCGGTGGTCTCTGCCGCGCAGCGCACCGGCGCGCAGGCCGTTCATCCCGGAGACGGATTCCTTTCCGAGAACGCCGAGTTCGCCGTCGCGCTGCAGGCCGCGGGCATCGTGTTCATCGGCCCGCCGGCCTCCGCGATCGCCACAATGGGCGACAAGATCGCGGCCAAGGCCGCGGTGTCGGCATTCGGCGTCCCGGTTGTGCCGGGCATATCGCGTCCGGGCCTGACCGATGAGGATCTCATCGCGGGGGCTCCCGAGGTCGGTTTCCCCGTCCTGGTCAAGCCGTCGGCGGGTGGCGGCGGCAAGGGCATGCGGGTGGTCGAGCAGGCCGCCGATCTGCCTGCGGCGTTGGCGAGTGCCCGCCGCGAGGCCGCCGCCGCCTTCGGCGACGACACCCTGTTCCTGG
>NZ_JAVREQ010000165.1:0-461 GCF_031845485.1 Streptomyces hazeniae
CGCAGGGCCCCGGTGGCTGTGCCGTCCATGGGCTCGAAGGTGTGCGTGGCCACCAGGACCGCGCCCCCGGCGGCCAGATGGCTGCGCAGTATCGCGCGGACCAGCCCGGTCGTGGCGGCGTCGAGCCCGTTGAACGGCTCGTCGAGCAGCAGGAGTTCAGGGCGGTGGAGCGTGGCGACGGCCAGGGCGAGGCGCTGCCGCTGCCCGAGCGACAGCGTGCGGACGGGGCGGCGGGCGACGCCATCCGGGATCGGCTCCAGGCGGCCGGCATCGAGGACACCGACACTGCCGACGGTCCACAGGGGGCACTGGTGGACGGGAACGGAGCGTAGAGTGCCGGGAATTCGCAGCGGCGCGGCGCAGGGCGCAAGCCGGGCACCCAGAAGGGGCCGACCGTCGGATCCGGCGGAGTCCGCCGCCGCGGGCTGGAAGGCCGTGGCGCGACACCCCGCGCCGAACAG
>NZ_JAVREQ010000166.1:0-460 GCF_031845485.1 Streptomyces hazeniae
GGTGCGCACCAATCGCACCGACAACCCGGTGCGGGCAACGAGTCCGGTCATCAGGCCGTCGCGGGGTCCGGGGCCCAGGCCGGCACCGATGTAGAGCACGGTGCTGATGGCGTTGAGCACGACGGCGCCGATCATCATCGCGATGCGAACCGGCAGTGCCGAGGGCGCGGGCAGGACGGCCAACGTGGCGTCCACCGTGACGGCGATGACGATGACGTTGGCGACGGTCCCGATCCCGGGCCGGTTACGCAACGGGATCCAGGCCAGCAGGACGACGACGCCGACGACGGCGGAGGCCATCCCGAGGGACAGCGGCGTGTGCCGGGTCAGACCCTGGTGGAAGACGTCCCACGGATCGAGGCCGAGCCCGGCGCGCACCATCATCGCCATCGACGCGCCGTAGCCGCAGAGGCCGATCAGGAGCAGGGCACCACGTTTGAATCCCGCCCTCATGAGTGAT
>NZ_JAVREQ010000167.1:0-460 GCF_031845485.1 Streptomyces hazeniae
CCCCGGTGCGCCGCCTCCACCGCGTGCCAGCCGAACCGGGTCGCCAGGACGCGGTCGTACGCGGTCGGGGTGCCGCCGCGCTGGACGTGGCCGAGGATGACCGGGCGGGCCTCCTTGCCGAGCCGCTTCTCCAGCTCCCCGGAGAGCTGCGTGGCCACCCCGGCGAACCGCTCGTGGCCGTAGATGTCCTTGACGCCCTGCTCGAACTGCATGGAGCCCGCGCGGGGCTTGGCGCCCTCGGCGACCACCACGATGGCGAACTTCTTGCCCGCCGAGAAGCGCTTGCCGACCAGCTCGGTCAGCTCGTCGATGTCGAAGGGGCGCTCGGGCACCACGATGGCGTGGGCACCGGCGGCCATCCCGGAGTGCAGGGCGATCCAGCCGGTGTGGCGGCCCATGACCTCGACGATCAGCACCCGCTGATGCGATTCGGCGGTGGTCTTCAGCCGGTCCAGCGCCT
>NZ_JAVREQ010000168.1:0-460 GCF_031845485.1 Streptomyces hazeniae
ATGCTCGCCTCCATCGCCACCTTCGTCGGCGGTGCGGTATTCTCGGTCTACGACGGGGTGCACACCCTGATCGCGGGCGAGGAACTGGGCGATCCGCTGATCTCGTACATCGTCCTCGGCGTCGCCTTCGCGCTGGAGGGCTACTCCCTGCGTACCGGCGTCAAACAGGTACGGCGCGAGGCGGCCCGGCTGCGGGTGCCGGACACGTACTACCTGCGCCACACCCCCGACACCGGCGTGAAGGCCGTCGTCATGGAGGACTCGGCGGCGCTGGCCGGGCTGCTGCTGGCGGCGGGCGGGCTGCTCGGCGGGCAGCTGACGGGGTCGGGGGTCTGGGACGGGATCGCGTCCTGTCTGATCGGCCTGCTGCTCGTGTACGTGGCGTGGGTGCTGGGCCGGTCCAACGCGCAGCTGCTCATCGGGCGGCCGCTGCCCGCGGCGATGCGGGCGGGGGTGCGGG
>NZ_JAVREQ010000169.1:0-459 GCF_031845485.1 Streptomyces hazeniae
GTGCTAACGACGCTCCATACTGACGTATTCCGCGGGATCAGTCCACCGTGACCGGCTCGCGGTGACCGATCCCACGTGCGACGGTCCGGCCCGCGGACTTCGGTGCCAGCCGCGAGCGCAGGGCCAGCAGGGTCGCCAGCGCCAGCACGGTACCGGCCAGCGGGACCAGGAATCCGGTGCTCGCGCCATGGGCGTCGGCGAGTTGCCCCGCCACGGTCACGGCGGCGGCCTGGCCCAGTGCCACGGCGCCCGTCAGCCAGGTGAACGCCTCGGTGCGGGCGGTGGCCGGGACCAGCGACTCGACCAGCGTGTAGCCGCTGATCAGCGCCGGGGCGATGCAGAGGCCGACGAGCAGGCCGAGTCCGGCCAGCAGCGGTACGGAGTGCACGGCCCAGAGGCCGGAGGCCATGAGGGTCAGGGCCACATAGCCGACGACGAGCCGGCTCTGCGGGCTGATCT
>NZ_JAVREQ010000170.1:0-456 GCF_031845485.1 Streptomyces hazeniae
CGATGCTGATCTCCGGCGCGGTCGCGGGCCTCGCGGGTCTGCCGACGCTGCTCGGCGACACCCACACCTACAGCCTCGACTTCCCCACGGGCATCGGCTTCACCGGCATCACCATCGCGCTGCTGGGCCGCAACAACCCGCTCGGAATCGCGTTCGCCGCGCTGCTCGTCGCCTTCCTGGACAAGTCCTCGGCCTCGCTCGACCAGTACGGGTACGAGAAGGAGATCGCCACGATCATGCAGGGCCTGATCGTGATCTCGGTCGTCGTCTCCTACGAGCTGGTCCGCCGGTACGGCATCCGCCGCCAGCAGCAGAAGGTCGGCGAGGAGCTCGCCGCCGGACACGCCATCAAGACCGAGAAGTAGGCGGCCCTGTGAGCACCAGCAAAGCCATCGCCGCACGCCCCGCCCCCCAGAAGGGCGGCCGCCGCAAGCTCACCCTGCCGGTCTTCCTGCT
>NZ_JAVREQ010000171.1:0-456 GCF_031845485.1 Streptomyces hazeniae
GCCCCAGTACCGCTACGCCGATGGGCTTCTCACTCATTGACCACTCACCTCCAGGCTCAAAAGATCGTCGACGGTCTCCCGACGGAGCACCAACCGCGTCTTGCCGTCCTTCACAGCCACCACCGCGGGTCGGCACAGCAGGTTGTACCGGCTCGACATCGAATAGCAGTAGGCGCCGGTCGCGGCGACTGCCAGCAGGTCGCCCGGCGCGATGTCATCGGAGACCCAGGTATCGCGAACGACGATGTCGCCGGTCTCGCAGTGCTTTCCGACGATGCGCGCCAGGGTCGCGGATGCGTCGCTGACCCGGGACACCAGACGCGCGTCGTACTCGGCGTCGTACAGGGCGGGGCGGATGTTGTCGCTCATCCCGCCGTCGACACTGACGTAGCGCCGCAGCGCGGTGGCGCTGACCGCGACGTCCTTGACGGTGCCGACCTCGTAGAGGGTGATGGT
>NZ_JAVREQ010000172.1:0-455 GCF_031845485.1 Streptomyces hazeniae
ATCAACAGCTGGGACATCAACGCGATCAACGGCATCCCCTCGAAGGGTCTGCTCCAGGTGATCCCGCCGACGTTCAAGGCGTACCACGTCAAGGGCACGTCCTCGAACATCTACGACCCGGTCGCCAACATCACCGCCGCCGCCAACTACGCGGCCGACAAGTACGGCTCGATCGACAACGTCAACAGCGCGTACTGAGGTCGGCGCGGACCTCTCCACGTGAACGCCGAAGGGCGGCACCCCGCACGGGGTGCCGCCCTTCCCGCCGTCCGCGCACAGCTGGTCGCGCACGACGCCGAGCTAGTCGCGCATGACCTCGGGCTCGTGGCGGCGCAGGAAGCGGGCCACGAAGAAGCCGCAGATCACTCCGAGGACGATCAGAGCGATCATGTCCAGGCTCCAGGCGCCGACGGTGTGTTCCCAGAGCGGGTCGTTGCTCTCGCCGGCGTCGGGCG
>NZ_JAVREQ010000173.1:0-455 GCF_031845485.1 Streptomyces hazeniae
GACCGAGATCGGCCGGCACGGCACGACAGGTCCGGCGCTGGCCACCGTGGGCCTTGGTCTGGTGACGCTGCTCGACCTGGCTTCCGACGCCCAGCAGGACCGCTACCTCGCCGGTGTGGCGACGGGTGCGGTGCTCTCGGCCGCGCTCAACGAGCCCGGGCAGTCACTGCCGGAGCGTCCCGCGACCAACTTCGCGGAAGGCAAGCTCAACGGCACCAAAATCGGTGTGCCCTATGCCGAGACGGCCAAGTGGCTGCTGGTCACCGCCGACAACGCGGTGGTAGTGGTCTCACCCGAGGCCGACGGTGTGACGGTCACCAAGACTCCGACCTCCAACGGTTCCGACGAATACGCGGTCACGTTCGCCGACGTCGTGGTCGACGCCGCCGACGTGCTCGACGGCGCGAGTGCGCACCGGGTCAACCAGCTGGCGCTCGCCGCCACCGGGGCGTTCG
>NZ_JAVREQ010000174.1:0-454 GCF_031845485.1 Streptomyces hazeniae
GAACTACTACCAGACGATCGACACCCCGGTGAACAACGCCTTCGTCAAGGCCTACAAGGACTTCGTCAAGGATCCCAAGAAGCCCACCTCGGATCCCATGGAAGCCGCCTACGTCTCGGTCTATCTGTGGAAGAACACCGTCGAGAAGGCCAAGTCGTTCGACGTCGCGGCGATTCAGGAGAACGCCGACGGCGTCAGCTTCGACGCCCCCGAGGGCAAGGTCACCATCGACGGCGAGAACCACCACATCACCAAGACCGCCCGAATCGGCGAGATCCGGCCCGACGGCCTGATTTACACGATCTGGGAGTCCAAGGGCCCGATCGACCCCGACCCGTACCTGAAGTCCTACCCGTGGGCTGCGGGGCTGTCCGGCTGACGAGCGAAGCGACGGGGGAATCGAACACAGCATGGACATCCTCATCGGCCAGCTGGCAACAGGATTGAGCCTCGG
>NZ_JAVREQ010000175.1:0-454 GCF_031845485.1 Streptomyces hazeniae
GATGCCGGGGAGCGACAGCGGCACCCAGATCCTGGCAATCGAGATGACCGGTCGCGCACCAAGACTCGACGATGCGAGGACGAGCCGACGGTCGATGCCCGACATCACGGCATACAACGGCAGGACCATGAACGGCAACAGGATCTGACTCATGCCGATGACCACGCCCAGGTTGGTACGCAGTAGCGGCACACTGCCCAGCCCGACGAACGACAGCAGGGTTTGAATCGGCCCGCCGTCCTCCAACAGGATCACCCAGGCAAAGGTGCGCACCATCAGGCTGGTCCAGAACGGAACCAGCACGATGAGGGTCAGCGCGATGCGGACCGCGGGCCCGAATGCGACCATGGCGTAGGCGTAGGGATAGCCGAGCACCAGGCAGATCACCGTGACTTCGAGGCCCGTCGTGAACGTGCGCAACAGGACGCTGCGCTGCACGGAATCGCCCAGGTAC
>NZ_JAVREQ010000176.1:0-454 GCF_031845485.1 Streptomyces hazeniae
ACTTCCGGCGACTCCTGCCGTGGCCCCGAGCGTTCGGCGCCGGGACCCTGCTGGCGGACCCCTGCGCAGGTTCTGTATGCGGAGTCAGCTTTCAGGAAGCACCGTGGTGTAGTCGATTTCGGCCCTACACTTCGGCACGTGTCCAGCATCCACGATCTGTCGATCTGGCTTCCCGCCCTTGAAGCACAGCTACAGGACGCGCCGACCAACGTAGATCTTGTGGAATTCACCGGGACAGTCGGCAAGGGGTCGATCGGCGGGTCCTATCGGCTGGATGGCAATCAAACAGACCAGGGTCTGACCGGTCGCGATTGGTTTCACGCGTTGCACAGCATCGCCGTGCAGTTCGACATCGACTGCGTTGGTGTGGTTTTGCGGTCCAGCCGCTCTGGTATCCGCGAAGTCGATCTGATCGAACTGCCAACCTACGTCACAGACTCCCCCGGTGCTGTCA
>NZ_JAVREQ010000177.1:0-454 GCF_031845485.1 Streptomyces hazeniae
GTCTACACCCCGGAGTCCGTCGCCGCCCAGGCCGGACTACCCGCCCTCTCCGGACCTGTCACCGCCTACGCGGGGGCGTACCACGGCTGGGGTTTCCACGAGGACGGGTGCCGGTCGGGGGCCGAGGCGGCGGCTGCCCTGGGGGTGACGTGGTGAGCGTCCGTGGAAGGGGCGCGGTGAGCGGTCCCGTAAGTGCCCTGTATCCGTGCACGATCACGCATGTACGGACGCGGCCCGGCCGGTACGCCCTGCGGCACCGGACCTATCTGTGGCTCATCGACCCCGATGCCCCGCCCCGGCTGCCGCGCGCCCTGCGGTCCCTGGCCCGGTTCGAGGCGCGGGACCACTTCGGGGGCACCGCGCCCACCATCCGGGCCGGGCTCGCCCGCTTCCTGGCCGCCCAGGGCGTGGACCTCGCCGACGGGACCGTCACCATGCTCACCCAGGCCCGGGT
>NZ_JAVREQ010000178.1:0-454 GCF_031845485.1 Streptomyces hazeniae
GTCCTCATGTGGAACGTCGGCAACGAGTCCGTCCTCGGACTCCAGAACTGTTTCAGCGGCGACGAGTTGGAGCGCCAGCGCAACGCCTACACCACCTTCGTCAACGACGTCGCGAAGAAGATCCACGGCATCGACCCCAACCACCCGGTCACCTCGACCGACGCGTGGACCGGCGCCTGGCCCTACTACAAGCGCAACGCCCCCGACCTCGACCTGTACGCCGTCAACTCCTACAACGCGGTCTGCGACATCAAGTCCACCTGGCAGCAGGGCGGTTACACCAAGCCGTACATCGTCACGGAGACCGGTCCCGCGGGGGAGTGGGAGGTACCGGACGACGCCAACGGCGTCCCCGCCGAACCCCGCGACCAGGACAAGGCGGCCGGCTACACCAAGGCGTGGAACTGCGTCACCGGGCACCGCGGGGTCGCCCTCGGCGCGACGATGTTCCACT
>NZ_JAVREQ010000179.1:0-453 GCF_031845485.1 Streptomyces hazeniae
GAGCAACCGGCGATGGACCCGGTCCATCGGCCCGCGCTTGCCCTCCCGGCTCAGCCCGGCCGCCTCCAGCTCCTTGAACTCGAAACCCAAGCGCCGCAAGTGCTTTGTCAGCGTGTCCCACCCCGACGGCGCGAAGCCGCATCCGAACTGGGCAGCTGCGGCGGCGTCGAAATTGCGCTCGGTGAGGTACTTGCGCGCCTCGGCGGCTTCGTCTGAGGCCAAAGCCTCGGCGTAGAACTCCTGGGCCGCGGCGTTGGCGGCCAGCAGCCTGCTGCGGCTGCCCCGGTCGCGCTGGACGTTGGTGGTCGACGCGCCGGTGTAGGTGACGGTGTAGCCGACCTTGTCGGCCAACAACTCGACCGCCTCGACGAACGTGACGTGCTCGATCTTCTGGATGAAGGCGTACACGTCGCCGCCCTCGCCACAGCCGAAGCAATGGAAGTGACCGTGGTT
>NZ_JAVREQ010000180.1:0-453 GCF_031845485.1 Streptomyces hazeniae
CTGCCAGAACGTGTACAGGGCGGCCGGGGCGACCGTGAGGTGCGCGGCCTGGTCGGCGAGGAAGATGCGGACGGGGTGGTCGACGGTGCCCCACAGGCCGCTGCCGTCGCCGCCGCTGGTGGCCGGGGCGGCGGACAGGCCCTTGAGCGCGGCGGAGGCGACGTCGCCGGCCGTGTCCAGCATCAGCACGATGAGGCTGAGCCCGCCGAACAGCGCGGCCGCCTTGATCCAGTTGGCGACCTCGTGCCAGCTGACGTGCCGGACCTGGGAGACCTCCTCCCAGCGCTCGTAGAGGAAGCCGTCCTCCTCCCACGACTTCTTCCACGCGGCGCGCAGCCCGGCGAAGCGCTTGGGGCGGGGCCAGTCCTTCGCGTCGAGCGGCGGGGGCGTCTGGTTGAGGACGTCGAGGAAGGACGGGTTGTCCTGGCCGTTGACGGGCTTGTCGTTGTAGGT
>NZ_JAVREQ010000181.1:0-453 GCF_031845485.1 Streptomyces hazeniae
TTTGACGGCCAACACCTGCCCCCGGATCATCCGCGCATAGCCGGCGGCCGAGCCGATCGCCACCGCCACGATCTGAGTCGCCGCGCCCGGGCCGAGCATTGCGATGAACAGCAACGCGACCAGCATGCCCGGCAGCGCCAGCACGACCTCCAGGAACCGGCTGATCGCACCATCGGTGAACCGTCCGCCCAGCCCCGAAGCGAGGCCGAACACGATGGCGACGCTCAGCGCCAGTGCGGTCGCCCCCACGCCGATCGCGAGTGAACTCTGGGCGCCGTAGACAACGCGGGTGTAGATGTCACGCCCGGAGGCGTCGGTGCCGAACCAGTGCTCCCATGACGGAACCTGCAGCGGCGCTTCGATATCGGTGTCGTACGGCGACTCATCGGTGAACAGCGACGGCACGGCGGCCCAGGCCAGCATCAATCCGAGGTAGAGACCGGCGACCCACAC
>NZ_JAVREQ010000182.1:0-453 GCF_031845485.1 Streptomyces hazeniae
GTAGAGGCGGCCGTCCGGTGAGCGGGTGCCCTCGGGGTACATGCCGAGCAGCTTGCCCTCGCCCAGGATGCGCTTGGCGGTGGTCAGAGCCGCCTGCGCCGAATCCGCGTCGGTGCGGTCGATCGGCACCTGGCCGACGACGGTGTAGAACCAGGCCAGGAACCGGCCCTTGATCCCGGTACCGGTGAAGTACTCCTGTTTGGCCAGGAAGGTGATGCGGCGGCTGACCACCAGCGGCAGGTAGAAACTATCCATCACCGCCAGGTGATTACTGGCCAGGATCGCCGGACCGTCGGTCGGAACATGTTCCAGCCCAGTGATTTTGGGCCGGCCGAGGACGGCCAGCACGGGGCCCAACAGGATGTACTTGAACAGCCAATACCACATGGACCCTCCACCTTGTGCGCACCGCGCAATGCTCTGCGACAACTGTACCCAGGCCATGTTGTGGCT
>NZ_JAVREQ010000183.1:0-453 GCF_031845485.1 Streptomyces hazeniae
GTCTCCATCCACAGGATGTCGGCGAACGGTGCGGCCGCCAGGGACTTCGCGATCGCATACGGGATACCTCCGCGCACCTGGTAATAGCCCTCGGGGGTCTTGACCCGCTCGCAGTCCCAGGCCACGTCGGCGCCCAGCTCGTGCGCCTTCTCCTGCGCTGTGTACAGCGATGCCCGGGCAGCGAAGGCGCGCCAGTCGGCGGCGCTCATAGCGGCGGGCTCGCCCTCGCGTTCCCGGAATTCCAGAAGCTCGGCAACCGCCTCGCCGTAGGTGTTCAGACCGGCGTCGGACTGCCACGCCTCGACGAATGCCGACTCGACTTTGTCGAACATCTTGTCCACCGAATCGCCGGCAACATGCGCCTTGACGGCGTCGGCGATGGTGTTCGTCAGGCCCTGGTGTTCCAGCCAGGCCTCGGCGGTCGCGTACTCGCCGGCAGGCAGCGCGTACAGC
>NZ_JAVREQ010000184.1:0-452 GCF_031845485.1 Streptomyces hazeniae
GTCGTACACGCCCGGAATCTCCCGGGCCGCCATCCCCGCGATCTTCACGACGACGGTGTCGGCGATCGACGTACGGCCCCGGGTCGCCGCGGGCTCGGACGCCCCGGTGGTCCCGTGCCCCACGGTCGTCGTGCCGTCGGTCCCACGGTTCTGCTTCGGCCCGCCCGCGCCCGCCCGTGTGTCGGCGGCGGGAACGGCTGCGGCTGTCTGGGTGGTGGTCATGGAAACTCCTCGCACATCGCTCGGCTCGTTCTGCCTGAAATCTCGTTGGACACGCTGTCCGCCGATTCGTCTCGCGGGTTCCCGGAAACTTTTCGCCGATTCCCGATCGGACAGCGCGACCGGGGGCACACCAGTGCGTGACGTTTCGCCGTACCGGGTGTCCAAGAGAAGACCGCGACGGCAGAAGAGAACAGAAGAAGACGACGGAAGAAGACCGACAGGACCCGCAG
>NZ_JAVREQ010000185.1:0-452 GCF_031845485.1 Streptomyces hazeniae
GGCCGGTATTGACCACAGCACGACATCGGGCAGGTTCGGCTCCATGCGAGCACCGTAGGGCCGCCGGTCGGTGAGGGCTAGAGGTTGTTACCCACAAGTATGCGAGACCTGCTGTCAGCAGTCTTTGGCACCTTCCGCCAAGGCGCCGGGCCGTAGGATTTCCGGAACGCGTGTCGCCGAGGGGGAGGAACGCACGTGTCCGGTACGGAAGTTGCGCTGATTCGGCTGGCCACGACGGTGGCCGGAGCGGCGGCGAAGGCCCTGCTGACCCCGAGGCCGGGCGCGGGCCTGGTGACGGACCCGGTCCGCCCGCTCCCCCGCCCGCCGAAGCCGGACCGCTTGGCGAAGGTACTCGCGCGCCGCATGTCGGAGTCGTACGCGGACCTCCCCGAGCACGAACGGCTGGCCGCGCTCACCTCCGTACAGGACACGTTCGCGGCCAGCCGTTCGTG
>NZ_JAVREQ010000186.1:0-452 GCF_031845485.1 Streptomyces hazeniae
TTCCCAGCCACCTCGAATCCGCTGTTCACCTCGGTGGGGCCAGATGCCATCATGCGCTTCCTGCGACCGGTCGCCTTCCAAGGGCTTCCGCCGGCGTTGGTGCCTGCCGAGGTGCAACGGTAGGAGCTGACGATGCTCGCGGACGCACAATCAGCGATACACGCCTTGATCGGTCAACGGGTCACTGCCGGCATCGTGCCTGGCGCCGTCTATACCGTATTCACTGCGAACGGCGTGGGTTTCAGCGGTGCCTACGGAACTGCCGCCGCCGACGGCCGCCCTCCCAGCGTAGACACCGCGTTCCGCGTCGCCTCATGCACCAAGAGCTTCACCGCAGCAGCGATCCTGCAACTGCGCGATGCCGGAGTGCTCACCCTTGAGGACTCGATATCTGACTTCGTTGATATCGGCGTCTGGGAGCTGCCCGGATCTGAGCCACCACCGTTGTCCAC
>NZ_JAVREQ010000187.1:0-450 GCF_031845485.1 Streptomyces hazeniae
TCCACATACAGCCTGTATGTACCGCGTGCGGTGACATCAGGTCGATCGGATCAAGTACTCGATGCGGCAAAGGTATCCCGCGCAGCGCCGGATGCCGTGAATGAGGAGCGGAAACATGGGCGAGACGCAGGACAAGGTGCTGATCTTCTCGGCGGACGGACATGCCGGCGCGAAACGGATGGCGGATTATCTGCCCTATTTCGACCCGGATGTGCGGGACGCCGTCAAGGACCTGTTGACGGAGGAAGAGCAGGCCTATCGACGCATGCTGGCTCCCGATTTCAGTTCCGGGCCGCGCGAGGAGCCGGCGCCCGAGTTGGACCCGCGATGGGCACCTGCATTCCCAGACCGCTTCGGCGGCTGGGACATCGGCGTACGTATGGAACAGCTGGACCGCGAAGGCGTCGCGGGCGAGATGTTGGTACCGGGTCACCAATTCGCGTCACTGCC
>NZ_JAVREQ010000188.1:0-449 GCF_031845485.1 Streptomyces hazeniae
GGACTTGGCAGAGAGCAGACTCGGCCAGAACGACCCAGAGCCATGGCGGATTCTCCCCGTCGACGACCTCCTGCCTCTCGGTCCGTCGAACCACGGAATCCTCCAAACCCTGGGGATTGTCCGTGAAGCTCACCGCCATCAACGCCCGTGCGTAGTCGGAGGTCTGGAGCAGTCCCGGCACTCCGGGCGAGAACTCGTGTATCGACCGAGCGCTGGCCTGATCGCGCAGGAACCGCTGGGCGTAGTTCTTGAACGCCTCGGCCCTGATGAGCGTCTGAAGCTCCAACAGGGCGCCTTTCGCGTCGAACACCTGCTCCAGCTTCACCGTGAGATCCCGCCCCGGCGGGTCGTTCGCGGTCTCGATCGAGCTGATCCGTCCCGGGCTGACGAACACCTTCGCCGCCAGGTCGGTAACGTCCCAGCCCTGGGCCAGTCTGAGCTTACGGATC
>NZ_JAVREQ010000189.1:0-448 GCF_031845485.1 Streptomyces hazeniae
GTACCTGCTTTGCCTCACCGTGCTGGCCGCTCTAGCCGCGCTCCTGCTCGCCGGTCTGCGCGGACGCCTTGTGGCAATGGGCGCGGTGCTGGCGCTTTTCGCCGTTGTGGGGGCAGGGGCAGCTCAGTTCCAGCCCGTAGCGGAGTCCACCGTGGAGGCCCGGAACAGGGCACGGATGGCGCCCGCCCAGGCCCAGCGCTGCACGGACGTCCACAACGTCACGAACTGCGCCTTTCCCGACTTCATCGATCGTCACAGGCAGTGGGCCGAGGTGGTGGAAGGCATCCTCCACCGCATCCCGGGCGGAGAGCAGGCGGACGGACTCACGGTCCGCCAGCACATCTGGGGCATCGATGGCGGCGACAGCCGTGTCGATGCGGAACCGCTGCAAGGGTGGGCAGAGGACGACCGCGTGGCAGAAACGCCTGGCGCGATCATGGTCGGGACC
>NZ_JAVREQ010000190.1:0-447 GCF_031845485.1 Streptomyces hazeniae
TGTTGGGGGCGCCGTCGGAGCCGGGGCCGGCGTGCAGGACGGTGTTGGAGTAGCGCTGGTTGTAGAAGAGGGTCTGCCACTGGCGGACCATCCCGAGGGCACCGTTGTTGATGATGGCGACCTTGATCGGGATGTTGTTGAGCGCGCAGGTGGTCAGTTCCTGGTTGGTCATCTGGAAGCAGCCGTCGCCGTCGATGGCCCAGACCGTGCGGTCGGGCATCCCGGCCTTGGCGCCCATGGCGGCCGGGACCGCGTACCCCATCGTTCCGGCGCCGCCGCTGTTGAGCCAGGTGGCGGGCTGCTCGTAGTCGATGAAGTGGGAGGCCCACATCTGGTGCTGGCCGACGCCCGCCGCGAAGATCGTGCCCTCGGGGGCGAGCTTGCCGATGCGCTGGATGACCTGCTGCGGGGAGAGGCTGCCGTCCTCGGGCAGGTCGTAGCCGAGCG
>NZ_JAVREQ010000191.1:0-446 GCF_031845485.1 Streptomyces hazeniae
CGTCTTGATGGGGGATGCGGCTCACACCACGCATTACAGCATCGGATCGGGGACGATCCTGGCGCTTGAGGACGCCATTGCTCTCGCTGAGAAGCTCTGCGGGGAGCAGGGTTTGGTGTCCGCGCTCGATGCGTACCAAACCGAGCGCTTGCGCGCGATAGTGCCTCACCAGGGCTGGGCACGAAATAGTGCACGGTGGTACGAAGACCTTCCGCGTTACATTCGATTGCGGCCGGCGGAGTTCTCGGTAGCGCTCCGGGCGCGCCGATCACCGATGTTGCCCCACTTCCCGCCGCGGATCTATTGCCGGCTGTACCGAGTGGTGGAGCGACTGTACCGACTGACACAAGAATCGGCGGGGCTGCGCAAGTTGCGGGACCAGTTGGGGCCCAAAGCTATCCGATCTGGTGGGTGACATTGCCCCCAAATCGACGCTGGAGTGGCTG
>NZ_JAVREQ010000192.1:0-445 GCF_031845485.1 Streptomyces hazeniae
CGATGCGGTCGCCGCGCTTCAGCGAGGAGAGTGGATAGAAGGCGGCGGGACCGTCGGTGTCGTCGACGTGCGCGACGACCAGGGCGTTGCCGCGCTCCCCGGGGGTGACCGAGCCGGTGTACCAGCCGGCGTCGTCGGCGTCCTTCGGGAGGGCGATGGAACCGCCGCTCGTGAGGCCGACTTCTTCGATGCGGGCGGCCAGACCGACCCGGTCGGCGGTGACCCGCACGGGAAGCGAACGCGGCAGGTCCGCGGAGGGCGGGGCGGGCTCGGTAGTGGTCTCCGGCTGATCGGGTGCCGTTGCGGCGGCGGGTGGTACGGGTGGCGGGGTAGTTGCGGTGTCGGTGAGGCCGAGGGTGAGGAGTGCGCTGCCGGTGAGGGTGCAGGCGGTGGCCGCCGCGGTCAATAGACCGCGGCGGCCGGTGCGCCAGGTGAACGGCATAGG
>NZ_JAVREQ010000193.1:0-445 GCF_031845485.1 Streptomyces hazeniae
GGATGGAACCGGGTGTCTCGGCGGCCACGTGACTGGGAATCCCGCCGGGAAACGAGAACTGGCGGAACAGTTTCCGCAGGCCGTCGGTGTCCTGGCCGATTCCGGTGTAGACCTCGCTGTAGGTGCCTTCAAGATAGGCGTTGGCCACCAGGCCCGGACCGCCGTGGCCGGGCCCGGTCACATAGATGATGTTCGCGTCGCGCTCGCGGATGATCCGGTTGAGGTGGGCGTACAGCAGGTTCAGACCCGGGGTGGTACCCCAGTGCCCCAGCAGGCGCGGTTTGACGTGCTCCGCGGCCAGCGGCTCATGGAGCAACGGGTTGTCCAGTAGATAGATCTGGCCGACGGACAGATAGTTGGCCGCTCGCCAGTAGGCGTTGAGCTGCTCGAGTTCCGTGTCGGTCAGTGCCGGTGAGAGGGTCGCGTCGCTCATGTTCTCCATAGT
>NZ_JAVREQ010000194.1:0-445 GCF_031845485.1 Streptomyces hazeniae
GGAACGAGATGTACTTGTTGCCGAACACCGTGGTCGCCCGCAGCTCAGCGGTCACATTCCGCGGGATCAGCTTCAGGTACTGGGGCTTGACGTCCAGGATCAGCTTGGCCTCCGGGTTGTCATCCACCGTGACCACATCGATCGAGGCCAGGCGCCCGATGGGCACCCCGTTGAAGGTGACCTTCGAACCCCGATCCATCGACAGACCCGCCCGACCCGACAACACGGTCAGCTGCGTCTTCTCCTCGAACGCACCCCGGAACTGCATCCACGTCAACGCCAGCACCGCGACCAGCAGAATGGCCATGCCCGCGCACGCGGTCTTGTACGGCGGGTCGTACCGCCAGTGCTTGACCCGCTGTTGGACGCGGTCCCGCAGTGTCGCGGTGGATGAGGCCACGCGCACACCTCCGAATTATTGACGCAGCCAAAAAACTAAGTTCGG
>NZ_JAVREQ010000195.1:0-443 GCF_031845485.1 Streptomyces hazeniae
CACCCAGTGCCATCTGCCGTTGCGGGAGGCGGGGGCGGGGCTGCTGCGGCGGGCGCAGGAGAGCGGGTCGGTGCGAGGGGATGTGTCCATCGATGATCTGTTGCAGCTGACCAACGCGATCGCCCTGGCCGCCGAACAGTCACCGGACGACCCGGAGTTGGCGGACCGGCTGCTGCGGTTGACGTTGCGGGGGTTGAAGTAGGGGACGCAGCAGGGGCCGGGGGCGGGGTCAGTCGGCTCTGATGTCCCCGCCCGCGACGATGCCACCGCGCGCCCGGTACGGCGCCGACGAAGGGTCTGCGTCGGTGAAGGGCCTGCGTCGGTGACGGGCCTACGGCGACGAAGAGCTCTACCGCCGCCGCAGGTCCGCCACCCGGGCCCGCTCGCCCGGCGACGCCTGGTCGGACAGGGGCGACGCGCTCCGCAGTTGCGGCCCCAGCCCC
>NZ_JAVREQ010000196.1:0-440 GCF_031845485.1 Streptomyces hazeniae
GGCCCGTGAGGGCTCCGTTTCCAGCCCCGCCCGTCAAGTGAAGTAGGCCGCTGACGAGGTGTCCGTGGCGTTTTCCAACCGGCGCTGGCGTTGCAGCCGTCATGGGACGGACGCACAGCACGCTGATAAGCAGATGGAGGCTCGGCAGAGCTGTGATGCTCTCAAATTCGACCTCTGTACCACCGTAGACAGCGGCTACCGCCTGTTCGGGCTGCCGTTCCTTACCAGGGGTGAGGCGGACGAGTTGGAGAGGGAGTTGCTGGTTGAGGTCAAAGCCACCGATCCCACGGCCGCTGCCTCGGCGCGCAAGAACCTACACGCCATCCTGAAGGCGTGTGCTGGACGCATCGACGTCTTGGCCTAGCAGCTCCATGCATCGGCGCTCCTTCCTGACGGTCGCTTCCCTCACTTGCCCGCAGAAGCTCGACAGGACTACCAGT
>NZ_JAVREQ010000197.1:0-439 GCF_031845485.1 Streptomyces hazeniae
TGTGGGCAGTGTTTGGCCAGATCCGCCGCCGCCGCGTCCAACACGTCGTTGAAGACCCTGGTCAGCATCGGCCGACCCACCCAACGGGTCAGGGCTCCGCCGACGAGTGGGAACTTCACCCGGAACGTCGTGGTCCATGTGACGCGGGTGCCGCCATCCACCGCGACGAAGCCGACTCGACCGTGTCGGTGTTCCGAGGGCGGGAAACTGCGTTCGACGGAGTAGTCGAAGGAATGCGGTGCGTCGTAGGCGGTGATGCGTTCCCGGAACCATCCGATGGTCCAGAGCAGGATGCGCACCGCTCCCTGTCCGTAGGGCGCCTGCAGGCCGGGTTCGGCCAGCCGCTGCCGAACTACCAGCGGAGAGCGCGTGAAATTGGCTGCGTTGCTCATGAAGTCGAACACCGCGTCCTGCGGTGCTGCGATGGTCCGTTCGACGG
>NZ_JAVREQ010000198.1:0-439 GCF_031845485.1 Streptomyces hazeniae
GCCCACACGAAGTGCGCAGCCTGACCGAGCACGACGTCGTCGTAATCACGGGCGAAATCGCCGCCCTTGGGGTTCTCGATCTTGATCACCCGCGCGCCGAAGTCGGCGAGCACCCGGGTGCACATCGGCGCGGAGACCGCCTGTTCCATCGCGATGACGGTGATGCCGGCCAGCGGCAAGGAGGAACAGCCCGTCATCTGTGGTTGGCTCGTAAACTCGCTCACAAAGTCACATAACCATGCCGCGATCGACCGGCAATACGTGCCCGGTGATGTAAGACGCGGCGTCGGAGGCCATGAAGACGAACGCGCCTGCGACCTCGTCGGCCTCGGCCCACCGTTTGAGCGGGATGCGGTTCATCATGTTGGCCGCGAACTTCTCGTTGGTGCGGATGGTTTCGGTCATCGGCGTCGCAGCCAGCGGCGCCAAGGCGTTGACC
>NZ_JAVREQ010000199.1:0-439 GCF_031845485.1 Streptomyces hazeniae
GAGTCGAGTCGCGGGAAGTCCGCCCCCAAGGTCCTGGCGATCCGCTCAGCGGGAGGAGTTTTCCCAGCCCAGAGATGGGATGCTCTCGGCATCTCCTCGCCCCCGGGCCCCTGGCGGGCGCGCTCCGAGCCGCAGTGTCGAGAGCGGCACGCGAGCAGCCCGATCGTCGGCGAGGACGGAGATCGTGTCCGAAATGTGGACCGTCGGGAAGGAAAACGATTGCCAATCGGGCCTCGACCGACGCCGACAGGCTCCGACATCGGCGGTTTCCAGGGCGGCGACGCGGACGCTCCCGCCCACCGTGAACTGCTCGTCGACCAGTCGACCGGTCCGTTTATTTCCCCTGCGGCACCCTCAGGCCCTCGCGCACACCCGCACGCGGACCGGGCGCCCGACCACCCCACGCTCGGCACAGACCTGTTGGGCGGCCCCGCAGGGG
>NZ_JAVREQ010000200.1:0-438 GCF_031845485.1 Streptomyces hazeniae
GGCGGTGGAGTGCGCGGCGGAGAGCTGGACGCGGATGCGCGCGGCGCCCTGTGGCACGACGGGGTACGAGAACCCGATCACGTACACACCGCGCTCCAGGAGCAGCTCCGCCATCCGGCCCGCCTTCGCGGCGTCCCCGATCATGACGGGGGCGATGGCGTGGTCGCCGGGGAGGATGTCGAAGCCCTCCTCGGTCATCCGGGTGCGGAAGAGCGCGGTGTTGGCGTTCAGCTGGTCGCGCAGGTCTCCGGCGGACTCCAGCAGGTCGATGACCTTGAGGGAGGCGGCGGCGATGACCGGGGCGAGGGAGTTGGAGACGTGGTAGGGGCGCGAGCGCTGGCGCAGCAGGGCGACGATCTCGGCGCGGGCGGCGACGTACCCGCCGGCGGCGCCGCCCAGCGCCTTGCCGAGGGTGCCGGTGATGATGTCGACCCGGTC
>NZ_JAVREQ010000201.1:0-438 GCF_031845485.1 Streptomyces hazeniae
GCGCGAACTCTGGGCACCCATCGCTCGCCATTGGCAGGAGACGAGTGCCACGCTGACGCAACTGGCGAGAGAAGCGGATCTGCTGTCCACGGGGCTGAACTATGAGCAGCCGGCGGCCAATGTCGCTGAGTACTACGGTATCCCATTGGTCGCGCTGCACCACTTCCCGATGCGACCCAACGGCCAGTTGATCCCCGCACTGCCCTCATCCCTGGTCCGCTCGGCAAGTGCGGTGTCAGAGTGGCTAATGTGGCGATCCACCAAGAAGGCAGAAGATGTGCAGCGCCGAGATCGCGGCCTGTCCGCAGCCTCGGCGCCCTCACCGACGCGGATGGCGGAACACGGAGCCCTGGAGATCCAGGCCTACGATGCGGTCAGTGTGCCCGGGCTGGCGGCCGAGTGGGCGCCGTAGAACGGCCGCAGGCCTGTTGTCGGGGC
>NZ_JAVREQ010000202.1:0-438 GCF_031845485.1 Streptomyces hazeniae
GGGCAGCTGGAAGCCTCACGCGCCCTGGGCGTCAGCTACGCCTCGTCCATGCGGCTGGTCGTCGTGCCACAGGGCATCCGGCGGGTGCTGCCGGCGCTCATGAACCAGTTCATCTCGCTGCTCAAAGCCTCGTCGCTGGTGTACGTCCTCGGCCTGGTGGCCAGCCAGCGGGAACTCTTCCAGGTGGGCCGAGATCTCAACGCGCAGACCGGAAACCTGTCACCGCTGGTGGCAGCCGGACTGTTCTCTCTGCTGCTGACCATCCCGCTGACCCACCTGGTGAACTTCGTCGACTACCGGCTGCGCCGAGGTCGCCCGCCGGCTGAGGAAGATCCCCTGCCCGCGGTGACCAACCAGGAGATGATCTGATGTCGGCACCACAGCCAGTCGCGCTGGCCGCCAAGGACATCCACCTGTCGTTCGGTCCGAATGCGGTAC
>NZ_JAVREQ010000203.1:0-438 GCF_031845485.1 Streptomyces hazeniae
TACTTTGCCTGGCTGGGCGGCAGTTCGGCGAAGTGGACACCGCGCAGCACCCCGGCCGCCGACACCGAGCAATTGGCCTGCCGCAGGTCGAAGCGGTGCCCGGTCATCTCGGTGAATCCGGCGTCGGTGAACCATTCGAAGAACAGCCCGCGCGCGTCGCCGTGCAGCTTGGGTGTGATCTCCCACGCGCCGGGGATGGTCAGTTCGCGTGCGGTCACTGGCCGCGCTCCGCATACGCGCCTTCTACCGCATCTTTCAAAGGGCCCCACCAGGATTCGTTGTTGCGGTACCAGTCGATGGTGGCCGCGAGGCCTTCGTCGAAATCGGTGTGCTTGGGGGCCCAGCCCAGTTCGTCGTGCAGGGCCGACGGGTCGATGGCGTAGCGCAGATCATGCCCGGCCCGGTCGGTGACATGGTCGAAGTCGTCCGGGTCGCGGC
>NZ_JAVREQ010000204.1:0-435 GCF_031845485.1 Streptomyces hazeniae
GTGGAGCCGATCTGATATGCGATTCCGCCGTCTGCAAGCAGGTTTTCAACCATGACGCCCCCTCGGGCGGCAACGCTAGCGCATGTCTTCGCGCTGACGCTCAGTCAATTGGCGCGCAGCGGACCCCCTCAACCGCCGTACGCTGAGCAACATGCGACTTGCTGCTGCCGCGCTGTTGGTTGCAGTGACGGCCGGGCTGAGTGGCTGCACCGGTGCGCCCGACCGCGAGCAGGAAGCACTCGACATCCGAAACCGCATCGCGGAGATGCCCGGTGTGGCGAATGTCGACCTGATCTATGACAACGGCGTCCTCGAAGGCACTCGGTTCGAACTCGAGGTCGACATGCAGCAGGCCAGCGATCAGCAGGTCGGCGCGGTGGTTGACCAACTCGACGAGCTGCGCGGCGATGACTTCGCGAAGTTCAACCAGCGGAT
>NZ_JAVREQ010000205.1:0-434 GCF_031845485.1 Streptomyces hazeniae
CCACCCGTTCCGCCGGGAGGACTGCCTCGCCCTCTACCACGATGCGGATGCGGTCCTCGCCGATCGGCTTCCGGACGTGCACGCGGTCTTCCGGGAGCGGGGGTGGACAGTGCCCGACCGCCTGGACCGCGTCTACGACTCCACCGGCGCCTCAAAAGCCTTCGGGTACAGGCCTGTTCGCGGGATCCGGCAGCTTCTGCGGGATGTCGCTGACGGGCAGAGTGCCTGACGGTCCCCCGGCACCGGTCCCACCCGCGCGCGTCCGACGTCGGGTGCGCAGCCCGTCGTCGGCCGCGGGCATGGTCCGCCCACGTCTGGGGGGGGGGCTTGCTCGGTTGGTCTTATGTGCTTGAGGCGCGCCGGGGCGAGATCGATAGCGGAGTCAGCCGCGGTGCCTGGGCATGCCGTCTCGTCTAAGTGATCTTGTTCACTTT
>NZ_JAVREQ010000206.1:0-432 GCF_031845485.1 Streptomyces hazeniae
CCTGATCGTCGCTGGGGTCGAGCACGTTGAACGTCGATGCGGCCTGGCGTTCCTCACCACCGATCCAAAGACCCGTGGGCACGGATGAAATCAAGTCTTCAATGGCCATACATCCATCATGTACACCTTCGCTCCGCGCCCCGCATTAAGGTCGACAGAATGAGTGCTGACATCACCGCAACCCCCGCATGGCAGGCATTGTCGAAGCACTACGACGAGATCGGCGACATCCATCTGACGGAGCTTTTCGCTGAGGATCCGAACCGCGGGACCGAGCTGGTGCTGACCGTTGGTGACCTCTATATCGACTACAGCAAGCACCGCGTCACCCGCCGGACCCTGGAACTGCTGGCGGATCTGGCCCGCGCCGCCGGGTTGGAGGCCCGCCGCGACGCGATGTTCGCCGGTGAGCACATCAACACCTCCGAGGAC
>NZ_JAVREQ010000207.1:0-432 GCF_031845485.1 Streptomyces hazeniae
CCACTACTCGGACCGCTTTTTCGCCGCGGTGTGTATCGCCGGGGCGGTGATCTCCGCGGCCCTGTTGGCGGGCTTCGGGGACTTGGTGCCGTTGTGGGCGGCGATGCTGACCTGGTTGCTGGTGTGGGTGCTGTACCTGTCGATCGTCAACGTCGGCCAGACGTGGTACTCGTTCGGTTGGGAATCCCTTCTGCTCGAAGCCGGGGTCCTGGTGATGTTCCTGGGCAACGACGACGTCGGGCCCCCGCTCCTGGTGCTGTGGCTGGCCCGCTGGCTGTTGTTCCGTGTCGAGTTCGGTGCGGGACTGATCAAGCTGCGCGGTGACCCGTGCTGGCGCAACCTGACCTGCCTGTACTACCACCACGAGACGCAGCCCATGCCCGGGCCGCTGAGCTGGTTCTTCCACCACCTGCCCAAGCCACTGCACCGAAT
>NZ_JAVREQ010000208.1:0-431 GCF_031845485.1 Streptomyces hazeniae
TCTTCAAGCACATGGGTGAACTCGGCATGCTCGGTATGGCGATTCCCGAGGAGTACGGCGGCGCCGGCATCGACGACTACCGGTACAACGTGGTGCTCCAGGAGGAGGCCGCCCGCGCCCTGGTGACGTTGTCGACGGTGCGCACGCAGCTCGAGGTGATCCTGCCGTACTTCCTGCACTACGCGAACGAAGAGCAGCGGCAGCGTTGGTTCCCCGGGCTGGCGGCGGGCACGCTGCTGACCGCGGTCGCGATGACCGAACCGGGCACCGGATCGGACCTGGCCGGCATGCGCACCACCGCGGTACGCGACGGTGACGAGTACGTGCTCAACGGCGCGAAGACGTTCATCACCGGTGGCATCCAGGCCGATCTGGTGGTCGTGGTGGCCCGGACGTCCACCGACCCGGAAAATCGGCGCAAGGGATTGACC
>NZ_JAVREQ010000209.1:0-431 GCF_031845485.1 Streptomyces hazeniae
GGTAGAGGGGCTGCTGGGGCGCCTGCTGCGGCTCCGGGGTGGCGAGTTCGGCGAGTCCGGCCAGATAGTCGGCGTCGCTGGTGTGGCCCTGGGCGCCCGCCGCGTCCTGGGCGGCCATGTGGGCGCCCAGATCGTCGGTGGCGACCCGGCCGTGCAGCTTCTGCCTGCCGCGGCCGACCGCCTCCAGGGTCTTGGCGAGCACCGCCTCGAAGGCGCCGAACTTGGCGTCCACGTACGCGTCCGCCCGCTGCTTCAGCGTCTCGGGGTCGGCGCTGCGCTCGGGGGCCTCGGTGAAGTCGGGGTCCTCATAGCCCTGCTCGTCCAGGCCCTGGCCCCGGCCGAGCAGCTTCTCGCGGCCCCGGTCGACGGAGCCGATGGTCTTGGTGAGGACGACCTCGAAGTTGGCGAGCTTGCTGTCGACGTAGTCGTCT
>NZ_JAVREQ010000210.1:0-430 GCF_031845485.1 Streptomyces hazeniae
CGGTGAGTGCCGGTGCTGCCCGCGGAGTCGCATAACCGAATAACAACAAAAATCGGCTGCCAGCAACACCTTTCAATGATGGGAACGACTCATGACTCAGACTCTCGACGACAGCGTCGGCGCCAACAGTGCCGGCCGGATGCGCGCGGCGGTGGTCACCGAATTCGGTGCCCCGCTGCAGGTTTCCGAGCTCGACCTGCCGACACCCGGACCGGGTGAGGCACTGGTCAAGCTCGAGACCTCCGGCGTATGTCACACCGACCTCCATGCCGCGCATGGCGATTGGCCGGTGAAGCCGAGCCCGCCGTTCGTGCCGGGGCACGAAGGCTACGGCACCGTGGTGGCGCTGGGGCCCGCAGTGGCCGACCTGAAGGTTGGCGACAAGGTCGGCAACGCCTGGCTGTGGTCGGCCTGCGGCACGTGCGAGTAC
>NZ_JAVREQ010000211.1:0-430 GCF_031845485.1 Streptomyces hazeniae
CGGCGACACCCGCAAACGCGGTATGGCCCTGCTGCGGTTCAAGCACGCCTACCGCCAGGCGGGCCTGGAGGTAGGCGACCTGGAGAATTCAGAGCTGCCCGACTACCTGCCCATGGCGCTGGAGTTCGCCGCGACGGTCGATCATGCCCAGGGTGAGCGCCTGCTGGCCGAGCATGTCCCGGTGCTCGAACTGCTGCGGCTCTCCCTGCAGGACAACGATTCCTATTACGCCGGGCTGCTGGCCGCGGTCCTTTCGACACTGCCCCCGGTGAACAGCGCCGACCGCCGCCGTATCGCACAACTCGCCGCCGAGGGTCCGCCTGACGAGGATGTCGGCCTCGACCCGTTCGCGATGGACCCGGTAGGCCCGGGGACCCGCCGATGAGCGCTTGCGCGAAGAGAGAAAGACTGCAATGAGCAACGTGCTGTG
>NZ_JAVREQ010000212.1:0-429 GCF_031845485.1 Streptomyces hazeniae
TGGCGCCGTGGAGGAGGGGGGTGAAGAGTTCGAGGGCGTAGGCGTCCCAGGGGATGGGGGAGCACTGGAGCCAGGTGTCGCCGGGTGCGGTGGTGGTGAAGTGCTGGTGGGTGAGGGTGGTGGTGAGCGCTTGGTGGGGGGTGGCGACGCCTTTGGGGGTGCCGGTGGAGCCGGAGGTGAACATCACGCAGGCGGTGTCGTCGGGCGTGATGGGGATGCCTGGTGGTGTGGCCGGCTGGGTGGCGATGGTGGTTGCGTCGCGGTCCAGGAGGACCACGCGGATCGCATCGCTGGACCACTCCGTGTTGTGGCTGGTGGTGGTGATGAGGTGGGTGGCGTGGGAGTGGCCGGTGATGGTGGTCAGGCGGGTGGTGGGGAAGTCGGGGTCGAGGAGGGTGTAGGCGGCGCCGGCCTTGAGGGTGGCGAGGG
>NZ_JAVREQ010000213.1:0-429 GCF_031845485.1 Streptomyces hazeniae
GGTCCTCACCCATGCCGGCCTCCGGCGGCTGGCACCCGGAGCCTGTCCACCAGCTCGGCCATCCGCCGTACGGTACTGAAGTTGTCCAGCCGCAGGTCCGCCCCGCGTACGGCGATGGCGTAGGTCTTCTCCAGGTGCACCACCACCTGCATGGCGAACAGGGACGACAGGCCGCCGGCGTCGACCAGGTCGGTGTCGGCGTCCCAGGCGGTTCCGGTGCGCTCTTCCAGGAACTCCAGCAGTTCCTTCTCCAGGTCGTGGGTGTTGGGCGTGTTCGCTGTGGTCATGGCAGTCTCCTCGTCGGGGTGTTCATCAGGTGTAGTCGTAGAAGCCGCGCCCGGACTTGCGGCCCAGCCGCCCTTCCAGGACCAGTTGGAGCAGCAGTCCGGTGGGGCGGCAGCCGTCGTCGCCGGTGCGTTCGTGGAGCAC
>NZ_JAVREQ010000214.1:0-429 GCF_031845485.1 Streptomyces hazeniae
CTGGTTTACGAGGTCAGCCGGGTGCCTGGCCCCGATTAGCTCGGCGGCGCCGAGGTTTTCAGCTCCGTCCACTGCTTGGGGACCTGTGGTCCCGGGACGACTTCGTCAGATGGCGCGGCCCTCCTCCACCACCGTCCTTCAAGCAAGAAGCCTCTATCCACGCTGTCGTCGCTGGCCGGTGTGACGCGGGTAGAGATCCACGATCCTTTCCGCGGTATCGGAAGGCCCAGGCTGGCGGCGATTCGCTGGTGGGGATGCTCATGCCCGAGCACTATGATGCCCTCCGACCGCAGGTGAATCCGTGCGTCTCGAGCCCGCTTCGGGGCATCGTCTTGTTGTCCAACGGTGAGGATCACCTGCCGATTGATCAGCCGGTCCCGAATGTGTCGGAACAGGTCGTTGACGCGACCTTGGCCACTCGAACCAGGT
>NZ_JAVREQ010000215.1:0-428 GCF_031845485.1 Streptomyces hazeniae
GGAACCGGCTTTCGCCCGTATCATCGACGAGATCGACGAGGTCTTCGGGCGCGAGCTCGGATTCTCCGCCCGCGAGGCGCTGAGCACCGGCGAACTCGGCGGCACCGACCGCATCCAGGCGCTGACCTTCGCGATGCAGGTCGGGCTGGCCGCGGTCCTGCGCGAGCGGGGGGTGCGGCCTGCCGCGGTGATCGGGCACTCGGTGGGTGAGGTCGCGGCGTGCGTGGTATCCGGGGTGTTCGAGTTGCGCCAGGGCGCGGCCGTGGCGTGCTATCGGGCCCGCGGGTTCCGCTCCGTAATGGGATGCGGTGCCATGGCTTTGGTGAGACTGCCGTTCGCCGAGGCCGAACAGCGGCTGACCGGCCGCACCGATGTGGTGGCGGCCATCAGCGCGTCTGCCGAATCATGTGTCATCTCGGGGATCACCG
>NZ_JAVREQ010000216.1:0-426 GCF_031845485.1 Streptomyces hazeniae
GCCTGCACCTGGAACGGTTCGCGGTGTCGCCGGCTGCCCCGCACGGCGGCGGGGGCACGGTGACATTCGAGCGCAGCGGCAAGGAGGTCACGGTCGACGGCGCGACGCCGTTGATGGACGCGGGGGAGCAGGTCGGGATCCGGATGCCGTGCGGCTGCCGGAGGGGGATCTGTCAGTCGTGTGTGGTGGGCCTGGTCGACGGGCACGTGCGCGATCTGCGCACCGGCGTCGAGCACGACCCGGGCACCCGGATCCCAGACGTGTGTTTCGGCCGCTTCCGGCGACTGTGTTCTGGACGTATAAACTTTACTGGCTAGTAACCTACGGGATCGTAGGTTACGCTACCGTAGGTAATCGAGAGGAGGCTGACGATGGCAGTTACCGACGTTCCCGCATTCGCGCATCTCACCGATGCCGATATCGAGA
>NZ_JAVREQ010000217.1:0-425 GCF_031845485.1 Streptomyces hazeniae
GCCGACAACGCCCGCACCCGGCTGGTGGACCTGACCGTGCGGCCCTCCAAGCTGGAGGCGCCGATCGACAAGATCCACCCGATGCCGTTCCCGGGCCTCAACATCGACAACGTCCCGTTCTTCGCGGCCATCGCGGCCGCCGCGCACGGCCAGACCCTGATCCACGACTGGGTCTACGACAACCGCGCGATCTACCTCACCGACCTCAACCGCCTCGGCGGCCGCCTCCAACTCCTCGACCCCCACCGGGTCCTGGTCGAGGGCCCCACCCGCTGGCGCGCCGCCGAAATGATGTGCCCGCCCGCCCTGCGGCCCGCCGTGGTGGTGCTGCTGGCGATGATGGCGGCCGAGGGCACCTCCGTACTGCGCAACGTCTATGTCATCAACCGGGGTTACGAGGAGCTGGCGGAGCGGCTCAACTCGGT
>NZ_JAVREQ010000218.1:0-425 GCF_031845485.1 Streptomyces hazeniae
GCCGGCCACCCGGCACACCTTCGCCACCACCCCGAAGATGAGCACCTACCTGGCCGCGTTGATCGCCGGGCCGTACGCGGTGTGGCGCGATTCGTACTCGGACTCCCACGGCGAGATCCCGCTGGGCATCTTCTGCCGCGCGTCGCTGGCCGAGTTCATGGACGCCGAGCGGCTGTTCACCGAGACCAAACAGGGTTTCGGCTTCTACCACTCCAATTTCGGGACGCCGTACGCCTTCGGCAAGTACGACCAGCTGTTCGTGCCCGAATTCAACGCGGGCGCCATGGAGAACGCCGGCGCCGTGACGTTCCTCGAGGACTACGTCTTCCGGTCCAAGGTCACCCGGGCCTCCTACGAGCGGCGCGCCGAGACCGTTCTGCATGAGATGGCGCACATGTGGTTCGGCGATCTGGTCACCATGCAGT
>NZ_JAVREQ010000219.1:0-425 GCF_031845485.1 Streptomyces hazeniae
GCGTACGAGCGCTCGTTGTCGTTGACGACGATGACGAGCGGGCGGTCCTTGGCGGCGGCGATGTTGTTCAGCGCCTCCCAGGCCATACCGCCGGTGAGCGCGCCGTCACCGATGACCGCGACGACGTGGTCGTCCTTCTTCAGGACCTCGTTCGCCTTGGCCATGCCGTCGGCCCAGCCGAGGACCCCGGAGGCATGGCTGTTCTCGATGACGTCGTGCTCGGACTCGGCGCGGGAGGGGTAGCCGGAGAGGCCGCCCTTCATCTTGAGGCGGGAGAAGTCCTGGCGGCCGGTGAGCAGCTTGTGGACGTAAGCCTGGTGGCCGGTGTCCCAGAGCACCTTGTCCCGGGGCGACTCGAAGACCCGGTGCAGGGCGATCGTGAGCTCCACCACGCCCAGGTTGGGGCCGAGGTGTCCGCCGGTCTT
>NZ_JAVREQ010000220.1:0-424 GCF_031845485.1 Streptomyces hazeniae
GAACATACCCCCGGCGTTTCCCGGGACGTGGAGTCGGACGAGGTGTTCGTCGTCCTGGGCGGGGACGCCAGTATCGCGTTCGACGACGGCACTCCGACGATCGATCTCCGGCCCGGCAGCCTCGTTCGCCTGCACGCCGGGCAGCGCACCACCTGGACGGTGCGGGAGACACTGCGAAAGGTTTTCATCGCATAGCGTTTCTGTGCGCCGGGGCGCGGCCGGGCCGCACAATGGGTTGAAGGCGTTGACGTAAGCGCCGGGAGGCAATGCGGATGGGCCGAACATTGAAGTCCGAATCGCCGCGGCGACGACGGCGACAGACGAAGCAGGGCGTCGTGCTGTCCGAGCAGCTCATCGTCGAGGCTGCGCTGCGGGTGTTGCAGTATCACGGAGCCGCCGGCCTGAGTGTCAGACGCCTCGGTGT
>NZ_JAVREQ010000221.1:0-421 GCF_031845485.1 Streptomyces hazeniae
GTGGAGGCCCGGGTGGAGCACCGCATGCGGAGAGCGACCGTTCTCGACCGGGACGAGCCGCCGGAGTTCGCGTCCATCGTCCACGAGGCGGCGCTGCGGGTGCGGGTCGGCGGACGCAAGGTCGCCCGCGCCCAGTTGGAATATCTGCTGGAAGCGACGGACCGGTCCAACGTGTCCCTGCGAGTCATCCCGTTTGCCAGCGAGCTGCACGTGGACATGACCCACACCGTTCTGTACGCGGGTGGCGTGGTGCCCCAGCTCGACACCGTGCACATCGACGCCCCCACTCGCAGCCCTTACCTGGACGCGGAGGCGGAGTTGCATCGCTTCCGGCTGTTGCTCGATCTGGGCCGGACAGCATCGCTGGACCCCGCGGAGTCACTGAGCTTCATCCAACACCTCGCACGGGATATGTGAGAAT
>NZ_JAVREQ010000222.1:0-421 GCF_031845485.1 Streptomyces hazeniae
ACATACCCGTCCGCGGAGGCGTCGAACGTCTTGCACCGCCCTACGGGGGACAGCATCCTGGCGCGGGATGCGGCGACGACGGTCACCGGCGAGAGCAGGACGTTCACGCCGCCGGCCAACGCCATTTCGCAATCACCCGAGTGCAGTGCCTGGCAGGCCTGATTGACCGCCACCAACGCCGAGCTGCAGGCGGTGTCGATCGCCACCGCGGGTCCCTCGAGTCCCAGCGCGAAGGCCACGCGACCGGAAATGGCATTGAGGGCGTTGCCGGTGATGAAGTGCGGCTCGATCTTGTCGATGGACTACGACGACAGCAGATGCGCGTACTCGTTGGCCGCCACACCCACGAAGATGCCGGTCTGGCTGCCGCGCAAGGTCGCCGGCGCGTATCCCGCTCTTTCCAAGCCCTCCCAGACCGTTT
>NZ_JAVREQ010000223.1:0-419 GCF_031845485.1 Streptomyces hazeniae
GGTACGAACGAACCATCTCTCATCTCCCTTGGGGCGGTGTGACCCGTTGATGGTCACTTGTCCCAGGGGAGGTGATGTGAGTAGTCGGGTACTGCAATTTTGAGAACCGTCAAATTTTGCGACGGGTGGCCGTACCCACCCGCCCCCGCGCTCCGGCCCTACTGGGTGAGCGAGACGAGCTCCTCGCAGAACTTCACCGTCTCGGCGGTATCGGTGGCCAGCGGGTGCACCAGCATCGTGGTGACACCGGCTTCGGCGTAGGCGGCGAGCCGCTCTTTGACGAATCCCTTCGGCCCGACCAGCGACACGTTGCGCACCAGGTCGTCGGGGACGGCGGCGATGGCCTCGGCCTTCTTGCCGGCCAGGAACAGGTCCTGGATGTGGTCGGCGACCTCGCCGTAGCCGTACCGGGTGGCCAG
>NZ_JAVREQ010000224.1:0-419 GCF_031845485.1 Streptomyces hazeniae
CCTGCATGCCCGCGAAGATGTAGCCGTCCATTGGCTGCGGAGGCTCATCCGATCCACTCAACGTCTGATACAAGCCGCGAAGGTCGAGCACGCGATTGGCCTGTCCGACAATGCCGTTGGCCTTGAGCTCCGGGCTGGGCTCAGCCAGCTGCTCGAGCACCACGGGCCGCAACCCGGCCAGGGCCAACTCCCCCGCCACCAGCAGGCCGTTGGGACCCGCGCCCGAGATGACGACATCTACCTGATCTGTTGTGTGTTTCAATTCTTCCCTCCCGGTTCAGGCAGGCCCGCGGCCACCGCCGCGAACCCTTTGCGCAGCAGTGACGTGAAAGACACTGGTGGATCGGAGTTTCCGTAGACGTCCATCGCGACATCGCCGACCGCCCGTACGATGGCGGCGACGAGTCGCGGGTACATAT
>NZ_JAVREQ010000225.1:0-418 GCF_031845485.1 Streptomyces hazeniae
GGTATCTGCGGTACTGGACTGGGAGTTGGCCCACCTCGGTGATCCCCACGACGACCTGGCATGGGTCAGCGTCCGCGCCGTGCAGGAGCCGTTCACCGACCTGATCGACCGATTCGACGACTACGCGCGGTTCAGCGGCAGGCCGGTGGACATCTCCCGGGTGCGGTACTACCGGGTGTTCGCCGAGCTGAGGATCCTGGTACTCAGCCATCGCTCGATCGGTCACACCGACCCGCTCGGCGAAGTCGGAAACGCCTTGATCTACACCGCATTACATCGTCGGTTGTTCGGTGAGGCAATGGCTGACGTGCTGCGGATCGGCCTGCACCAACCGGCCGACCTCGACGCGCCGAGTACGCCACGTGCATGGTGGTACGACGCGGCACTCACGCAGATCGGTCAGATCATCGTTCCCCGT
>NZ_JAVREQ010000226.1:0-416 GCF_031845485.1 Streptomyces hazeniae
ACCGTGGGCGGCGCCCTGGGCGCGGGCGCGATCCTGCCGATCGGTCCGGAGACCTGCCCGCTGGGCGAGTCCCTCCGGATCGCGAACTGGCTGGCCGCCGAGACCGCCGGGCAGTGCGGCCCGTGCAAGCTGGGGCTGCCGGCGGCGGCCGGCGGGCTCTCCGACGTACTGAACGGAGGCGGGCCCGCCGCGCTGGAGGCGCTGCGCGAGGTGGCCCAGGCCGTGAAGGGCCGGGGCGCGTGCAAGCATCCGGACGGTTCGGCGCGGTTCTTCATGTCGACGCTGTCGGCGTTCACGGACGACCTCGCCGCCCATGTCCTCGACGGCGGCTGCGGCCGGGAGACGCTCGGTGTGCTGCCGCTGCCCTTCTCCGGCCACCAGGACGTGGAGGAGTCGATTCCGAGCGGCGAGAAGCT
>NZ_JAVREQ010000227.1:0-416 GCF_031845485.1 Streptomyces hazeniae
GGTGAGGAAGGCTTCGCGGATCTCCCAGCGGATCCGCAGGCGGCGGAACCAGTGCAGGTGGGCGAACGCGCGCTCCACGACCCAGCGTTGAGGGCCGAGCCCGGAGTCATGCCCGGTGCCCCTGCGGGCGATCCGCGGCTTCACGCCGAGATCCCAGACCAGGCGGCGGTACTTGTCGTGGTCGACGTACTGACCCGCATCAGCGTTCTCATCGGTGACCACAGCACCGAACTGTGGGCCTACGCCACCTCATAGCAGGCGTCGCGATCAGCGTCTGCTGTCGCCCGGCGCGAGGAGGCTGATGATCTCAGCGAGGGCGTCGGGCGAGGGCTTGAAGTAGCGGCGGACGTTCTCCGGCTTCTTGTGTCTCGACTTGGCTATCAGCATCAGCAGGCTGGCCCCGGCCTCGCCCAGGT
>NZ_JAVREQ010000228.1:0-414 GCF_031845485.1 Streptomyces hazeniae
GTTCTGCACCGGCCGCGGCCGGGAAATCACCAGCAGGATGAAGCCGAGTAGCACCGGATTGAGTGACACCAGAAGTGCCATTCCCAAAATATCGCCCCACATAGCGCTGCCTAGAGCATCCCGAGCAGCTGCAGGTCCGTCACATACTTCACGATGACCTCCGGTGTCACACGCGGAATATCATTTGCTGCGCCGACTTTCGCCCGTCGGACCGCGGCGCGGAACCGGTCGGCCGGCGCGTAGGAGCCCAGCGTCGGCTCGGGGGCGCGGAGAACGCCGCCTTGCTGTTGAAGCAGAGTCAGCATCTGCAGGACCGAGTTCTGCCGCTGCCGATCCGGCAATCCCCTCATGCCGGATTCGAACCGCCGCAACCACTCGCCGAAATCGGCGACACGTTCGATCGGGTAGCCGGCC
>NZ_JAVREQ010000229.1:0-413 GCF_031845485.1 Streptomyces hazeniae
GCCCCCGACGGCGGTGCGGGTCTCGGCGGTACGGGCACCGGTGGGGTGCGAATCGGCGGGCCGGGCGCCGGTGAGGTGGGAATCGGCGGTGCGGGAATCCGCGCTGCGGGAATCGGCGGTGCGGGTCTCGGCGCCTGCGGACGGAGCCGCGGCCAGGGACATCGCGGTGAGGAGGGCCGCGAGACCGGCGGCACGTAACACTCTGAACATGGGCTCACCCTTTTGCTGGGCCGGCGCGGACAGGGGCGGAGCACGGCAGGGCCGTGGCGCCGGTCGGCCACCGGACGGATGTGGGATACAGGTACTTTCCGGTTTGTATCACGCGTCCCGGGCCGCCCGAGGAGGTTCCGATGCGGTTGGCGCATAACCGCGCGTCGAGGGGGTTCCTCCGGCCACGGGACAGGTCCCTGCCC
>NZ_JAVREQ010000230.1:0-413 GCF_031845485.1 Streptomyces hazeniae
CATGCTGAAGGACGGCCCCGGCGCCGTCCGTCGCCCCGGGGCTGGGGGAGCACGATGAGCGACCTGTGGACCGGGGAGAAGGTACGCCTGCGGGGCATCGAACCGGCGGACTGGGAGGGCTTCCGCGCCCTGGCCCTGCACACCGTGGACGCCCGCAACGCCGACGTGGTCGAGCCCCCGCGCTCGGACGAGAGCTTCCGCGCCTGGGCCGCCGAGCGCGCGGCCCGCACGCCGAACCCCTCCGCGTACCAACTGGTCATCGAGACCCGCTTCGAGCACGCCTTCGTCGGCGCGGTATCGGTCGGCGAGACGGACGCCCGCGCGGGCCGTTTCCGTACGGGCATCGAGGTCACCCGCGAACACCGCCGCCAGGGCTACGCGGCCGAGGCCACCGAACTGGTCCTCACCTACAT
>NZ_JAVREQ010000231.1:0-413 GCF_031845485.1 Streptomyces hazeniae
TCTGATGACGGCACTGGCCGGTGCCCTGAAAGATCGCCTGCCGCCCAACGACATCACCCAGCAACAACTCAAGGAACGGTCCTGGTGGTCGGGCCCGGACCTGTTCGTGATGATCGACGACTACGACCTGATCCCCGGTGGTTCGCTGAGCCATCCGCTCGGACCGCTGGTCGAATACCTGCCGCAGGCCCGCGACATCGGGCTGCGCGTCGTGGTCACCCGCCGCAGTGGCGGGGCCGGGAGGGCGATGATGGACCCGATCGTCGGACGTCTGAAAGACCTGTCCTGCAACGGCTTGGTGATGAGCGGAAGCAGAGACGAGGGCGGGCTGTTCGGCGGATACAAGGCCAGCGCCATGCCTCCAGGCCGCGGCATGCTGGTCTCGCGGACCACTCGTAGCGGCGTGGTCCAAC
>NZ_JAVREQ010000232.1:0-413 GCF_031845485.1 Streptomyces hazeniae
GGCTGGACATGGCGCGTATTGTGCGTGGACAGACCCTGAGCCTGAAGCGTAAAGAGTTCATCGAAGCGGCGCTGGTGAGCGGGGTGTCTACCCGTAACATCGTTCTGCGCCACATCGTGCCAAACGTACTGGGCGTGGTGGTGGTTTATGCCTCCCTGCTGGTACCGAGCATGATCTTATTCGAATCCTTCCTCAGCTTCTTAGGGTTGGGTACGCAAGAGCCGTTAAGCAGTTGGGGTGCGTTGCTGAGCGACGGCGCCAACTCTATGGAAGTTTCACCTTGGTTACTGCTGTTCCCGGCAGGCTTCCTGGTTGTAACTCTGTTCTGTTTCAATTTTATCGGCGATGGCCTGCGTGATGCCCTCGACCCGAAAGATCGTTAAGGAGTGCAATCATGAGCACCATTGAACATA
>NZ_JAVREQ010000233.1:0-413 GCF_031845485.1 Streptomyces hazeniae
GTCCGGGTCCTGTCCCTGCTCGGTGTCCTCGCCGCCCTTGTCCTGGTCGGCGGCATCACCGAACCGGACGCCTTCCTGGACACCGGGAACCTCCAGCTGATCCTGACCCAGGCGTCCGTCATCGGGGTCGTCACCGTCGGCATGACCTTCGTCATCACCAGCGGCGGCATCGACCTCTCCGTCGGCGCGATGGTCGCCCTCGCCTCGGTCTGGGCGACGACGCTGGCCACCCAGGAGTACGGCTTCGCGGGCATCGCCTTCACCGCCGTGATCGTCGGCGGCGCCGCCGGACTGGTGAACGGCGTGCTCATCGCGTACGGGGGGATGGTCCGGTTCATCGCGACGCGTGCCATGCTCGCCTCGGCGCGCGGCCTCGCCCTCATGCGCCCCGACGGCAAGGCCCTCACCCAGGT
>NZ_JAVREQ010000234.1:0-409 GCF_031845485.1 Streptomyces hazeniae
GCGGCGCAGCGCCTCGGTCACGTCGTCGGCCATGCGGTGCAGGTCCTGGACGCCGGGTTCCTCCCGGCGGTCCTGCCTGCCGGGGTACTGCACGGCGAGGAGGTCGACCGGTCCGCGCAGTGCGGCGGATACCGGGAAGTAGAAACTGGCCGAGCCGCCGGCGTGCGGAAAGCAGACCAGTCGGCGCGTGGCCGTCGGCGAGGGATGGAAGCGACGGCACCACAGGTCGCTGTCTAAAGAGAGCGAGGTCATGTCGGCCTTTTAATCCTTTCTCGAATTTATCCGCGCGGGGCCGGCGAGCGGTGGTCGGTGATCACGGGGACATCCTCCGCACCGGTGGGTCGGCCAGAAATCGCTAATGCGGGGAGCGCCGAGCGACGGTGATCGGCAAGTCAGGGCACCGCATATG
>NZ_JAVREQ010000235.1:0-407 GCF_031845485.1 Streptomyces hazeniae
TTGGTGAAGTCCTCGGGGGTGGGGAGGGTGGCTCCGTCGAGGCGTTCGGTGGCGCCTGCTGCCACGGCCTGGGCGATGGGGTGTTCGGAGGAGTGCTCCACCGCACCGGCCAGCCGCAGGACGTCGTTCTCGTCGGTGCCGTCGGCGGTGTGGACGGCGAGCAGGGTCATCTTCCCCGTCGTGACCGTGCCGGTCTTGTCGAGGACGATGGTGTCGGCGCGGCGGGTGGTTTCGAGGACTTCGGGGCCCTTGATGAGGATGCCGAGCTGGGCGCCGCGGCCGGTGCCGACCATGAGCGCGGTCGGAGTGGCCAGTCCGAGGGCGCAGGGGCAGGCGATGATCAGGACCGCGACGGCCGCCGTGAACGCCGCCGTGAGTCCGGCGCCGCTGCCCAGCCAGAAGCCCAG
>NZ_JAVREQ010000236.1:0-407 GCF_031845485.1 Streptomyces hazeniae
GGGTGTATTCGGGCGATGGAGGGGTCTACAGGATTGCTCCGGGAAGCCATGGCGGGTGGACACGGAGTGCCGTCAAAAGCGAGAACGTGCCGTCGGAGATATCAAGTCTCTGGGAGTCTTCGCGATCCTGAATCGAAGCACTGCCGCTTGGGTGCAGACTCGAGGCGTGAGACGGGAGGAGAACCGATGATCGACGTTCTTCCCGACATGCCCAAGGGTGTTTTCGGGATCCAGGTGTCGGGCCGGGTCCGCGGCGACGACCTCCGCGAATTCCGGCCGACGATGGACGCACTGTTGGAGACCGGCGAGATCCGGATCGTCGAAGTCATCTCATCCGATTACGAGGGCTTTGGACCCGGCGGTCTGGTGGAGGATCTGAACCTCGGCTTCGGCAGCCTGCTGCGCCA
>NZ_JAVREQ010000237.1:0-406 GCF_031845485.1 Streptomyces hazeniae
CAGTACGGAGATGACGTTCGCGGACCTGCGGGAACGGGCGGTCGCCCTGGAGGAGACGGCCCGCCGCGAACTGGTCCGGCGGGTCTGGGGCATCGCCCGCGCCCATGACCCGGCCGACCCGGTCGCGGCGGAGGAGGCCATCAACCGCAGGCTCGGCGAGGTGTGGTGCTACACCGACGACAAGGGCATGATCAGCTGCCGGGCCTCCGTCCGGGTGCGGAGCGACCCGGCGCTGCGGGACCACGTACGGCCGTTCCGGCTGACCGAGCTCCGGATGAGGGAGGAGCACCGGCTCGGCGAACTCAAGGCCCAGCACGCGGCGGCCCTCACGGAGATCTGGATCGACGTGGTCACCACGCTGGAGATGACCGAGAACCCGGGCGCGGTGGAACGGCAGTTCCTGGCT
>NZ_JAVREQ010000238.1:0-406 GCF_031845485.1 Streptomyces hazeniae
TCCTCTACATCTGCGCGTCAGGCACCACCAAGATCGAGGACGGGCACGGAGACGTGCTGGATCCTGCTGTTCTGCAACAACTCATGACTGCCACCGGACAGCTCGATCCGGATTTCATGTCGCCGTTCATCCATGCCCAACACTATGAGGTCGGCGATGTTGTGTTGTGGGACAACCGGGTCCTGATGCACCGGGCGAAACACGGCACGACACCAGGAACATTGACGACTCATCGGCTGACCATGCTGGACGGCCTCACGACACCGGGATATGGGGTATGACCATGAGCACCGCCGAGACGCTGTCTGTGGCAACGAGTGGATACGGCATCACACACATGGCGCCGATCGCCGAGGATCTGCTGGTCAAAGTGCTGGAACCCTATTCCTACAAGGGGTGCCGCTAT
>NZ_JAVREQ010000239.1:0-405 GCF_031845485.1 Streptomyces hazeniae
GTACGTGCCGTTGTCCTGGCAGCGCAAGTTGGTCCAGCTGATCGGCCCGATGCTCGGCACCGATCCCACGATGTACGGCTTGCCCGCGCCGAATCACAAGCTCTTCGAGGCTCACCCGACGCAGTCGGTGGAGTTGCCGTTGCGGCTGGGATCGGGTGATGTGATCCCGAAGCCCAACGTGTCCCGCCTGGACGGTGCCACCGTACATTTCGAGGACGGGACCAGTGACGACTTCGACGTGATCGTCTACGCGACGGGCTACAACATCACCTTCCCGTTCTTCGACCGCGATGTCGTCAATGCCCCCGACAACCACATCCGGCTCTACAAGCGGATGTTCAAGCCCGGCATGGACGATCTGGTGTTCGTGGGTTTCGCACAGGCGATTCCGACACTGTTCCCGTT
>NZ_JAVREQ010000240.1:0-401 GCF_031845485.1 Streptomyces hazeniae
GCGGCACGGCGAGTGCGTCGACCAATTCGTGGACGCAGCGCTGGGACTGTTGCAGCTGCAGGACGATGGCGATCCGCAGCGGCGCGGCCAGCGCACGCAGCAGCTCGCCTGCGGTGTCGAGGACCTCACGCGACGGCATTTCCGACGCCGGGGCGGCGTTGTGCTCGTGGGCGTCGTCGTGTTGATTTACCGTGATATTGGAAATCGTTTCCATTACCGGCCAGAATACATGCGCGATGTTGCATGTCAACCGCCCCCGCGGTCGCGGCGGATTATCGCCGGCGGCGGGCTGGTCGCTACGCTGATGCACCGTGGCATCCATCATCGATACCGTTGCGAACCTGGCGAAACGCCGTGGCCTGGTCTTCCAGTCCGGTGAGATCTACGGCGGCACCAAGTCC
>NZ_JAVREQ010000241.1:0-401 GCF_031845485.1 Streptomyces hazeniae
GGGCGTCATCGAGGTCAACGTCGCACCGACCGCCAGCTTCGCCGAACAGAGCGCCCAACTGGAGACCCTCTACGAGCAGGCCCGGCAGGCCCGGCTGTCGACCGAATCGTTCGACGTGGACGGTACGCACGGCGGTCCCGGCGGCGGCAACCACATCACGCTCGGCGGCATCACTCCGGCCGACTCACCGCTCTTGCGCCGGCCCGACCTGCTGGTGTCGCTGCTCACCTATTGGCAACGCCACCCCTCGTTGTCCTACCTGTTCGCCGGCCGGTTCATCGGCACCACGTCACAGGCCCCGCGGGTGGACGAGGGCCGGTCGGGAGCGCTCTACGAGCTGGAGATCGCCTTCGCCGAGATCGCGCGTCTCACCGATGCTGGCGGGACTTCGCAAGCCTGGG
>NZ_JAVREQ010000242.1:0-400 GCF_031845485.1 Streptomyces hazeniae
CGGGGGTGCCGTCGAAGCGGATCCGGCCGGCGGCCATGACCAGCACGCGGTGGCAGAGCATCGCGACGTCCTCGGTCTGGTGGGTGGAGAGCAGGACGGTGCGGCCCTCGCCCGCCTGGGCGATCAACTCCCGGAAGCGCATGCGCTGTTCGGGGTCGAGGCCGACGGTGGGTTCGTCGAGCACCAGGAGTTCGGGCTCGGACACCAGGGCGCAGGCCAGCGAGACCCGGGTGCGCTGTCCACCCGAGAGATTGCCGCAGTAGGCGGTGCGGTGATCGTCGAGACCGACCGACCGGATGGCATCTGCCGCCGAGTCCGCCGACGTTCCGTACAGCGCGGCGACGTACCGCACGTTGTCGATCACCCGCAGGTCGTCGTAGATCGTCGGATCCTGGGTCAC
>NZ_JAVREQ010000243.1:0-399 GCF_031845485.1 Streptomyces hazeniae
TGGATCGGGGCATCGTATTCCAGCAGTACGCGCTGCTGCCGTGGCGCACCGCCCGCAAGAACATCGAATTCGGCCTGGAAGCAAAGGGTCTGCCCTCGGCGGAGCGGCGGCGGCGGGCCGAGGAGTACCTCGAGCTGGTCGGGCTGCAGGGCTTCGCCGATCGCTACCCGCACGAACTGTCGGGTGGAATGAAGCAGCGCGTCGCGATCGCCCGCAGCCTCGCGTTCGACCCCGAGGTGCTGCTGATGGATGAGCCGTTCGCCGCGCTGGATGCCCAGACCCGGGAATCCCTGCAGGACGAGCTGCTCAGGATCTGGCAGGCCACCGGTAAGACCATCCTGTTCATCACCCACGGCATCGACGAGGCGCTGTACCTCGGCCAGCGGGTCGCGGTGCTGA
>NZ_JAVREQ010000244.1:0-398 GCF_031845485.1 Streptomyces hazeniae
CCGAGGAGATGCTGCGCATCGTGCCGATGGACCTGCGCGAAGCGAGTTACGCACTGGGCGTGCCCAAGTGGAAGACCATCGTCCGAATCGTGATCCCGACGGCGCTGTCGGGCATCGTCACCGGCATCATGCTGGCGCTGGCCCGCGTGATGGGTGAGACTGCGCCGCTGCTGATCCTGGTCGGCTACGCCCAGGCGATGAACTTCGACATGTTCGGCGGGTTCATGGGATCGCTGCCGGGCATGATGTACGACCAGATCTCGGCGGGGGCAGGTGCCAACCCGGTGCCCACCGACCGCCTGTGGGGTGCGGCGCTGACGCTGATCCTGCTGGTCGCCCTGCTCAATGTCGGCGCGCGTGCGGTCGCCAGATTCTTTTCCCCCAAGAAGGTGTAGGAG
>NZ_JAVREQ010000245.1:0-398 GCF_031845485.1 Streptomyces hazeniae
GGTGATGACCACACCGGTGATCGAATCCTGCTCGGCAACAAGGCGTTCCACGGCATTGTGCATGGATTCCTTGTAGTGCTCGTTCATCACGTTGGCCGAACCGGTCGGGTCGTCCAACGTCAGGGTGACGATGCCGTCGGCATCCTTGTCCCACTGAATGGTGTTCTCAGCCATTGTTTTTCAGACCTCTCAGACGCGCTCGATGATGGTGGCCACGCCCATGCCGCCGCCGATACACAGCGTGATCAGGGCACGCCGCGCACCGCGACGCTCGAGCTCGTCGACCATGGTTCCGGTGATCATGGCGCCGGTGGCGCCCAGCGGGTGGCCCATCGCGATGGCGCCACCGTTGACGTTGAGCTTCTCGTCGGGGATGTTGAGGTCCTTCTGGAACTTCA
>NZ_JAVREQ010000246.1:0-397 GCF_031845485.1 Streptomyces hazeniae
GGCTCAGCCGTACGGGTAGAAGCCCGAGCCCGTCTTGCGGCCGAGGCGGCCCGCGTCGACCATGCGCTGGAGCAGCGGGGGAGCGGCGTACAGCGGCTCCTTGTACTCCGCGTACATCGAGTCCGCGACCGAGGCCACGGTGTCCAGGCCGATCAGGTCCGCGAGCTTCAGCGGGCCCATCGGGTGGGCACAGCCCATCTCCATGCCGTTGTCGATGTCCTCACGGCTCGCGATGCCCGACTCGAACATCCGGATCGCGGAGAGCAGATACGGGATCAGCAGCGCGTTGACGACGAAGCCGGACCGGTCCTGGGCGCGGATCGCGTGCTTGCCCAGCACGTCATGGACCACGGCCTCGGCGCGCTTGATCGTCTCGTCCGACGTGGTCAGCGCCGGG
>NZ_JAVREQ010000247.1:0-395 GCF_031845485.1 Streptomyces hazeniae
TGTCGATGCACACCGACTGGAACTCGAAAGGCTCATCGGCCCGGCCGTATTCACTCCGCAGCTTGTTGATCGCCGTCACGGTCTCGGCCAGCTGTGCACACGTCATCATCGCGCTGGTCCAGCCGTCACCCACGCGGGCGGCACGCTTGAGTGCCACCGGCGTGTGCCCGCCGACGTAGAACGGCACGGGCTCGGACGGCGCCGGGCTCATCTGCAGACGCTCGAAATCGTAGAACTCGCCGTGGAACTCGACCATGCCGCCGCCGAGCACGAGCTTGAGCACGTCGATCATCTCGTCGACGCGCGCCCCGCGCTTGGCGAACGGAACCCCGCACCATTCGAATTCCTCTGGTGCCCAGCCGATCCCGACGCCGAACCCGAACCGGTTGTTGGTC
>NZ_JAVREQ010000248.1:0-394 GCF_031845485.1 Streptomyces hazeniae
GTGGTGCACACCGCGCGCTCCCGCCACAGGTCCCCGGTCATCCGGCGGTCTCACCGAAGATCACGCGGTACGCGCGGTCGGCCCGCCGGTCGGCGTCGCGCCGGGCCTTGCGGCCGGGCTGGTCCTCGACACAGGCCGGCGCCACGCACTGGTGTACCCCGCACTCCGCCTGCACGCGCCCTACCGCATGCCGGCCGGTCCGCATCCGGAACGCGATCGCACCCGGGGAGTAGAGCTGTTCCCGGTAGCGCTTGATCGGGGACCGGCTTGTACCGACGCGCTCGCCCGTCCACTCCAGATGGCCGCCTTCGAGCGGGCGGGTGTTCGCCGCCCACTTCTCCTCCAGCGTCCGGCGGGCGGGCAGGGGGATACGGGCCGCAGCACGGATACGGCG
>NZ_JAVREQ010000249.1:0-392 GCF_031845485.1 Streptomyces hazeniae
GTGGAGCCGCTCGCGGGTCAGCACCCCCTCCTCCTGGAGGAGGCCCAGAAGCCTGGCCGTGTCGATACCGGAGCCGTTGAGCTTCGACGTCACCTCCTGATGGGCGGCGGTGGCGCTCATGCCCTCGCGGCCGAGCCGGGAGAGCGCGTCGAGGACGGCGCCGAGGCCGTGCCGGACGTGGGTCTTCACCGCGTCGAGTTCGTAGCTGGAACTCACATCGGGGCGGAGGCGGCGGGCGACCGTGGTGACCTTGGCGCTGACGTAGCGCTCGAAGATGGCGACGCGGCCCTGGTGTCCCGTCGGAACCGGTCCGGCATCCGTCCGGCAGAGGCTTTCGCAGTAGAGGCGCAGGAACAGCGGGAGGGTGAACTCCGGTGTGAGCAGCGGGATTC
>NZ_JAVREQ010000250.1:0-392 GCF_031845485.1 Streptomyces hazeniae
GTCGGCGGCCGGATCAACCGAGGGTCAGTTGGTCATCCAACTCGGGACACACGTCGGCTTCACGACCCTCAATGTGGTGCGACGGCGATCCGCCGTCGAGGACATTCTCGTCTCAGGTGGCACCGCGGTGATCTGCACCGAGGACGAGGACCTGCGTGAACGCGTGGTCGCCATCGCGGGCGAGGGTGGCGTGGCCAAAGCCATTGACTGTGTCAGCGGTCAGGTGGGCGCGGACGTGTCGCGGGCACTGGCGCCGCACGGCGAGCTAGTCGTCTTCGGCGCCCTGTCCACGCACCGCCAGACCGACCCCGCCAAACTCACCATTCCGATTTTCGCGCGTTCGCTGATATACGAAACGAAGTCCGTTCGGGGATTCTGGCTGTTTCGCTGGT
>NZ_JAVREQ010000251.1:0-390 GCF_031845485.1 Streptomyces hazeniae
GTAGCATCGGCCCCGGGTGCAGCACCACGGCGTTGCCGGGCAGCATGGCCTGGCGCTTCTCCGACAATCCGTAGCGCACCGAGTACTCACGCGCGGACGGGAAGAACGCACCGTTCATCCGCTCGGCCTGAACCCGCAGCATCAACACCGCATCGGCAGCGGGCAGTTCGGCGTCGAGGTCGTGCGACACCGTGACCGGCCAGCCGGACACCCCGACCGGCAGCAGCGTCGGCGGCGCCACCAGCACCACCTCGGCACCCAGGGTCGCCAGCAGCGACACGTTCGACCGGGCCACCCGGCTGTGCAGCACGTCGCCGACGATCACCACACGCCTGCCCTCGATGGAGCCGAGCCGTTGGCGGATGGTCAAGGCGTCGAGCAGCGCCTGGG
>NZ_JAVREQ010000252.1:0-388 GCF_031845485.1 Streptomyces hazeniae
TTGGTGTACTTCGGCGGTAGCAGCCGCATCACCTGAGTAAGCGGGGCCCACGGCCAGCGCGGCACCACGGCCCGGCCCTTCTCCTTCTCGATGGCCTCGACCATCGCGCGGACGCCGGTCTCGTTGTCGACCATCAGCATGGTGGTCGCCGACTTGGCCGTCATCTCCGACTCGATGTAGCCCGGCTCGATCACGGTCACCCGGATGGGGCCCTTGTCGTATTCGGCGCGCAACGACTCGCCCAGCGAGGTCATCCCGGCCTTGGAAGCGCAGTAGGCGGCCTTACCTCCGGGCACACCGGTGTTACCCAACACCGACGAGATCAGCACCAGGTGACCGCTGCCGGACTTCTTGAACATCTCCAGCGCCGTCTCGATCTGCACCAGAC
>NZ_JAVREQ010000253.1:0-388 GCF_031845485.1 Streptomyces hazeniae
ACCCACCACTGACAGTGCTCGCTCCGCCGACGGCGCCCCGCCTCTGGGATCATGGTGGGCACCCCGTGGGAAATCCGTGCCGTTGTAAAGTGAAAGGCGCCCTTGACCTGCACGATCAGGCAGGGAGCCAACCCTCTAGGAGTCCGCATGCTGCGCACGATGTTCAAGTCCAAGATCCACCGGGCCACCGTCACCCAGGCCGACCTGCACTACGTCGGTTCCGTGACGATCGACGCCGACCTGATGGACGCCGCCGACCTGCTGCCCGGCGAGCTGGTCCATATCGTCGACATAGACAACGGTGCCCGCCTGGAGACGTACGTCATCGAGGGCGAGCGCGGCTCCGGCGTCATCGGGATCAACGGCGCCGCCGCACACCTCGTGCACC
>NZ_JAVREQ010000254.1:0-388 GCF_031845485.1 Streptomyces hazeniae
TCCTGCTTCTGCGGCGGCACCAGAACGTCGGCCATCGAGACCGTGACACCCGAACGGGTGGCCCAGTGGACACCGGCGTCCTTGAGCTTGTCGACGGTCTGCGCCACCACGATCATCGGGAAGCGCTCGGCCAGATCGTTGATGATCCGGGCCTGGACCTTCTTGTGCATCTGCTCGTTGACGAACGGGTAGCTCTTGGGCAGCAGCTCGTTGAAGAGCACGCGGCCCAGCGTGGTGTCCGCGGTCCAGGCATCGCCGGGCTTCCAGCCGTTCTCGAACAGCTCGCCCTCGACGTTGCCCGGCGGACGCGCGTCGGTCAACCGCACCATGATCATGGCGCGAACCGACAGGGCTCCGCGATCCAGGGCCATGATGGCCTCGGCGGGCG
>NZ_JAVREQ010000255.1:0-386 GCF_031845485.1 Streptomyces hazeniae
TCGTTCACCGCGAACAGCGCGGTCGGCGGTGATGCCGCATCGAGTAGGCGGTCCGCGGCGACGTGACCACCGTGGCTGTCCAGACCCGTGAACACAATGTTCCCCTCGGGCACTTCGATGCCCGCCTCCCGGAAACGGTCGACAAAGCCCGCAGGCCGGTCGATCCCGGTGCTCGCGTGCGCCAGGCCGGCGATGACACCGACCCGGCGGTGCCCCAACTCGAGGAGGTGCTCGGCCGCAAGCCTCCCGCCGAGGTAGTTGTCACAGGTTGCAGCGGGATAGCCTGCGACACAACGGTTCACCAACACGAACGGCACCTCGCGACGGGTCAGCTCCTCGAGCACCGTGTGGTCGTCCGCCCGGGCGTCGCCGAGGATCAACCCGTC
>NZ_JAVREQ010000256.1:0-386 GCF_031845485.1 Streptomyces hazeniae
GTCCGTCCCCAGCGATGGCCTTGGGCAGGGTGCCCGGCAGGTCCTTCTCGTCCGGGAGGATCTTGTTGCCGAGGTACTGGTTCGAGTACTTCTGCGTCTGGTTGTAGTAGTACTTACCGGCGTTGACGTTCAGCTCCCCCTGGACCACACCGTTGGTGCCCTTGCTGGGATCGGCGTAGTTCGCCGTGCCGAAGTTGGTGTGGTAAACCTCGCCCAACGGGCTGTCGTCGAGCGTCTTGTTGACGCCGGGCGTCTGGTTGAACACCTTGTCGCCGACGGCCTGTGCCGCCCGCACTCCCGGCGCGGGGTTGTCGAAGGCGGGCCTGCCCACCGCGTTGCCCGACGCACTGGAGTCAGCGGACGCCAGGCCGGTCGGCAAGGCAACC
>NZ_JAVREQ010000257.1:0-385 GCF_031845485.1 Streptomyces hazeniae
CCTGACCACCGTGCGGCAGCCGATGGTGCGGCTGGGGGAGAAGGCCGTCGAGCTGCTGGTGCGGCGGCTGACCGGGGAGCGGGAGGCCGAGCCGGTCTCCCTGATGCTTCCGGTCGGCGTCGCCCGCCGGGCCAGCTGCGGCTGCGCCGACGAGGAGACGACCACCGGCTTCACGGACCTCTGACGGGGCGGGTCCTCTGACGGGACCGGTCGCCGGGCGGTCCCGCGACCGTCCGCCCTCCCCGGCCGCCCGTCACTCCGCAGCGGCACGAAGGGCCGGAGCGCCACCTGTTCGCCGCAATGAGCCGTTACTGAACGGCGGTTGTCCGTCCCACCGTGTTCTGCGCGGCGGCCGCTGCGAGCACCGTGTCGGCCAGGTCTGCGG
>NZ_JAVREQ010000258.1:0-385 GCF_031845485.1 Streptomyces hazeniae
GCATCGCGGCGGCGAGCGCGACGCCGTACGCCCCCGCGATGCCGAGCAACGGCGCTCCCCGCACGGCGAGCGACCGGACCGCCTCCACCAGCGCGGACGCGTCCGTGCAGACCAGCTCGACCTCCTCGGCGGGCAACCTGGTCTGGTCGAGTAGGACCAGGACGGGACCTTCGGGTGGCTCCTCCCAACGGATCGCCGGTATCTCGGTGGGCCTGCTGTTCTCGCCGGTTCGCGCCTGCTGATCAGCCATGCGATCAGTCTGCCCCGTGCACGCCGGACAATTGAAGGTGTCCAGCGCACACCGCGGCCGGTACCGCGATGACCACCCCATGGCACGATGGCAGCCAACCTGCCGCCGCGACCGCGGACGGGCACCGTGAAGGAG
>NZ_JAVREQ010000259.1:0-384 GCF_031845485.1 Streptomyces hazeniae
TCCTCCGACCCCGGCGCGGTCGGAGGACTGCGCGAGGCGCTGTGTGAGCGGTACGGGGCCGGGGAACCGCTCCCCGAGATCCTCGCCGGACCCGACGCGGCGGCCACGCTCGCCGCGAGCGAGTGCCACACCGTGCTCAACGGGATCACCGGCTCCATCGGGCTCGCCCCGACGCTGGCCGCGCTGAAGGCGGGCCGCACGCTCGCCCTCGCCAACAAGGAGTCGCTCATCGTCGGCGGCCCGCTGGTGAAGGCGCTCGCCGCCCCCGGCCAGATCATCCCGGTCGACTCCGAGCACGCCGCGCTCTTCCAGGCCCTGGCGGCCGGTAAACGCGCCGACGTCCGCAAGCTCGTCGTCACCGCGTCCGGCGGGCCCTTCCGGGGC
>NZ_JAVREQ010000260.1:0-384 GCF_031845485.1 Streptomyces hazeniae
GGTCGTGGAGCCCGAGGCGCGGCCCGCGGAAGTGGTGCGCCGGGTGGCCGCCGGGGTCGTCGAGGACGCGCGTCGCTGCGCAGGCGTACGCGGTCTCCCGGCCGATGTACGGGTGCGGGTGGTGAACCGGCGGGAGCGGCGGGCCCGGTGACCTGGGTGCCGGGGCTCTGGTGCCGGAGGGGTTCTAGTGCAGAGGGGCTGGTGCCGGGGGGGCTCTGGTGCCGGGGGATCTGGTGCAGAGGTTCTGGTGCCAGGAGGCTCGAATGCCGGGGGCTCGGATGCCCAGGCTCCGATGCGGGGCGCTGGTGTGCTCCCGCGTCTCCACAGACGTAGCTACTCGCGAGTAAGGTGTGGGCCCGGGATGTCGGCGCCACGGTCCGTCCG
>NZ_JAVREQ010000261.1:0-384 GCF_031845485.1 Streptomyces hazeniae
GTGCTGGTTGACCACGGCGTCGAGTGGGTTCAGTTCGACGAGCCGGTGTTGGTGACCGACATGGTCGACAATGCCGCCGAACTGGCCGAGCGAGCCTACGCCCGGCTGGGCGGGCTGACCAAGCGGCCTGCGATTTTCGTCGCGACGTACTTCGGAGAGCTGACGGATGCGCTTCCTGCCCTGGTTCGAACCCCGGTCGAGGCCATCGGTGTCGATCTGGTGGCCGGCTCCGCAGCCGCCCTGGCCGCGGTCGCTGAGCTGAAGGACAAGCTTCTGGTGGCCGGCGTGGTCGACGGCCGCAATGTCTGGCGCACCGATCTGGATCGGGCACTGGGAACACTGGACTCCCTGCGCGGCAGCGCCAAGGCGGTAGCTGTGTCTACG
>NZ_JAVREQ010000262.1:0-383 GCF_031845485.1 Streptomyces hazeniae
GAGGTGGTCCTGGACCAGGCCAGCCTGCACTCCAAGCACAACGTCACGCCCTATCACGGGTGGGAACTGACCGGCAGTGTGGTCGCCACCTATCTGCGCGGCCAGTTGGTCTACGAGAAGGGGGAGGTGGTCGGTGCGCCGGCCGGGCGACAGGTGAAGCCGGTACGGGCGGTCATGCGATGACCGGGATGACGCTCCTGGAGGCCGACGGCGCGGCCACGATCCGTGCCGCGGTGGCGCGGTGCATCGACGAGGTACGAAGCGTTTCATCTGGATTGTCATCCGGATCGGCGGGGCCGGATCAGACCGTGATCGCGGGAATCGGCACCACCGCCGCGCATGCGCTGAAGGGCAGGCTGCTGCACGACGCACTGCTCGCCGAG
>NZ_JAVREQ010000263.1:0-381 GCF_031845485.1 Streptomyces hazeniae
TCGACGTCGTCCGCAGTGGGGGTGGGCCCGTAGTTCCGTAGACCCTTCGGTTTGTCCGCGTTGTCCAGAAACTGACGGATCTGGGCGCGCACCGCGTCGATGTCCTCGACGACGTCAGCGGAAGCCGACACTTCTACTCCTTGGCCTCGGCCGGGTCGCAGTCACTTCCCGTCCAGATAGTCGTTGTACTCGTTGTGGATCGATTCCATCGCGTGGAGCCGACGTTCGAGCAGGGCGATCTCGGCTGGATCACCGGTGCCCGTGGTGATTTCGTCGAGCCGGGCCCGAGCGCGAGAGATCTCCTCGACGAGGCGTTCGCGTGCTTCGTCCTTGGTGAGGAGATCCTGATCCGTCCAGTCCGACTGAGGAAGTAGGTCGATC
>NZ_JAVREQ010000264.1:0-380 GCF_031845485.1 Streptomyces hazeniae
GGAGGTTCGGCCGGGTCCACCCCTGGACGTCCGACCGGTTAAACCTCCACGCAGTGGTCGAACGCCGCTGGGTCATGGGGTGGTGTGCCGCACCGGCGCACCGCCACTGACAGCCAGGTTCAGCGCCCGCGCCTCGGGGGCGAGGGAAGGTTTCAGCCGGACGGAGGGTGCGACCCGGGTGGGGCCCGGACGTTCAGTAGACAACGGCTTTCGGTCGACCCGCAGCCAGCGGGTCCCAGGTCGGCCCGAAGGGCGCCGGGCCCCGATCCGCAGTTCCGTCCGCCGTCCTCTCCGCGTTCTGTCCGCAGTTCCGTCCATCTGCCCGGCCTGTGCCACGCGCCCGTGCCACCGCGTAGCAGCCCGGAGGCGGCGCGCTGGAT
>NZ_JAVREQ010000265.1:0-379 GCF_031845485.1 Streptomyces hazeniae
CTGTCGGTTCTGTGGCGGTTCGGGTCCCGGCTGCTGATGTATGCGGTCGCGCGCGAATCGCACCTGTTGCGCATCGAGATCAGCGCCAAGCTCCTCGACCCGCTGGGCATCCAAACGGATTTCAAAGCCGGTGAACTACTCTCGATTTCGTCTACGGATGCCGATGAAACCGGCTACGTCATCGACTACCTGCCGCGCGTCGCCGGTGCGGTTGTCGCCACAGTCGTATGCGGCGTCGTGCTGCGGAGCATCGACCTGCCGCTGGGCCTGCTCGTGCTCATCGGCAGTCCCGTCGTAGTGTCCGCACTTCAGTTGACCGCACCGCTGATCGCCCGGCGTGTGGAGGAACAGCAGGCAGAGATGGGACGGGCGACCGCGT
>NZ_JAVREQ010000266.1:0-370 GCF_031845485.1 Streptomyces hazeniae
CGACGACTTCCCCGCACGCGTCTACCGGCCCACCACGCGCCCCCGGCTGACGCTGATCACCTGCACCGGCTGGGACCCAGACACACGCACCTACCAGGACAACCTCGTCATCACCGCACACCTCACCGAAACGGCCACCTGAACCTCCCGGCCCGTCTCGACGGCACGACGGGCAGGGCGGCCCCGGCAGGGCTGGCGGGGTGTGTGGCAGGCTCACCCGGGAGGCCCGCAGCCAGAACTTGGCGGCCCGGGCCGGCGCGAGCGTGAAAACCTCAGAAGGAGCCGCGGGTGCGGGCGAACAAAAACTCGACATCGGCCCGGCCGGCCGGGGAGAGCCTCGACGCGCTACTCACCCGCGTGGGTCGAGGCG
>NZ_JAVREQ010000267.1:0-327 GCF_031845485.1 Streptomyces hazeniae
GCGGCTGGATCACCTCCTTTCTAAGGAGCAGCTGGCTGCCGGGCCCTTGTGGTCTGGTGGTCCAGAGCCATTACGCCGGCGCGTGTCCGGCGGTGGTCGCTCATGGGTGGAACGTTGACTATTCGGCCGGTTCTTCTCGGTTCGTGTTCTAGTACTGCTCTTCGGGGCGTGGAACGGATGCGGTGCGGGTGGGGCCGGTGGGGCGCGCTGTTGGGTGTCTGAGGGCACGGCCGCATGGTCTGTTGTCTTCGGTCCGGTCCCAGTGTTCTCGGGTTTTGGCTCGGGGTGATGGGTGGCTGGTTGTTGTTTGAGAACTGCACAGTGGAC
>NZ_JAVREQ010000268.1:0-323 GCF_031845485.1 Streptomyces hazeniae
GCGGCTGGATCACCTCCTTTCTAAGGAGCAGCTGGCTGCCGGGCCCTTGTGGTCTGGTGGTCCAGAGCCATTACGCCGGCGCGTGTCCGGCGGTGGTCGCTCATGGGTGGAACGTTGACTATTCGGCATCGGCCTTCGGGTCTTTCTTGTGAGTACTGCTTCGGCGTGGAAAGCGAGGGGGTTCGGGGTGGGTGTCGGGCGCGCTGTTGGGTGTCTGAGGGCACGGCCGCATGGTCTGTTGTCTTCGGTCCGGTCCCAGTGTTCTCGGGTTTTGGCTCGGGGTGATGGGTGGCTGGTTGTTGTTTGAGAACTGCACAGTGGAC
>NZ_JAVREQ010000269.1:0-269 GCF_031845485.1 Streptomyces hazeniae
TGAAAGCGGTCGCCGCAACGCTCGGAATCGGTGCGGCGGAGACCGTGCGGACCTGGGTCCGGAAAGCCCAGGTCGACGCCGGCCAGCGACCGGGGGTCACTTCTGAAGAAGCCGCCGAGATCAAGCGCCTCAAGACCGAGAGCGCCGAGCTGAAGAGGGCGAACGAGATCCTCAAGGCCGCATCGGCTTTCTTCGCGGCCGAGCTCGACCGGCCACACAGGCGCTCGTAGCCTTCATCGACGAGTTCAAGCAGGTGTTCGGTGTCGAGC
>NZ_JAVREQ010000270.1:0-255 GCF_031845485.1 Streptomyces hazeniae
GCACAGCAAGCTTGCTTGCTGTGTCGTGACTGCGTGCCTTTTGAAGAATGAGCCTGCGAGTTTGCGGCATGTTGCGAGGTTAACCCGTGTGGGGGAGCCGTAGCGAAAGCGAGTCCGAAGAGGGCGATCTGAGTAGCGTGTTCAAGACCCGAAGCGGAGTGATCTAGCCATGGGCAGGGTGAAGCGGAGGTAAGACTTCGTGGAGGCCCGAACCCACCAGGGTTGAAAACCTGGGGGATGACCTGTGGTTAGGGG
>NZ_JAVREQ010000271.1:0-255 GCF_031845485.1 Streptomyces hazeniae
GCACAGCAAGCTTGCTTGCTGTGTCGTGACTGCGTGCCTTTTGAAGAATGAGCCTGCGAGTTTGCGGCATGTTGCGAGGTTAACCCGTGTGGGGGAGCCGTAGCGAAAGCGAGTCCGAAGAGGGCGACCTGAGTAGCGTGTTCAAGACCCGAAGCGGAGTGATCTAGCCATGGGCAGGGTGAAGCGGAGGTAAGACTTCGTGGAGGCCCGAACCCACCAGGGTTGAAAACCTGGGGGATGACCTGTGGTTAGGGG
>NZ_JAVREQ010000272.1:0-255 GCF_031845485.1 Streptomyces hazeniae
CATGGACATGGATCTCTCGCCGCTCACGGCTCTCGCCCTGGTCTGCACCCTCAACCGCTCGCCGGCGGAGTCCAGCAGCCAGTTGCTGGCCGAGCAGGTGCTGAACGAACTGCGCACGCAGGAGGTGTGCACCGAGCTGGTCCGCGTCGTGGACTACGACATCCTGCCGGGTGTGGCCGTCGACATGGGGGAGGGGGACCAATGGCCGCAGCTGCGCCAGAAGATCCTCGACGCCGACATTCTGGTGCTGGCCAC
>NZ_JAVREQ010000273.1:0-255 GCF_031845485.1 Streptomyces hazeniae
TCGTCGACGACCTGCGTGACCTTCCCGCGGCACTCGGCCTCGGCCGCGGGACCACGTAGGCGGGACGTTTGAGGGCGGGGCGGGCGAGGCAACCCGGTCAGGGCCCGTCTTCGAACATGGAGGACCCGCATGACCAGCGACAAGACCGGCCCGCTGCACGACGACGAGCTGAAGGCCGAGATGCAGGGCGAGCTCAAGGCCGACCGCTCCACACGAGCGGAGGAGGAGTTCGAACTGGAGCCCTCCGGTGAGGAC
>NZ_JAVREQ010000274.1:0-255 GCF_031845485.1 Streptomyces hazeniae
ACGGCTACACGCTGCGCTCAGGTGCCTCACGGCCGGGGTCTGCGGGCGGCGGCAGTACGTTGCGGCCGATCTGCGTGCCGCGGCCCGTGGTGCCGCCACGGTGCCGGTCCCCGTACAATCGGCTCAGAGGGCGGGGTAGGGCCGTTCGCGGAGGACGCGGGCGAGGTGGGCGGTGCTCACCGCAAGCGCCCGGGTGGTCGAGGCGACGTTGTCAGGGGTGTTCTCGAGGTCCTTGTAGTCGGTGCCGCTCATGGC
>NZ_JAVREQ010000275.1:0-255 GCF_031845485.1 Streptomyces hazeniae
TGTCCAGCACCCCGTCCCGGTCCGTCGGGTACAGGCCGGGGCCGAGATGCCGGGCGAGGTCGGAGCGCAGCTCGACGTCGTCGTCACTCATACCGGGAGGCGTGCCGCCGTGCATCGCCTCGTCCGGCGCACGGCTGGCCTCCGGCTGGTCCTCACCGGAGGGCTCCAGTTCGAACTCCTCCTCCGCTCGTGTGGAGCGGTCGGCCTTGAGCTCGCCCTGCATCTCGGCCTTCAGCTCGTCGTCGTGCAGCGGGC
>NZ_JAVREQ010000276.1:0-255 GCF_031845485.1 Streptomyces hazeniae
GGTCGACCTTGGACGGGTCCTTGCCGGAGAAGGCGCCGCCGCCGTGGCGGGCCATGCCGCCGTAGGTGTCGATGATGATCTTGCGGCCGGTGAGCCCGGCGTCGCCCATCGGGCCGCCGATCTCGAAGCGGCCGGTGGGGTTCACCAGCAGCCGGTAGCCCTCGGTCTCGATCTTGATGCCGTCCTCGACGAGCTGCTTCAGCTCCGGCTCCACCACGAACTCGCGGATGTCGGGGGCGAGGAGGGAGTCGAGGT
>NZ_JAVREQ010000277.1:0-255 GCF_031845485.1 Streptomyces hazeniae
GCGGTGAGGAGGAGGAAGGAACGCCATGTGGTGGGGGAGAGCGCGAGCTGTGGGCCGTGGGGGTCCTTGGAGTCGCGTACGTGCACGGTGGTGGCGCACGTCGCCACCTCGATGCAGTCGCCGTCACTGCCGCTGCTGTGGCTGGACTTGCGCCAGGACAGGGCCACTTCGACGCAGTCGTCGCCAGAGCTTCCGCTGTAGCTGCTCTTGAACCACGGCAGTTCGGACGCAGTCATGGCTCTCCTCGCATCTGCT
>NZ_JAVREQ010000278.1:0-254 GCF_031845485.1 Streptomyces hazeniae
GCCACGCCGCCCAGCTCCGTGGCCTCCTTCGCGGTCAGACGCAGTTCGTAGGAACCGCCGTAGCCTCCTCCGGCCTCAGGACAGGACCGGCGAAGCAGCGGAACCAACACATCGACAAGTCGGACATTGAACCGTGCCGGGGTCGGTGGAGGCTCTATGGACTGGCTCCAGCCGCCGGTTGCGGCTGGTGCTGAGCGTAGTAGGTGGCTTCGCATTCGGCGGGCGGGATGTCGCCGATCGCGGTGTGGATGCGG
>NZ_JAVREQ010000279.1:0-215 GCF_031845485.1 Streptomyces hazeniae
GAATTAAGCCACATGCTCCGCCGCTTGTGCGGGCCCCCGTCAATTCCTTTGAGTTTTAGCCTTGCGGCCGTACTCCCCAGGCGGGGAACTTAATGCGTTAGCTGCGGCACGGACCACGTGGAATGTGGCCCACACCTAGTTCCCAACGTTTACGGCGTGGACTACCAGGGTATCTAATCCTGTTCGCTCCCCACGCTTTCGCTCCTCAGCGTCAG
>NZ_JAVREQ010000280.1:0-215 GCF_031845485.1 Streptomyces hazeniae
GAATTAAGCCACATGCTCCGCCGCTTGTGCGGGCCCCCGTCAATTCCTTTGAGTTTTAGCCTTGCGGCCGTACTCCCCAGGCGGGGAACTTAATGCGTTAGCTGCGGCACGGACCACGTGGAATGTGACCCACACCTAGTTCCCAACGTTTACGGCGTGGACTACCAGGGTATCTAATCCTGTTCGCTCCCCACGCTTTCGCTCCTCAGCGTCAG
>NZ_JAVREQ010000281.1:0-215 GCF_031845485.1 Streptomyces hazeniae
CTGACGCTGAGGAGCGAAAGCGTGGGGAGCGAACAGGATTAGATACCCTGGTAGTCCACGCCGTAAACGTTGGGAACTAGGTGTGGGTCACATTCCACGTGGTCCGTGCCGCAGCTAACGCATTAAGGTCCCCGCCTGGGGAGTACGGCCGCAAGGCTAAAACTCAAAGGAATTGACGGGGGCCCGCACAAGCGGCGGAGCATGTGGCTTAATTC
>NZ_JAVREQ010000282.1:0-215 GCF_031845485.1 Streptomyces hazeniae
GAATTAAGCCACATGCTCCGCCGCTTGTGCGGGCCCCCGTCAATTCCTTTGAGTTTTAGCCTTGCGGCCGTACTCCCCAGGCGGGGACCTTAATGCGTTAGCTGCGGCACGGACCACGTGGAATGTGGCCCACACCTAGTTCCCAACGTTTACGGCGTGGACTACCAGGGTATCTAATCCTGTTCGCTCCCCACGCTTTCGCTCCTCAGCGTCAG